>CAKUHK010000041.1:0-19938 GCA_934655965.1 uncultured Collinsella sp.
GCCGAGACCAAGCGCGTCACCTCCATCGCCCGCGCCATCAACTGGAGCTACATGTGGCGCCGCCTGATGAGCTACGTTTGGCTCGACCTGTGGCTGCTGGTTGTTGCGGCGGCGATCCTCGTCTATGGCTACAACCAGACGCTGCCCGACGGCCTGTTTACCGTGGGCTGGATCCCCGGCGCTGCCGTCCACGGCATGTCGCTGACGCCCGTGCGCGGCTGGGACCTGGCCACGCTCACCTATACCGTCGAGCTTGCGCGCACTTCCAAGACCTTCCCCCTCGGGCAGGACCTCATCGCGCTGTGGCCCCTCTATCTTGTCGTTGTGGGCTGGCAAGTTATCAGCGTGCTCGATATGCTCAGCGGTGCGCGCCGCGTGCGCCGCACTATGGCACCGCTCAACGACCTGGCCCTACGCGTAGACGAACTCGGCCGCATGCAGCTTGCCGGCGGCAAGATGGAAACGCTGGAGCAGGCCATCGAGCGCGCGAGCGTCGATTCGCCGAGCGTCACCACCGGCGATGCCGACCTGGCGAGCATCGAGGTCGCGCTCAACCGTCTGCTGCGCCAGATGCAAGAGGCCAAGTTGCAGCAGATGCGTTTTGTCAACGATGCAAGCCACGAGCTGCGCACGCCCATCGCGGTGATTCAGGGCTACGTGAACATGCTCGACCGCTGGGGCAAGGATGATCCGGCTGTGCTGGCGGAGTCCATAGCCTCGCTCAAGGCCGAAAGCGAACACATGCAGGAGCTCGTGGAGCAGCTGTTGTTTTTGGCGCGCGGCGATGCCGGCCGCACCGTGCTACGGCGTGCAAATACCAACCTGGCCGCGCTGGCCGGCGAGGTATGCGAGGAGTCGCAGATGATCGATGCCGAGCACACGTATCGGCTGGCGTACGACACCGCGCTTGCCAGCGACCCGCGCTGCGACGCGCCCGTCGACGTGGCGCTGATGAAGCAGGCGCTGCGCGTGATCGTGCAAAACGCGGCAAAGTACTCTGCGGCAGGGACGCTCATCGCATTTGGCGTAATGCCGGACGCCGATACCATCGACATAAGCGTTGAGGACGAGGGCATCGGCATGAACCAGGAATCCGCAGCTCACGCGTTTGAGCGGTTCTATCGCGCCGACAACGCGCGCGATGCCGGCGCGCAGGGCTCGGGCCTGGGGCTCGCCATTGCCAAGTGGATCGTCGATAGCCACAGCGGCGTTATCGGCGTGACCTCGGTCGAAGGCGTCGGCAGCCGCTTTACGATTCGCCTGCCGCGGTAAGGGGCGCCTCTCACGAATCGAAGGTGAATGGTTTTCCCGAGAAGTGAACGACCTATTTTGGACCCCGAAGCATCCGCACTTTTTGGCGCAAAAACTGCAGGAAAAACTCGACGAAACCGCAGGAAATTCCGCCCTCAAAGTGTCGATGTTTCGGGGTTCCGTTTTTGCTCGTTCACTTCTCGGGAAAACCATTCACCTTCGATTTATAACAGTCCCCCAGACGGCCGCGCGGCATAAAAAATGGGGTAAGACCACGTGGCCTTACCCCATTTTTCGTTAGCTATAGCAGCCTGTGCGCTACTCGCGACACAGGTGCACGGCGAAGCCGGCGAACTCGCGCTTAAAGTACACGAGCTTGGTACCGCCGTCGGGCAGCAGCGCACGCGACTCCTCGTTGACCTCGAGACCGCGCTCGGCAAACCACTTCTCGGCCGCGTCGATATCGTTGACGGCAAAGCCAATGTGGCCCTTGGTGCCACGACCATTCTGCTTCATGATCTCGACCAGCGAATCGTTGAAGTACGAAACCGGGGTCTCGATAACGGGCATGCCCATCATCGTCGAGAACAGCTCCGCAATCTCCAGGGCGTCGGCCGGGTCGGTGGCGTTGATGCCCACGTGGGCGACGCGCATGCCAAAGAGCTCGACCGGGTTGGCGTTCTGCTCACTCATACAGGCAGCGCCTACAGAGCCATGACGTCGAGGACGGCCTTCTCGGCGGCAACGCGGTTCATGCCGGTCATGAAGGGCACGCCGCTCACGTACGGGCAGGTGAGGCCCTCGGGGGCAACGGTGGTGGCGATCAGCAGGTCGGCGCCCTCGTCGCAAGCGTCCTTGGCCTCGGAGATGGCGCACTGCACGATCTCGTACTTGTCGGCGTAACCGTTGGCGTCGAGCAGGGTGGCGACCTTCTGGGCAACGAGCGTGGAAGTAGCAGCGCCAGCACCGCAAGCCAAAACGATCTTCTTCATAGGTAATGTCTCCCTTCGAGGTTTACTTTAGTTAAGTGTACCGCAGCGAGCGATGGCGCTCGGCCTCGATGCACTTTTATGCCAGTTTGCTTGCGCGCTGCGTATAATACATCTAGTACATGTTGCCATACCGCTCGCCTTACGAGCGACTAAGGACTCTGAAATGCCCGATTCCCGCACCCTCTGGACCGCCGTCGTTATCATCTGCATCGCCGTGTCGGTGTTCTTTAGCGTCAAAAAACGCACCACGTTCAAGCGCCTGCAGCAACTTATGGCCGCCAAGCAGTGGGATGAGTTCGACCGCTTGCTCGACGCCAAACTCACCAGCATGCTGTACCCGCGCTACAACCGCGACTACCTGCGCCTGAACTCCTATCTGCTGCGCGAGGACCACGAGCGCGCCGACGAGATGTTCGACCTGCTGCTGGGCCTCAACCTGCCCAAGATGCAGCGCGTCGACCTGGTGATCAAGGCCTTCAACTATTACGTTGGCCAGGAGGACCGCAAAAAGTCCAAGGAGCTGTTGCACGAGATTAAGGGCTTTGAGGGCGGTCAGGCCGAGACGGTCGCGCACGAGTGCCAGCTGATGTACGACACGATGATCCTCAAGCGCCACAACGACATCCCCGAGCTGGAGCGTATGCTCGAGGAGGCCGGCGACGACAAGGTCAAGGCTTGTCGACTGGAATACCTGCTGGCCCTGCAGTACAAGAACAAAGGCGACGAGACTAAGTTCCAGGAGTTCCTGGAAAAGTCGGGCCAGCACTCGATGGCCGTCAACGCGTAACGGACGGCTTGTGCTAGACTTTTAGTCTTACGGGGGCGTGGCGGAATTGGCATACGCAGGGGACTTAAAATCCCTCGCCGCAAGGATTGTGGGTTCGAGTCCCACCGCCCCTACCATTTGGAATTTGCGAGCCCGTGTCCCCCAGGGATGCGGGCTCGTTTCTTTTAGACGCCGGTGGGGCTCGAACCCGCGAGGGGGCGAGCGTTAAGCGGACGCGCAGCGTCCGTAGCGAGCCGGCGAGGGCGCCGGCAGGCGACCGAAGCCGGTGCGTATTTGCGCAGCAAATACGCAGACGTCCCGCCGCCCCGCGCCGCCACAAAATAGCTAATTTGGAACGGAGCAAAAAAGACTACCTCGAACCCCCTCGGAAGTTGCGGTGGAATAGTTCCTGTTTTGGCCGTTTACCAGCACATTTAGGAACTATTTCACCGCAACTTATATGCCAACTCCCACATTTTTCGATGGAAAAACGTGGTTTACTCCCACATTATTCGATGGAAAAACGTGGTTTACTCCCACATCTTCCGAGGGAAACGCTTGGACAGCCTTATACTGACCATAAGCGTTAGGAGGCAATATGCGCAGACAGCTTATGGACGAACTCATCGCCTGGAAATCCAGAGCGAACCGAAAGCCTCTCCTGCTTAAGGGGGCCCGCCAGACTGGAAAGACTTGGCTTCTCAACGAATTCGCAAGCCAGCAGTATCAAAATGTTATTCGCTTTGACTTTATGCTGGAGCCGGGCGCACGTTCGCTGTTCGACGGCGACCTCGACCCCCGGCGCATTATCTCCCAGATAGAACTCCTGCGCGGCCAAACCATAACGCCGGAAAACACACTCATCATCTTCGACGAAATCCAAGAGGCGCCGCGCGGCATCACGTCGCTCAAGTATTTCAACGAGCTGGCGCCGGAATACCATGTCGTGGCGGCCGGTTCCTATATGGGACTCGCGCTCCGACGCGAAAACGAGTCGTTTCCCGTTGGCAAGATCGACCAGCTCACCATGCGTCCCATGGGGTTTGTCGAGTTTGTTCGCGCCATCGATGGCGACCCGCTCGCCGATGCCGTCCTTGCCGCAGACATGGACCTGCTGGCAAACGTCACCGAAAAGCTCGAGCGTCTGCTCAAGGAATACCTTGTTGTCGGAGGTATGCCAGAAGTCGTCTCCGCCTTCGCCGACTCCCACGATTTCACCGAAGCTCGCAGGCTCCAGCAGCAGATTATCGAGGCTTACGAATCCGACTTTGGTAAGCATGCTCCCGCACGTATTGTCGAGCGCATGAGGCTGGTTTGGAACTCTCTTCCCGGCCAGCTTGCAAAGGAAAACAAGAAGTTTGTCTATGGCTCCCTTCGTCCCGGGGCGCGCGCACGCGATTTCGAGGAAAGCCTCCAGTGGCTCATGGACTACGGAATCGTTCATAAGGTCCCGCGTGTTTCTGCTCTAAGGGCGCCGCTCTCGAGCTACGAAGATCTCTCGGGCTTCAAGCTGTTCTGCATCGACACCGGCATCCTCGGAGCGCTCTCCGGCCTCTCGCCGACCATCGTTCTTAACGGATCTGCTGTTTTTACCGAGTTCAAAGGCTCGCTGACCGAGCAATACGTCGCGCAGGAGCTTTTACTCCAGGGCAAAACCCCCGCATATTGGTCATCCACCTCCGGCAATGCCGAGACCGACTTTGCCATCGACCATGCGGGGACCGTGCTCCCGCTTGAGGTCAAGGCGGCAGAGAATCTCAAAGCGAAGAGCCTCAAGATAGCCTGCGAGAAGTTCAAGCTCGAGCGATGCGCAAGGACTTCCCTGGCGGCATATAGAGACGAGGGTTCACTCGTCAACATTCCGCTTTGGGAGATCGGGCAGGTCGACAAGTTGGCATAGGCACTGTGAGGACACCCCACAAGGACTGTCCCAAGCTGCCGGCAGAAAAGGAACGTCCCTAAGTGCCGACTATTGAGTTGCGATGGAATAGTTCCTGTTT
The DNA here is from genome assembly GCA_934655965.1 of uncultured Collinsella sp. Taxonomy (GTDB): domain Bacteria; phylum Actinomycetota; class Coriobacteriia; order Coriobacteriales; family Coriobacteriaceae; genus Collinsella. Next base: position 5,010 of record CAKUHK010000041.1, read on the forward strand.
TGGCCGTTTAACAGCCCATTTAGGAACTATTTCACCGCAAGTTATTGGAGGGTGCTGAGGTTTGGGGTCCAGGTGATGGTGGGGGCTTTGCCGTCGAGGGTCTCGTTGATGGTGGCGGCCATACCGGCGAGAAGGCTGTTCTCGCTTACGGTGAGCGTCTGGTAGCCACCGGCGCGCATGAGCTCGCGAATCACCACGGCGCCGGCAAGGATGACGCCCGCGCGCTTGGGCTGCACGCCCGGCAGCGCGGAGATGCCCTCCACGTCCAGCGTGGACATACGCTCGATAGCGGCCGAAATCTGTTCCATCGAAAGCTCGCGTAGGTGCACAAAGCTCGAGTCGTACGGTTCCAGCTCGTGGACCAGCGCCACGAGCGTGGTAACGGTGCCGCCCACCGCGACCAGACGCTCGGCGCGCTCAAAGTCGCTGGGCAGACTCTCAAAATAGGCAGTGAACTGCTCGCCCGCCCAGTCGGCGGCAGTTGCAAGCTCGCCCGTCGCAGGCGGCATGGCCGAGAAGAAACGCTCCGTCACGCGACGGCAGCCAATGTCCAGCGACCGCGTGCCCTCCAGCGCAAAGATCCCGCGCTCCGGAGCGTACACGCCCGTCGCAAGCTCCGTGGATCCGCCGCCCGAATCGGCGACGATGATGCGCTCGCCGGCAAAGTCGTGCGCCACGCCAAAAAACGTCAGGCGCGCCTCGACCTCGCCCGGAATCACCTGCGGCTCGAGCCCCAGCTCGCGCAGGCCATCCAGCAGCAGCGCGGCGTTGGACGCATCGCGCGCGGCACTCGTGCACGTGGTGCAGATGCACGCGGCCCCAAAAGCGCGCGCCTCGGCCACAAACATGCGGCACGCAGCGAGCACTCGCTCGACAGCCGTCTCGCAAAAGCGGCCCGTCGCGTCGACGCCCTCGCCCAGATCGGTAATCTCGGTATGCTTGGACGATTCCACAATCGCCCCAGCCTCGACCTGCGCCAGCACCAGTCGCGATGACACCGTTCCCAGGTCGATCGCCGCCACCTTATATCGTTTGCAATTCGTCATTGCGGGCTCCCCTCCGGGCGCTACTCGCCTATTCGCCGTTGGACACAACCGTCTGGCCCTCGACGCCGTTAAAACCAAACAGCATATCGAGCGTCCGAATGTACCACGGCGCGTCCTTGCCGACCTCTTCGATCTCCTTGGCCACTTCGCTGGCCTTCTTGGCGTTCGACGACTTTGAGCTCGACGACGAATCCGAATCGTCATCCAGACCCAGCACGTCAATCTTGGTCTCGCCGGGCATTACCAGGCCCAAGTCCTCGGTCGCCGCATCCTTAATGCCCTCCTCCGAGAGCAGCTTGTCGACGCTTTTTTGCAGCTCATCGTTGTATTGCTCGCGAATCTCGACCTGCTTGGCCAAAATGTCGCTCGAGCGCTTGGCCACATACAGATCGCGCACAGGAAAATACAGGCTCACGAGCACCAGCGCCACGACGATACCGATGAACAGCCCACGCTGGGGTCCATGGGTAAAGTCGTAAATCGCTTTGACCACCGCGTTATCGTTGGCGTAGTGCATAAAGTCCGAGCCCGAAAGGCGGCTCGACGGCCTGCTCGACCTATCGTGCGTCTGAGCCGTGGGGCGCGAGGCATGCGCCGAGCGCGACGGACGGTCCGGACCGTCTGCCGAGGTATTCATTTGAGCACTGGGGCGCGAGGCACTTGCCGGGCGCTGCGCCGAGCGGTCGGCGCCGGCGTAGGCGGACCCGCCGAGCTGCACCGTACGTGCGCGACGGGACGACGGCTCACGCGAACCGGCGGAATAGTACCTGTTGTCGTAAATCTGATCCATGTGCGCCTTGTGCGGTTGAGGTTTGTTTGCGCTAAGTATTCTAGTTATAGCACGAGCGCGCGCAACGCCTTCGGCAGCCTTTGCTCGACATAAAAAAGGCGCTGAGCCACACGGCCCAGCGCCCAATGGCGGCCAGCAGAAGAGGAGTGGGGCCGAGTCAACCCCGCCCCCGCAACACCACTTGTCTAGCGGATGTTGTAGAACGCGGCCTTGCCGGCGTAGCGCGCGCTGCCCTCGAGCTCGTCCTCGATACGGATGAGTTGGTTGTACTTGGCGATACGGTCGCTACGGCACGGGGCGCCCGACTTGATCTGGCCGGCGTTGACGCCCACGACCAGGTCGGCGATCGTGGAGTCCTCGGTCTCGCCGGAGCGGTGGCTCACGATGCAGGCGTAGCCGGCCTCCTTGGCGGTCTCGATGGCCTCGAGCGACTCTGTGAGCGTGCCGATCTGGTTGACCTTGACCAGGATCGCGTTGGCGGCGCCCAGATCGATGCCCTTCTTGAGGCGCTCGGTGTTGGTGACGAACAGGTCGTCGCCCACCAGCTGCACCTTGCTACCAATGCGGCGGGTAAGCTCGACCCAGCCGTCCCAGTCCTCCTCGGCCATGCCGTCCTCGATGGAGATGATGGGATAGGTGTCGACGAGCTTCTCCCAGTAATCGACCATCTGGGCGCTCGTGTACTCAACGCCCTCGCCCTTGAGCTCGTACATGCCGGTCTCGGCGTTGTAGAACTCGGTCGAGGCCGGGTCCATGGCGTACATGAAGTCGACGCCGGGCTTAAAGCCGGCCTTCTCCACGGCCTTGGTGATGTACTCGAACGGCTCGGCGTTGGTCTTGAGGTTGGGCGCGAAGCCGCCCTCGTCGCCCACGCCGCCGCCCAGACCGGCCTCGTGTAGCACGCCCTTAAGGGTGTGGTAAACCTCGGCGCACCAGCGCAGGCCCTCGGCAAAGCTCGGGGCGCCCACCGGCATGATCATGAACTCCTGGAAGTCCACGTTGTTGTCGGCATGCACGCCGCCGTTGAGGATGTTCATCATAGGCGTGGGCAGCAGATGGGCGTTGACACCGCCCAGGTACTGGTACAGCGACAGGCCAGCCGACTCGGCAGCGGCGCGGGCGACGGCCAGCGACACGCCCAGGATGGCATTGGCGCCGAGCTTGGTCTTGTTGGGGGTACCGTCCGCGGCGATCAGCGCGGCATCGACGGCGCGCTGATCGAAGGCGTCGAGGCCCACGACGGCATCGGCGCACTCGTTGTTGACGTGCTCGACGGCCTGCGTGACGCCCTTGCCCAGGTAGCGGCCCTTGTCGCCATCGCGCAGTTCGCATGCCTCAAAGGCGCCAGTCGAAGCGCCCGAAGGCACCATCGCGCGACCGAAGCTGCCGTCCTCGAGCACGACCTCGACCTCGACGGTGGGGTTGCCGCGGCTGTCGAGCACCTCGCGACCGTAGACGTCCAAAATATCACTCATGTTGTCTCCCTCTCACTTGGAAACGTAGTTGATGCAAGCGACTGGCCGACCGTGCACCATCGGTGCGCCTCTGTAAGTTAGCCATGTCGCACTTTTTGCATTATGCCCTAAGTTAGCCGAGGGATACAATTGTTTTTCGAAAAAATTAGCGGGAACGATGGGGCGTGTCAGCCCGTCGTTCCCGCAGTCTTACTCCTCGGCCTTGGCGGCATCCCACAGGTCGTTGAGGCCGTGGGTCGAAAGCTCGGCCAGATCCACATGGGCGTCGGCGGCCATCTGTTCCATGGCGGCCCAGCGGCGGCGGAACTTTGCCGTGCTGGCGCGCAGGGCGCTCTCGGCGTCGATCCCCTCCTTGCGCGCGACGTTGACCAGGGCAAAGAGCAGGTCGCCGAACTCCATCTCGCGCTCGGGCGAGCCGGGCTCCTCGGCCTCAAACTCGGCACGCTCCTCGGCGACCTCGTCCCACACGTCCTGGACCGTCTCCCACTCAAAGCCAACGGCCGCCGCCTTGCGCGACACCTTCTGGGCCTGCATCAGCGCCGGCAGATGCGTGGGCACGCCGTCGAGCAGGCCCTCGGGCGCAGCCTCGCCCGCTGCCACGGCCTTGTCCTTGGCAGCCTTCTCCGCAAGCTTAACCTCGTCCCAGATCTTGAGCACCTCATCGGAGCTCTCGGCATCCGCATCGCCAAACACATGCGGGTGGCGGCGGATGAGCTTGGCGTCGATATCGCGCGCCACGTCGGCCAGCGTAAACTCGCCGGCGTCCGCCGCGATCTGCGCGTGCAGCACCACCTGCATAAGCACGTCGCCCAGCTCCTCACGCAGGTGCGCCGCGTCATCGGCCTCAATGCAATCGAGCGCCTCGTAGGCCTCCTCGATCATGTTCTTGCCGATGCTCTGATGCGTCTGCTCGCGGTCCCACGGGCAACCGTCGGGCTGACGCAGGCGCCAGATAGTCTGCACCAGATGCTGCAACTCGGCCGACGCGTCGACCAGCGTGGACAGATCGCGCGTGCCCTCGGCATTTTGCTGAGCCATGTGCTGCGCCATGGTTACTCCTCCTCCAGGATCACGTGGCGGAACTCGCCGCCCTCGTAGATGCCGTAGCTGTGCGTGCCGTCCTTGGGGATGCTCACACTGCCGGGGTTGAAGAGCCACAGGCCCGGGTGCGTCTCGCTCGCCTCGTTGACCTTGATGTGCGTGTGGCCGTAGACCAGCGCGGAGCCCTCGGGCAGCGCGGGCGCGTGGTCGACGCTGTTGTGCATGCCGGCGCCAAAAACGTGGCCGTGCGTCAGGAACAGCTCGCGGCCGGTCTCATCGAACAGCGTGGCGTAGTCGGCCATAACGGGGAAGTCGAGCACCATCTGGTCGACCTCGGCGTCGCAGTTGCCGCGCACCGCGATGATGCGGTCGGCCAGGGCGTTGAGCAGCGGGATCACGCGCTTGGGGGCGTAATCGCGCGGCAGGTCGTTGCGCGGACCGTGGTAGAGCAGGTCACCCAGCAGCACGATGCGGTCGGGGTTCTCGCGCTCGATGGCGGCGCACAGGCGCTCGGTCCAGTATGCCGAGCCGTGGATATCGGAGGCGATGAGGTATTTCATGAGGGTCCTTTCGGGTGGGGTTGGTTGGGCTGAGCGCGGCGCGTCTCCGGCCGCGTTACTCAAATTGGAGCGCTGCGGCTTGCGCTGCCTGCATCACGCGCTGGAGTGGCACGTCGTGCTCTCGGGCGAGACGGGCGCAGTCCTCGTACTCGGGCGCCGCGCGCTCGCTGCCGTCGGGCAGGGTCGCCACTTTGACGGCCACCTCGCCCCAAGGCGTCGCCACCTGCTCAAAGCGACGTGGCAGGCAGACGCGCTCCATGACCTGGCGGCGAATGCCGTTGGTCGTGGTTTCCAAAAAGATAATCGTCTGCAGACGCTCGATATCCTCGTGGGCGCAGATCACCTGCAGCTGCCAGCCGGGGCGGCCTTTTTTGCAGTAGAGGGGCAGCCAGTGTACCTCGCGCGCACCGGCATCGCGCAGGCGGTCGGCGGCGTAGGCGAGCACCTCGGGCGACGCGTCGTCGATGTCGCATTCCAGCTTGACGATGGTTTCGGGCGCATCGGTCTCGCGCGACAGCGGAGATGTACTTCCACGTTGCATACGGTCCGGATCCTTTCCGCACGGGCTCGTTTTGTTCACCCAAACGCTAGCACATCGCGGGCGACGCGGGAGCGGCATCCTCGGATGGGCGCGACTTTCGTCCGTCACCGCCACCACCCCCATCAAAACGTGTACGTCAGCCTCCAAACATGTCATTTTTAGTCGATTTTGGAGGCTGATGTACACGTTTTGAGAGCGCAAGCGAGGCGCCAACGCACACCGTCCGCCCTTTCCGCTCGATTTCGACTCGCAGCGCACCCGGTGCATTGGAGGCCGCGCCGTTACAATGGAGCGGATTTTCCAAATGCAAAGGAGTTGTCATGTCCGCATGCCCGCTGGTCGATTGCCATACCCATACCTCGTTTTCGGACGGGCATGCCTCGTTTGAGGAGAACGTCCGCGCCGCTGCCGCCGCCGGATGTCAGGTCATGGTCTCGACCGACCACCTCACCTTGCCCGCCAGCATGGACGCCAACTGCGAGGTGCAGGTTGTCGAGAGCGACTTGCCGGCGCATCGCCTGGCATTTGAGGACGCCCGAAAGCTCGCCGCACAAATCGCGCCGGAGCTCACCTTTATCTATGGTTTTGAATGCGATTGGTACGAGGGCTGCGAGCCTTTGGTTGAGCGCTGGTCCGAAGGCGCCGTGGTGCGCCTGGGTAGCGTGCATTGGATCGGCGACCCCGGCGATATCATGGCCGGTGCCGCGGGCACGGCGGGAACGGAGGACGTCGCTCGCCCCGATACGCCCGATTCGCTCTGCGGCTGGATCGACGACGACACCAACCTGCATGTATGGGAAAACCTGGGCGTGCGCGGCGTGTGGGAGCGCTATGTCGACGACTGGTGCCGCGCCTGCGAAAGCTCGCTCAACTTTGACGTGATGGCCCATCCCGACCTGGTCATGCGTTTTTCGAAGGAGGGCTTCGCGCCCGACTTTGATCCCACGCCGCTCTGGGAGCAGATGGCCGAGTGCGCCCACGATACGGGTCGCCGCGTTGAGGTCTCGACCGCCGCACCGCGCAAGGGCCTCGACGACTACTACCCCGCAACCGGGCTGTTGCGCTGCTTCGCCCACGCCGAGGTGCCGATCACTTTTGGCTCGGACGCGCACCGCGCCTGCGACATCTGCTGGAACATCCGCGAAGCCCAGGCCCACGCCTACGAATGCGGCTACCGCACCTTCGACATCCCCCACCCCACCGGCGAATGGGAATCCATGCCCCTCGCCTAACTCATCCCCTTCATCAGTTGCGGTGAAATAGGGACTGTTTTGCCCGATGAAACGCTTAAACAGTCCCTATTTCACCGCAACTTCCATGGTCCGGATAGCTAATTTGGGCTTGACTTAGTGGCGGCGGGCGTTGAGTTCGCCGGCCAGTTCGTCGAGGGTGATGCCGTAGCGCTCGAGCGTTACGAGCAGGTGATAGATCAGGTCGCCGGCCTCGTAGCGGATGTGGTCGTGGTCGTTGTCCTTGCAGGCCATGATGACCTCGCTCGCCTCCTCGGCCAGCTTCTTGAGCAGCTCGTCCTCAACATCGGTCAGCAGACGAGCGGTGTAGCTCTCCTGCGGCGATGCATCGCGACGGCTGTGAATCACCTCGGCCAGCCCCGTCAGCGTCTCACCGATATTTCCATCCTGAACATTTGCGGTGCGCACACCCATAGTTCAATCCTTTCCGTTTTGCCGAGCGCCTAGTAGAGCGCTTGCCCTAGGCGAGTTTCTTAAAGAAGCAGGTACGGTTGCCGGTGTGGCAAGCCGGGCCCGGAGAGTCCACCTTGACCAGCAGCGTATCGCTATCGCAATCGGCCCAGAGCTCCTTGACCTGTTGCATGTTGCCGCTCGTCGCGCCCTTGTTCCAGAGCTCCTGACGGCTACGGCTCCAAAACCACGTGGTCCCGGTCTTGAGCGTCAGCCCCACCGACTCCTCGTTCATCCAAGCAACCATAAGCACCTCACCAGTGTCATACTGCTGAACCACACAAGGAATCAGCCCCTTGGCGTCGTACTTAAGATCAGCCGCGGTTGTCACCTGTTCCATTTAGAAATCCAATCTCACGGGAATTCCCTGCGATGCCATATATTCCTTCACTTCGCGAATGCTGAAGGTTCCAAAGTGAAAGACGCTGGCCGCCAGCACGGCGTCGGCTTCGCCCTCGATCACGCCCTCGGCAAAATGCTCGAGCGTGCCCACGCCGCCGCTCGCGATGACGGGAATCGGCACCGCGCGCGCCACAGCGCGGGTGAGCGCCAGGTCAAAGCCGGCCTTGGTGCCGTCGCGATCCATGCTGGTGAGCAGGATCTCGCCGGCGCCGCGACGAGCTGCCTCCTCGGCCCACGCCACCGCATCGATACCCGTGGCGTTACGACCGCCCGCCGTAAAGACCTCCCACTTGTCGGCACCCGGCTCGCCGGGCAGTCCGACGCGCTTGGCATCGATCGCCACGACCACGGCCTGGCTGCCAAATGCCGCGGCAGCTTGGCTAATCAGCGACGGGTCGCGCACGGCGGCAGAGTTGAGCGACACCTTGTCGGCGCCGGCGGCAACCATGGTGCGCATGCCCGCAAGGTCGCGAAAGCCGCCGCCCACGGTATAGGGAATGGCGAGCTCCTCAGCCGCGTGCGCCGCCATCTCGATGGTCGTCGCGCGGTTGTCGCTCGTCGCGGTAATGTCCAAAAACACGACCTCGTCCGCACCCTCGCGATCGTAGGCACGGGCCAGCTCCACCGGATCGCCCGCATCGCGCAGGCTCACAAAGTTGACGCCCTTGACCACGCGGCCGTCCTTGACGTCCAGGCAGGGAATCACGCGTTTGGTAAGCATGGGCTACTCCTCCCCTCGGGCGGCAGCCAGCGCCTGTGCCAGCGTAAAGTTGCCCTCGTAGAGCGCACGACCGGTAATGGCGCCCTCGATGGCATCCTCGCCCACCGCGGCAAGCGCACGAATGTCGTCGAGTGTCGAGATGCCACCCGACGCCACGACGGGAAAGCCCGCGACCTGCGCCACATGGCGATACGCCGCCACGTCGATGCCCGTCTGCATGCCGTCGCGCGCGATGTCCGTGTAGACCAGGTGCTTAAAGCCCAGCTCGGTGAGCTGCGCCACGGCATCGTCGAGTGCCACGCCCGCGCCGTCACGCCAGCCGTTCACCTTGACCTGGCCGTCGCGCGCGGCAATGTCTGCCACCAGCAGCTCGCCAAAGCCGCGGGCTGCTACCTCGGCAAAGCCCGGCTCGGTCACGAGCACGGTACCCAGCGCAATGCGGCGTGCACCGTAGCCGGCCAGCTCGTCGATGCGGGCGAGCGAGCGAACGCCGCCGCCCACGTCCACGGACAGACCGTCGACGCCGCAGATGGCCTTAATCGCCGCCGAGTTGGCCGCGCACGCGTCCTCGTCCTCGCCAAAAGCAGCGGACAGGTCGACGACGTGCACCCAGCTTGCGCCCTGCTCGGCAAAGGAACGGGCAACGGCCACGGGGTCGTCGGAATATACCTTGCAATGGCTGCGGTCGCCGCGCTCCAGGCGTACGACCTTGCCGCCGATCAAATCGATTGCGGGAAACAGGATCATCGGCCGGCCTCCTCGACGATGTTCACGAAGTTCTTCAGGATGCGCTGGCCCAGCGCAGAGGATTTCTCGGGATGGAACTGGCAGCCCCACACGTTGCCGTGGCGCACGATGCACGGGAAGCTCCGCGTGTAGTGCGTTCGTGCCAGAACATCGGCGGCATCGGCGTCGTCGGCCACCGCGTAGCTGTGGGTGAAGTACATGTTGGCGCCCTCGGCAAAACCGGCGAGCAGCGGATCGGCCGCGCCGGCGGGCGTCATGTGTACCTGGTCCCAGCCCACGTGCGGCACCTTCAGGCGGCTCGACTCCAGGCGCGTGCACGAGCCGCGCATGATGCCCAGGCCATCGACCCAGGGACCACCGGCCTGCTCGGAGGCATCGCCGTCCGCGACCGCGCCCTCGTTCGCCGGCACGCCCTCGTTGCCGCGCTCAAAGAACAGCTGAAGGCCCAGGCAGATGCCGAGCAGTGGAGTTCCGGCGGCGACGGCGTCGAGCACCGCGTCCGCCTCGCCGCTCTGGCGCATAAAGGCGATCGCGTCGTAGAACGCACCCACGCCCGGGATAACCAAGCCGTCGGCGTTACGGATCTGCTCCGGGTCGTCCGACGTGCAGGCGACGGCACCGGCGCGCGCAAGCCCGCGCACGACGCTCGACAAGTTGCCCTTGTGGTAGTCGACCACCACGATCTTCGGTTCGCCCACGCGACCCTCCCTTTTCTCATCATCCAAAACCACCACGAAGGGGACAGGCACCTTTGTGGTGGTTTTTACTCTTGTTGCAACTACAGCGAGCCCTTGGTGCTGGGGACGCCCTGCACGCGGGGGTCCAGCTCGCAAGCGTGGCGCATCGTGCGGCCCACGGCCTTAAAGGCGGCCTCGATAATGTGGTGCGAATTGCCACCCGCCAGCTCGCGCACGTGCAGCGTGAGCTTGGCATCGCGCGCAAAGGCGTAGAAGAACTCGACGGCCAGCTCGGTATCGAAGCTGCCCACGCGCTCAGTCGGCACGGGCAGCTCGCAGTAGGCCTGCCCACGACCCGAGATGTCCACAGCGGCCATCACGAGTGTCTCGTCCATGGCAATCGCCGCGTCGGCAAAGCGTGTGATGCCCGCCTTGTCGCCCAGCGCCTGGCAAAACGCCTCGCCCAGCACAATGCCCGTGTCCTCGACGGTGTGATGCGCGTCGACCTCCACGTCGCCCACCGCGTGCACCGTCAGGTCAAACAGACCATGGCGGCCAAAGGCGTTGAGCATATGGTCGAAAAACGACACGCCGGTCGAGATATCGCACACGCCGGTTCCGTCCAGGTCGAGCTTGACGACAATGTCGGTCTCGCCTGTCTTACGGGTTACCTCGGCATAACGGTCCATCTACATCTCCTCCTTCACCAGCGCGGCGAACGCGTCCAGCACTTCATCGTTTTCCTGCGGCGTGCCCACGGTAATGCGCAGACAGTCCGCGAGGCCCGGCGCGTAGCTAAAGTCGCGCACCAGGATGGAATACTCGTCGCGCAGACGCTCGCGCACGCGCGTGGCGTGCGGCGTGCGTACGAGCACAAAGTTCGCCGCGGACGGCCACGCCTCCACCGGCAGGCCCGCGGCACCCATCGCGTGCAAGGAAGCCAGCTCGCGGTCGCGCTCGTTCGCAACCAGCGCCACCACGGGCGCATACGCATCGCGCGCACGCACGCAGGCGAGCGCCGCCGCTTGGCTCAGCACGTTAACCGAGTAGATCTGGCGAATCGCCGCGAACACCTCGATGACCTCGGGCGCCGCGATCACGTAGCCAAGACGCGTGCCGGCGGCACCGAACGCCTTGGACAGCGTATGCAGAATCACCAGGTTGGGGTGCTCGGCGATAAGCCCCTGCGCCGTGGTGGCCGCGCCAAACGAATCGTCGGCAAACTCAACGTAAGCCTCGTCGACCATCACCATGCCGGGGCAGGCATCGCACAGCGCCGCAACAAAGTCGAGCGGGGCCACGTCGCCCGTGGGATTGTTGGGCGAGGTCACGATGGCCAGGTTGCACTCGGGCGCCGCCGCAAGCACAGCGGCCTGGTCGAGCTCAAAAGTGGCAGGATCGCGCCACACGTCGCGCACCTCGGTCTGGCACAGCGACGCAAAGAAGGCGTACTCGCTAAAGCACGGCGGGCAGTTGAGCAGGGTCCGCCCCGCGCCGCCAAACGCCAGCAGGTAGTTATAGAGCAGCTCATCGCCGCCGTTACCCACGCAGATGTTCTCACGCGTCACGCCATGCCAGGCGGCGAGCTCGTCGCGCAGGTCGTTGGACATGGGATGGGGATAGCGGTTGAGCGGTGTGGCAGCAAGGGCCGCATCGACCGCCTCGCGCACGCCAGCCGGCACGGGATAGGTGTTCTCGTTGGCCGAAAGGTTGATGCGCGTGGGCGTAAAGTTGGGATCGTAGGGCTCAATACCAGCCAGGTAAGGCTGGACGAGCTCCTTCATGCGAGGTGAAAGCTCGGCCATGTTAGGCCTCCTCGCCGGCAGCGCCAGCGGCACCACCCGCAGCTGCCAGGTCCACGCCCTCGGCAACCGTCGCGGTCGTATCGCCCGGCCAGGCGACCTTGGTCAGGTCGGCCGCGGCCAGCGACTCAGCGCTCACAGAGTCCTCGCCCTGCTCCAGCACGCGACGGCGCAATGCGGCCGAAAGCGCGTGCGCCCACAGGCCCTCGGCCTCGGCCAGGCGCTGCGTGGCGGGAGCGTCGGAAAGCAGACCCTCGGGCGTATAGCAGATAACGCTCGAGCGCTTGACGAACTCCTCCACCGACAGTGGATTGGAGAACATGGCCGTGCCGCCGGTCGGCAGCGTGTGGTTGGGGCCGGCGACGTAATCGCCGAGCGGCTCGGAGCTCCAGGCGCCCACAAAGATGGCGCCGGCGTTGCGAATGCCGCCGAGCAGGCCCATCGCGTCCTTGCAGTGCAGCTCCAGGTGCTCGGGCGCCACAGTGTTCACGGCCTCGACGGCGGCGGCCATGTCGGCAGCGACGACAATCGTGCCCTCGTTGTCGAGCGAGGCACGCGTAATCTCGGCGCGCGGCGACTGTGCCACCAGAATGTCGATGCCGGCCTCGACCTCACGCGCAAACTGCTCGTCGCAGGTCACCAGGTAGCAGGCGGCCAGCGGATCATGCTCGGCCTGAGCCATCAGGTCGGCAGCGACCACCATGGGCTTGGCGGTGGCGTCGGCCAGCACGCAGACCTCGGACGGACCAGCGACCATGTCGATACCCACGTCACCCGACACGATCTGCTTGGCCGCGGCGACAAAAGCGTTGCCCGGGCCGGTGATCTTGTCGACGCGCGGAATGGTCTCGGTACCGTACGCCAGCGCGGCCACGGCCTGAGCGCCGCCCACCATATAAATCTCGTCCACGCCGCCGAGCTTGGCAGCCGCGAGCGTATAGGGACTGATCAGGCCGTCCTTTTGCGGAGGAGTCACCATGACCACGCGCTTAACGCCGGCCACCTTGGCCGGAATCGCATTCATGAGCACGGTGGAAGGATACTGTGCGCGGCCACCCGGCACATAGATACCGGCTGCGGCGAGCGGGGTCACTTTGACGCCGAGCATCGTGCCGTCCGGGCGCGCGGTAAACCAGCTCTGCTCGACCTCGCGCTGGTGGAACTCGCGAATCTGGCGCGCGGCCTTCTCGAGCGCGGCGACAAAGGCCGGGTCGAGGCCTTCGAGCGCGGCATCGATCTGCTCCTGCGGAAGGCGGAAGCTCCGCAGCTCAACACCGTCAAAACGCTGGCAGTAATCGTGCACCGCGTCATCGCCGTTGGCACGCACGTTGGCCACGATATCGCGGGCGGCGTCGACGATATTTTGCGGCAGCACGCCCTTACGGTTGAGCTGCTTGGTGACGAGGCGCTCGCCGGGAGCAAGTTTGATGGTCTTCATATCGGTATCCCCTATCGGTTGAGGTTGAGTTCGCAAAACGAGAGACCGGGCGGCGGCGACAATCGACCCGCAGCCCGGATATGGGGGCGCCCGTGCGCGCTCGCGCTATTGCGCCGAGCCCGCGACGGGCTCAAAATGCTTGTCCTTCACGGCAGCTGCCAGGCGATCGGCCAGGTTGCGCACGCGCGGATCCAGGCGCGCGGCACCCGGGTTGACGAAGAAGCGCGCCGTGCAGTCCATAATGCGACCGGTGATGACCAGATCGTTGTCGCGCAAGGTCGCGCCCGTGGCGGTAATGTCCACGATGCGGTCGGTCATGCCGACGATGGGGCCCAGCTCAATATTGCCGTGCAGAGAGACGATATCGGCATTCACGCCGCGCTCGGCATACCAGGCGCTCGCGATGCGAGGGTACTTGGTGGCGACGCGCAGCGACCCGCGACGGGCATAGTTGCGCTCGGCCTGGCCGGCGCGCCACGCGGGCTCCGCCTCAATAAAGGTGCACAGGCCGTAGCCCAGATCGACGAGCTGCAGCAGGTTGAGGTCGGCCTCGATGAGCGAGTCCCAGCCGCAGATGCCGCAGTCGGCACCGCCGCAGCCCACAAAGGCGGGCGCGTCGCTGGGGCGCACGATGACAAACTCAATATCGCCGACCGCGCCCTCGCCCGCACGCGTATCGCGACCACGCACGATCAGGTGGCGGCCGGGATCGCGCAGCTCGGAAACGTCCAGGCCCGCAGCCTCGAGCACGTCAAGTGTGTCAGCCTTGAGCGATCCCTTGGGCACGGCGATGCGCAGCGGGCCCTCGGCGCCACGGCCCACGGCGTGATCGCCATCGGAGGCGGCGTCCTCGGCCGAGGTGCGCGCGGCCTCCAGGCGCTCGAGCGAAAAGGCGAAGCCTGCCGCTGGCACCTCGATGCCCTCGCCAAAAGCGCCGGTAAAGATAGAGTCGTAGCGACCGCCCGAACCCACCGGATCGGGCAGTCCACCGGCATAGGCCTTAAAAACCAGGCCCGTATAGTAATCAAACGAGTTCATGATGGAGAAGTCGAAGGACAGCACCTGAGCGTCCTCGGGAGCCAGGCCCTCAACAAGAGCACGCAGCTCGCGCGTGAGCGGCGCGACGATACCGGCCGCTGCCAGCAGTGCGTCGACGCGGTCGAGTACCTCGGCGCCGCCATGCAGGCGCGGCAGCTCGCTAATGGCGGCCTTCACGGCCTCGGGCTCGTCGCTTTCCGCCACACGGGCATCGAGGCCCACAAAGTCGTTGGCGTGCACGCAACGCAGTGCCTCGGCAGCCAGCTCGCGATCCTCACATGCCGCGAGCAGCTCCTTAAACGGACGCACGCTACCTGCGATAATGCGCGCATCGGGCAGCGCGAGCTTACGTACGGCCTCGGCGACCAGCGAGACAATCTCGACATCGCCCGCGGTATCGCCCGCACCGATAAGCTCAAAGCCCAACTGAGTAAACTGGCGCGAGCCACCGGCATTGCGTTGGCACTCACGAACCACCGGCGCCTCATAGCGCAGGCGCAGGGGCAAGTCGGCCGCGCGCATACGGGTCGAAACCAAGCGCACGATGGGCAGCGTGTTGTCGGGACGGACCACCAGCAGACGGCCGTCGTCATCGAAAAGCTTGAACGGCGTGTCCGCAATGCGGCCGCCCTCCTCGAGCGAACCCTTGTCCTCGAGCAGCGGCGTCTCAACCGGCAGGTAATGATGCTCCCTAAAACAGCCCTTCACCGTCAGCGCAATTTCCTCGCGCGCCTGAGCCTCCTCGGGCAATATGTCCCGGAATCCCCACGGTGTGGCCGTCATCTGGTGAGCCTCCTCATGTTGTACTTCATATAGAACAGAAGACCGGCATAGCTCCGCCGGTCTTCTGGGTACTTTAGCATACTAGAGTGCTTGCGGGGAGAATCGTCTCCCACGGCTCACAGCGTATTCATTTGGAAACATAGGGGGAAGCGCATCCCATTTCGAGCG
>CAKUHK010000042.1:0-19607 GCA_934655965.1 uncultured Collinsella sp.
ATGCTCGCGCGCACGCCCGCGCTTGAGGCCGATCGCGATGCTGCATTCCGTCGCACCGTCGAGCGCTTGAACACGCTCGGCAAGATGGACTTTACGGTGCCGGCCTCGCTCAAGGCCACGCTTCGTGGCTACCAGGTCGATGGCTACCAGTGGCTCGGCTCGCTCGAGCACCTGGGGCTCGGTGGCATCTTGGCTGACGATATGGGCCTGGGCAAGACCCTGCAGATGATTGCGCATATCCTGGCGCGCGTGGAGGCGGGCGACACCAAGCCCACGCTCGTGGTGTGCCCCGCGTCGCTCGTGTACAACTGGACTGCCGAGCTGGAGCGCTTTGCGCCCTCGCTCGACGTGTGCGCCATCGTGGGTGCCAAGGCGCAACGCCGCGTGCAGATAGCCGGCGCCGCCGAGCATAACGTGGTCCTGACCTCGTATGATCTCATGCGCCGCGATATCGACGAGTATGTCGAGCAGGACTTTGCCCGCGTGGTGCTCGACGAGGCCCAGTACATTAAAAACCCGCTCACGCAGGTGGCGCGCGCCGCCAAGCGCCTGCCCGCCGGTGTGCGCTTTGCCCTGACGGGTACGCCCATCGAAAACCGCCTGTCCGAGCTCTGGAGCATCTTCGACTTTTTGATGCCGGGCCTTCTGGGCACGCGCGAGGCGTTTGCCAAGCGCTTTGAAAGCCCGGTCGAGCATGCCGAGGGCGACAGCGCCGCTCGCCTGCAGGCACTCGTGTCGCCGTTTGTGCTGCGCCGCGTTAAGGAAGACGTGGTGGCCGACCTGCCCGAGAAGATCGAGGACACGGTCATGGCGCAGCTCGCCGGCGAGCAGCGCAAGCTCTATCTGGCCAACCAGGATCGCATCGCCCAGCAGGTGCAGCATCGCGAAGCCAACGAGTTTAAGAAGGACAAGCTCAAGGTGCTCGCCGAGCTCACTAAGCTGCGCCAGATCTGCTGCGACCCGCATCTGCACTACGAGGACTACAAGGCCGGGAGCGCCAAGCTCGACGCTTGCATGGAGCTCGTGCACGGCGCGCTCGACGGTGGGCATCACATTCTGCTGTTCAGCCAGTTTACGGGCATGCTCGATATCATCGGCAAGCGCCTGGCCAAGGAGGATATCGGCTTCCTTAAACTCACGGGCGCATCGTCCAAGGAGAGCCGCGCCAAGATGGTTGCGCAGTTCCAAGCGGGCGAGGTGCCGGTCTTTCTGATCTCGCTCAAGGCGGGCGGCGTCGGCCTAAACCTGACGGCCGCCGACGTGGTCATTCACTACGACCCGTGGTGGAACGTGGCGGCGCAAGACCAGGCGACCGACCGTGCCCACCGCATTGGCCAGCAGCACACCGTGACCGTGTACAAGCTCATCGCCAAAGACACGATCGAGGAACGCATCATGCAGATGCAGGAGTCCAAGCGCGACCTGGTCAACAGCGTGCTCGGCGGCGATGGTATCTCCTCGGCGCTGTTTACCCGCGAGGACGTCCTGGCGCTGCTGGGCGGCGACGGGCTCTAGCCTCGCTCGTTATGTGTTCATTTGCGATGTCGTGGATGGTTCGTTTGCCTTTGGGCATAAGAGACATCGAGAATACCGGCGCATCAGCAAAGGAGAACATCATGGCGAAATTCTTTAAGGACCCCGACGGCAAGCTCATTGCCGCCCTTGGTGACGACGTCGCAACCCCCGCTGGCTGCACGGAGCTGACCGCGAACACCGAGGACGCGGCGCACGAGAAGCACGTGCCCGTCGTCGAGAGCGAGCGCGACGGCCACGTGATCCGCGCGCGCGTGGGCTCGGTCGAGCATCCCAGCCTGCCCGAGCACTACATCGAGTGGATTGCGCTTGAGGCCGAGGGTCGCCTGGAGGTCCATTACCTCCAGCCCGGCATGAAGCCCGCGACGTTTTTTGCCGGCGGTTCCAAGACCGGCACCGTCTATGCCTATTGCAACCTGCACGGGCTGTGGTCCGCGACGTTCTAGGAGCGTGCCCCCGCTCGGGGTATCATAGCTAGCATATGCACATGCAAGCGCCGACTGCATCTTGCGGCCGGCGCTTTTACTACGATAACGACGGTTTACGACGGAAAGGGCTGGGCCATGAAGCTCGCACTTGCACAGATCGATATGCGCCTGGGTGATATTGAGGGTATCTGCGGCCGCATCGAGGATCAGGCGCGCCTGGCCCACGAGCGCGGTGCGCGCGTGCTGTGCGTGCCGGCCCCGCTCTTTATGGGTGCCCTGCCCGGCGGCCTGGTGGGCGCTGCCGACTTTGAGCACGATATGCTCGCCGGCCTGACCGGCGTCGCTGAGCGCATCCAGGAGCTCGACATGATCTGCATCGTGCCCGCGGCGGTTTCGTTTGAGGGCCAGCCGCTGCTCGACTACATGATGCTCAAGGACGGTCGCGTGGTGCCCGCGCGCGCAAGCATTGCCCTGCAGCGCGGCGAGAACAACGACGCGCGTTGGGCGCCGCCGGTGTTCGACGTGGACGGCGTGCGTATTGCGGTGATCTTTGACCTGGACCGCGAGCTCGAGATGCTGCCGACCGGCGTCGATTTGATTGCCTATTTCCAGTTCAACGCATTCGACATGACCGACCGCGAGACCGCTGCCGTTGCCGCCGTGCGCAGCGGAGCCTACCGCAAGATCGCATCCAAGCGCAGCGTGTGGTTTGCCTGCATGGCGCCGGTCGGTGCGTACGACGAGTCGGTGTATACCGGCGGGTCGTTCGTGCTCGACGACTGCGGCCGTGTGGTGGCCCAGGCGCCGTGTTTTGAGGAGAGCCTGCTGGTCCAGGAGATTCAGCGCGGCGTGATGCTCGACGCCCTGGAGGACCACGAGCTGCCCGAGTTTCGCTCCGAGGAGTGGCTGTGGCAGGCACTGGTGCTCGCCGTTCGCGACAACGCCCGTGCCCACGGCGCGTCGCGTGCTGTGGTGGCGCTCGAGGGCGATCTGCCGTCGTCTCTGCTGGCGGCGCTTGCCGTTGACGCTCTGGGCCCGCGCAACGTGATCGGCCTGGTGCTGGGGCGCAACCGCATCTTTACGCCGGCGCAGGAAGAGGCCGAGGCGGCTCGCTGTGCCGCCGTCCGTGCCATTGCCGAGCGCCTGCATATTCGCACGGTTGAGCGCGATGCGCCGGATGCCGCGCGTGTGCTCGACCGCGACGTGTCGGCGGGCGACGCCGAACGCCTGCGCTCGCGCACACTGGGACTCATGCTGGAGGATACGGCGCTCGAGCTGGGCGCGATGGCGCTGAGCCCGCTGTCCAAAACCGAGTACGCGCTGGCGGCGCCCGCGCTTTGCGGTGGCTACCAGGGCGATTACGCGCCCTTTGGCGATGTGTATCTGTCGACGCTCGAGTTTGTGGCGCGCGTGCGCAACCGTGCCTCGGCCGTGGTGCCGCAGGAACTCGTGACGCTCAACGCGGTGGAGGATTGCATGGAGCGCGTGCTGGCGCAGGCGCTCTCGACGCTCGACGGTCCGGTCGACATGCTCGACCGCGCGGCGCAGTTGCTCGGTGGGCTTGAGCCGGGTGAGGTCGATGGCACGCTCGAGTCGCACGTCGACCGCAATCGTCCTTTCGACGATATCCCGATGGCTGCCGGTAAACCCGAGGCATGTTCGCTGCTGTTGATGCTCGTGCGCCAGGGCGAGGTTGCTCGCCACCAGCTGCCGACGGCGCCGATCGTCTCGGCCCGTTCGTTTGCCGAGCGCGCCTGGCCGTATATGCTCGCGTGGTCCGATCTTGGGCTCAACGGTAAGGAACGTATGACGGTCGATTCGCTGGCACGCGCCGAGGTGCGCCGCTTTGCCGACGACGATACGAGTGATCGTATGCGTGGCGAGATGATGGGCATATTGGGCGAGTTGTTGGGTATTTCGCCCGAGCAGATGGAAGAGCTGCGCTCCGAGGACGGTCAGCGCCGTTTGCACGAGGGTATGAAGAAGTTCGAGGGCGAGGTCCAGGACGCCATCGATAAGATGATGGGCGGTCAGGGTGGCCCGCAGGGCGGACCTCAGGGTATGCCGATGCCGCATCCGCCGGTGGATCCGAGACAATTCCCGTTCTTCAGTCAAAATTAACTACGGGATGGGATTCGCTCCCAACCCCGACACTTCAACTAAGCATCCTGGCCCCGTTGTGTTATTCTAGAACAGACGTTCGTGAATAGTGCGCGGGGCCTTGCCTTGCGCTCGGCAAAAGGCGAGGGGAGGCTGGCTTGGTTATCTTGGGTATCGACCCCGGTTTGGCCCATACGGGGTGGGGGATTATCGAGGAACGGCGTGGCGAGGTCCGCTGCCGTGCCTACGGCTGTATCGAGACCGGCGCGGGCAGTCCGCTCGCGGTGCGCCTGTCGCACATTGCCCGCGACCTCAAGGATGTCGTCGAACGGTACCGACCCGATACCGCCGCCATCGAGAGCATTTACTTTGGCGCCAACGTCCGCTCGGCAATACCTACGGCACATGCCCGCGGAGCTGCGCTTGTGGCGCTTTCGGAGTGCGCGCTCGAGATCGGCGAATACACGCCCATGCAGATCAAGCAAGCTGTGGTGGGCACCGGCGCCGCGGACAAGCGGCAGGTCGCCTACATGGTGCGCACGCTTACGCAGCTCGACCACGACCCGCATCCCGATCATGCCGCCGATGCCCTGGCTTGCGCCATCTGCCACGTAAACCTCAGCCGCACCCGTGCCCTCACCGGCGGCGAGTTCTATCAAAAGAGAGGAACCGGATACTGATGATCTCCCAGCTCCATGGAACGCTCGTCGAGGCCACGATGAGCTCGGCCGTCGTCGATGTGTCGGGCGTGGGCTTTGAGCTCGGCATCTCGGGCAGCACGGCGGCCACGTTGCCGACGCCCGGCGGCGAGGTTCGCCTCTATACGCGCATGCAGGTGCGCGAGGACGCTATGACGCTCTTTGGCTTTGCCTCCAAGGACGAGCGTACGATGTTCGATCGACTCGTGTCCGTCTCGGGCGTCGGCCCGCGCCTGGCGCTCGCCGTGCTTTCCACCTATACCGTGGGGCAGCTGTATTCGCTGGTGATGGCTGAGGACGATAAGGGTATGGCTAAGGTACCCGGCGTGGGCAAAAAGACCGCGCAGCGCCTGATCCTGGAGCTCAAGAGCACCTTTGCCAAGGACAAGGGCTTTGTGCCGGTCGACGTGATCCCCGGACAGGTCGCGATGGCCGTGCCTGCCGCCGCGCCCTCGGCCATCGACGACGCCCGTGCGGCGCTCCTTTCCATGGGCTTTAGCCCGCAGGAGACCGATGTTGCCCTGAGCGGGTATGATGGGCAGGATATGCGTGTCGAGGATCTGCTCGGCGCGGCGCTTAAGCGACTTGGAATGGATGCGTGATGTGGGAAGCCGATGACTCTCAGGATCTGTGGGCGAAGCCCGGCAACTCGCCGGCGGCATCCATGGCGCATGGCGAGCGCATGGTGGGCTCGGAGCTGACGCCCGAGGACCTCGATGTCGACCGCACCTTGCGCCCCCAGCGCTTGGACGACTATTGCGGCCAGGAGCATATCAAGCAGAGCCTGCGCGTGCTCATCGAGGCGGCGCAGAGCCGTGGCGAGACGCTCGATCACGTGATCTTCTCGGGCCCTCCGGGCTTGGGCAAGACCACGCTGGCTACGGTTATCGCCAACGAGCTGGGCGCTCAGATTAAGACGACGAGTGGCCCGGCCATCGCGCGCACCGGCGACCTGGCGGCCATCCTTACCAACCTGCAACCGGGCGACGTGCTGTTTATCGACGAGATCCACCGCCTCAACCGCTCGGTCGAGGAGGTCCTGTATCCCGCGATGGAGGACTTTGCACTCGATATCGTGATCGGCAAAGGCCCAGCGGCGCGTTCGATTCGCCTGGATATCCCCAAGTTCACGCTGGTGGCGGCAACGACTCGCTCGGGCATGCTCACGGGTCCGCTGCGCGATCGCTTCGGCATCTCGTATCGCTTGGATTACTACACCGTCGAGGAGCTCGCCCAGATCGTGACGCGCTCGGCGACCATCCTAGGCGTGACGATTGACCATCCGAGTGCGCTCGAGATTGGCTCGCGTTCGCGTGGCACGCCGCGTCTTGCCAACCGTCTGCTCAAGCGCGTGCGCGACTATGCGCAGGTGCGCGGCAACGGCCCCATCGAGCTCGACATTTGCCGTCAGGCGCTCGAGTTCTTCGAGATCGACGAGCTTGGTCTGGACTGGATGGACATTCGCATTTTGGAGACGCTTGCCAAGACGTTCTCCGGCCGTGCCGTGGGCCTGACCACGCTTGCCAGCGCGGTGGGCGAGGACCCGGGCACGCTCGAGGATGTCTACGAGCCCTATCTGCTGCAGTGCGGATTGATGATTCGCACGCCGCAGGGTCGTCAGGCAACCCTTCGCACCTTTGAGCACTTGGGAATCGAGCCGACCCTGTAGGGACCTTTGTGCCGGCGCGTCTGTAAGCTATCGCTGGGCATCGGGTAAACATATCGCCGTTCGTCGGTTACGGGTGTTTTACTATTGCGCGTGCGTGCTATGCTGGATTGGTCTTTTTCTCATCCGGTAACGAAAGGACCGCCCATGCCTACTGACATCGAAATCGCACGTTCTGTTACGCCGCTGCCTATTACCGAGGTGGCCAAGAACGCCGGCGTCGACGTTAAGCATCTGATTCCGTACGGCTTTGATAAGGCAAAGGTCGACTACTCCCTGCTCAACGAGCCAACTGATCACCAGGCCAAGCTTGTCCTCGTGACCGCTATCAACCCCACGCCCGCAGGCGAGGGCAAGACTACCACGACCATCGGTCTGGCCGACGGCCTGCGCCGTCGCGGCGTCAAGAGCGCCGTGGCCCTGCGCGAACCTTCGCTCGGTCCCGTGTTTGGCGTGAAGGGCGGTGCCGCCGGCGGCGGTTGGGCCCAGGTCATCCCCATGGAGGACATCAACCTGCACTTTACCGGTGACTTCCATGCCATCGGTGCCGCCAACAACCTGCTGGCCGCCATGCTCGATAATCATATTCAGCAGGGCAACCAGCTCGGCATCGACGTTAAGCGCATCACCTGGAAGCGCGTTGTCGACATGAATGACCGCCAGCTCCGTCACGTCATCGACGGCATTGGCGGCAAGGCCCAGGGCGTGCCGCGCGAGGATGGCTTCGACATCACCGTCGCTTCCGAGGTCATGGCAATCCTGTGCCTGTCCACGAGCATCAACGACCTCAAGGAGCGCCTGGGCGAGATCGTCGTCGGCTACAGCTTTGCCGGCGAGCCCGTTCGCGCCCGCGACCTTAAGGCCCAGGGTGCTATGGCAGCCCTGCTTAAGGATGCGCTCAAGCCCAACCTGGTTCAGACCCTCGAGGGCACGCCCGCGTTTGTCCACGGCGGCCCCTTCGCCAACATCGCCCATGGCTGCAACTCCATCATGGCCACGCGCATGGCCATGCGCTTTGGCGATGTTGCCATTACCGAGGCCGGCTTTGGTGCCGACCTGGGTGCCGAGAAGTTCCTCGACATCAAGTGCCGCATGACGGGCGTTCGCCCCAGCGCTGTCGTGGTCGTCGCGACCGCCCGCGCGCTCAAGTACAACGGCGGTGTCGCCAAGGCCGACCTCAACGATGAGAACCTCGAAGCCCTTAAGGCCGGCATGCCCAACCTGCTGCGCCATGTCGACAACATCCAGAACGTGTACGGCCTGCCCTGCGTGGTTGCCATCAACCGCTTCCCGACGGACATCGAGGCCGAGCTGGAGCTCATCGAGTCCGAGTGCCAGAAGCTGGGCGTTAACGTTAAGCTGTCCGAGGTTTGGGCCAAGGGCGGCGAGGGCGCGCTCGACCTGGCCGATGAGGTGATGCGCTTGATCGAGCAGCCGAGTGAGCTCAAGTTTGCCTACGAGGACGGTGCCGATGTTGCCGACGCCCTCGAGGCCGTTGCCACCAAGGTCTACCGCGCCGACGGCGTCGACTTTACGCCGGCTGCCAAGCGCCAGCTCGCCGAGCTGCGCGAGAACGGCTTTGGCAACCTGCCGGTGTGCGTGGCCAAGACGCAGTACAGCTTTAGCGACAACGCTAAGGCCCTCGGTGCCCCCGAGGGCTTCCGCATCACCGTGCGCGAGCTCAAGGTTTCCGCCGGCGCTCACTTTGTGGTCGCGCTGACCGGCAGCGTCCTGACCATGCCCGGCCTGCCCAAGGTCCCCGCGGCCGAGAACATCGACGTCGACAACGACGGCAACATCACCGGCCTGTTCTAAGCCTGCTGCTCATAGCTGCTTGCCTGCCCCGTCGCGCCCTCAAGGCCCGGCGGGGCTTTTTATCCCGAGGACCGCGCATGTCTTGTAGATACCGACGGGCACTGCCAATCATAGGCTTTTGCGCGGGTAGAATGCATGGATAACTTGATGCTTACAGGCGACGGAAAGGAAACGTTGCATGGACCAGAACAAGACGACCGTAATGGGCGGTTACGGTTCCGCGCAGACGGGTGATAGCGCCGACGCGACCCGTGTTGTGCCGAATCCCGGCTACATCGCACCCGATGCGACGCAGGCCTCGGCCGAGCCCACGCGGGTTATGGGCTACGGCAATGCGCCGCAGGACCCTTACATCGCCTCTTCGCAAAGCCCCTACGGCAACGTGGCACCAGACCCGTTTGATTACGCTCCGCAGGACCCCTATGCCAGCTCTGCGCCGGACCCTTACAGCGATTTGTCGCAAAATCCCATTCCGCAGCCTCAGCAGACGACGTATATGCCGCGTACGGCACAGGCCCAGCCTCGTTATGACTCGCGCGATTCGCGTGCGCGCCAGCCCTATCGCGAGTATCCCAAATCGATTCCGCAGTATGGCGAGGACGAGGGGGAGAAACCCTCGCGTTCGTCGAGCGTTATTAAGAAGATTCTCATCGTACTGGCGATCTTCTTTGCCTTATCGGTTGTGTTTGCTATCGTGTCGGGCATGCTCAATAAACGAGGCGCTTCAACCGATACGACGGCAGAGCAGACCGAGGCTACCCAATTGGGCGCTGTGGACCTGAGTGATATCCCAGGACAGTACTGGTCTAACGCCAAGAAGCTCCTCAAGTCGCGCGGAGCCGACCTTTCGAACGCCGTGATCCTGACCGATGACGGCTCGACGCCCGTCGTCGATGCCAACTGGGTCGTTACTTCTGCCTACTACAACGACAATGGCAGTCTTGAGATCCAGCTAACGCACAAGGGCAACTCGTCGGGCAACGCGTCCGGCGAGCAGGGCACCACGGACAGCTCGAGCTCCAACACGCTGGAGGACCTGAGCAACAAGGCACAGGAGTTGGGTGATAAAGCCCAGCAGCTGGGCGACACGGCCCAGAATCTCGGCGACACCGCGCAGAACCTGGGCGACATGGCAACGGATGCCTGGAACGCGCTGCAAAACGGCATTTCGGGCGCGCAGGGCAACTAGCGTCTAGGCGGACTACAGCTTCTCGGCCGGTCGGTCGGGCGAGCTAAAGCCCGAGTCAAACGTGACGACGCACGAGGCATCGGGCCGGCGCTCGTGCACGATGCGCGTGACGAGCTCCAGCAGCTCCTCGTCGGATATGTCAAAGCCGTCGGGGCGCACCAGGTCAAACGAGACGAAGCCGTCGTGCTCGTGCAGGTCGTGGACGGAGAGCGCGGGGTCGATCTGCATGATGCCGCGTCTGACCCAGCCGCGCAGGTCGTCGCCGGTTGTGGCGATGGGGTCGCAGTGCAGCGTGATACCGATGCCCATCTGGCGCTTGATATCGTGCTCGATGGTATCCAGGATCTCGTGGTGCTCAAATGCATCGCCCTCGCCGGGCATCTCCACGTGGGCGCTGGCAAATTGGCGACCGGGACCGTAGTCGTGCACCATCAGGTCGTGCGTGCCCAGGACCTGCGGATACGACATGATCTTGTCGCGGATTGTCTGGACAAGCTTAGGGTCGGGCGCCTGTCCCAACAGTGGGCTGATGGCATCGCGCACCAGACCCATGCCGCTGATACAGATGAAGATGCCCACGCCCAGGCCTGCCCAGCCATCGAGGTTAAAGCCGGTTGTTTGCGAGATAAGCGCTGCCACCAGGACCGAGCCCGAGGTGATGACGTCGTTTTTGGAATCCTGCGCCGTGGCGATGAGCGTCTCGGAATCGATGCGGTTGCCCAGCGCGCGGTTGAACGCCGCCATCCAAAACTTGACGAGCATGGACAGAATAAGAGCTGCCATAGAGAGCGCCGAATACGCGGTGGGGGAGGGCTTGATGATTTTGGTGACCGACTCCAAGATCAGGTTGATGCCGACAGCGCAAACCAGGACGGCGACAAACAGACCGGCTAGGTACTCGTAGCGGCCGTGGCCATAAGGGTGCCCCTCGTCGGCCGGGCGGCTGGCAAGGCGGAATCCGAGCAGGCTCACGATGTTGCTCGAGGCATCGGAGAGGTTGTTGAAGGCGTCGGCGACAAGCGAGACGGAACCCGCGAGCAGGCCCGCGATGCCCTTGGCCAGGCACAGCGTAATGTTGAGCCCGATGCAGATAAGGCTTGCGGCAAAGCCCGCGTTGGTGCGGCAGGAGGTATCGACCGGCTCGCTTTCGCTGCCGGGAACAAGCGTATGTACCAGCCGATTTACAAATAGCATAACGGTCGTCCTCACAATCGTGTTTAAGGGGATAGTGTAGCTCGGACGGGTGCGTTATGGGCCGATGCTCAGAAAATGCAGCAATGGTCTACCTGTGCTAACGAGTGCAGATGTAGACGAGTGACTGTCCGCGCGGCTGCGAGCCCGCTGCGCCTTCTCGTCCGTTCGAATGCTCCATTTTGGGCCACATGGGTATGGGCATGCGCCTGTTTGCTCGACATACTTAATGTCGACAGCCCCTGTGCAAAGGAGGACGTTTCCATGGACGAGATGTTTGCCATTAAATGCCAAAACTGCGGCGGCCCCATGTATTCGCACCAGGCAAAGCGCAGCTTTGAATGTGCCTATTGCGGAACGGTCGTCCCGTGGCAAGCGGACGCCGGGGAGCCTAAGAGTGCCCTGGGCATTCGCCATACACCGCTGACGGTGGTTGACGGGTTGCTCAAGCTCACGCATGTGTCGCAGCTCGAGCGCCCAGAGGACCCGGACTGGTATTTCTTTAATTCGCACTGGCGCAACCAGTCGGTTCTGGAGCATCTGCTGTGGGAAGATCGCGGGACAGCGCAGGAGTTCCAAGAGGCTACGCACGTGAGCATTCCCTGCCCCTTCTGCGGTGCGTCCTTTGAGGGCGAGTCAACGCAACGCGTGTTTGAGTGCCCGTCGTGCGGCAACAAGATTGGTGTGGCCGACTTGCTCAAGCCCGGCACGTTTAGCAAGCGTCTGACCATGGGCGTGGGTGCCGAGTACGTGCCAGAGCAGGGTGTTCCGTGTGAGATTTCCCCACAGCAGGCGCGTGCCAACGCTTTGCAGCTGGTGCGTCAGTATCCGGACGCCTTTGCCGGGCACGATGTGGAAGATGCGATCCAAAACGACATGATGCTCTTCTATTTCCCCATGGCGCTGGCGGACCTGCGCATGATGGCGTCCTTCCCGGGCAAGGGCCTGAGCAAGGAGACCCTGGTGTACTACGAGGTGCTCGATTGGGCATATCCCAGGGCAAACTATCTGGACGTTCGTCTTATGGGCATTTTGGAGCCGTGGGACTTTGCCAAGGTGGGACCGTTCGATCCCGCCATGCAGGAGGGCGACTTCCGTGTCGTCTCGGTCGATGCGTCCACCAAGGACCAGGTGGTCATTGACAAGCTGGCGCTCGACGTTGCGGGCAACGATGCCGAGGCGACCCTGGGGCTCAATAAAAAGAGCATCCGCACGTGGGCGCGGAAAGCCCGCAAGCACAAGGACGGCCTGGTGATGGTACCGGTCTACTTTGTCGATCGCCCGGCGTCGGATAGTCGCGACGGCGAGCAGGTGCGCATCGCCGTGAACGGACAGACGGGTCGCGCGGCAGCGGTGGTGTTTAGCGACAAGCGCGAGACGCATATCGTGGCGCCGCTCAATCCGAGTCTGCATCTGTCGAACGAAAGCACCGTGCACGCCACGCCCATCGAGGTCAAATACGTTAAGTCGCCGTTTTTGTACCAGATCGTGCGCCGCGGAGGCGGCGAGCAACCGCGCCAGGTGGCGACGGCTGCCGAGGGCTCCTACCGAGAGGAAAAGCCCAAGCGCAAAGGATTGTTCGCTGCGATCTTTGGAAAGTAGGGGAGCGGTGCCGGTTGGCACTGCGACGCGAAAGCCGAGGCTGCGGGGCAGCTCGCGGGAGTGCGAGCTGCCCCCGTTTTTTGTGTGATACGGATGCTTCTCGAGATTAAGTTAGAGGGGCGAGCTAAAACAGGCAGCTCTCAATCAGATCCTTCCCTCGTATGGTGTCGATCCACTCCTGCGGGATGGCGTTCATACCGTATGCCGTGCCCGCGAGGGCGCCGGCGACGGCTGCGGTGGTGTCGGTGTCGTCGCCCAGGTTGACGGCGGTAAGCACGCAGTCTTCGTAGCTGTTGGTGTTGACGAAGCACCAGGTGGCTGCCTTAAGCGTATCGCGTACGAAGCCGCCGGATCTGATTTCGTGCTCGGGCGAGTCTTTCAGGCGGATCGCCCATTCGGGGACCGCGCCGTCCACCACGGCCCTCATCAGCTCGACAAATATGACGCATGCGTCAGTTGATGTTCTATGGGCGTGCGTAATGGCGGAGACCTCGCGGATCTCGTCGTCTGTCGCGTCGGTGTACGCCAGGGGCGCGATACGCATGAGCGAGCCGTTGCCGTTGTCGCGCTCGCCGGAGCCTCCTTTGCCGGTGCGTAGGGCGCGAGCGGTCGTGCCGCCGTAATCGAAAACGCCGTCTATCGTATATTCGTCGTTGGCAATCCAGCTCACGAACTTGTCGCGCATGTCCGCGATGTCGATGTGCCCAAGCTTCCTAATCGAGTCGCAGGTAGCGAGCGTCATGGACGTATCGTCGCTCCAGGTACCCGCGGGCTGCCCGTGCGTGCCGTAGCCGATCATGTCGGTGCATTCGAACGTGCCACGAGGCCTGAACTCGTACGGGACGCCTAGCGCATCGCCGACGGCGAGCCCATAGATGCAATCGCGCAGTGTTGCCTTTGATGTCTCTGCCATGTTTGACTCCTCCCGTGCCGAGCGATTAAGGATGCGTCGAATTTGTCTTCCTCCGCAATGGCGTATCTATTTACTTAACCATAAAGCCTCGCGCGGACATAAATCTAGATGCCTCCAACCGCCTTCGCGTGGGGGTCTCGGAATGACTAAAATGAGGAGTTAGAGGTAGTTTGCGCGAGTCCATGGGGGTGACGCGCATGGACAACGACACTTTGCTGTTCCAGGATAAAGGTTCGGGCAGGTTTAAAGACGTCAAGATTTACCCCAACCGTATCGAGGTGCTCAAGAAGGGCACTTTTGGTGGCAAGCACACCGAGATTGTCTACCTTAAGGACATCACGGGGGTCAACAGGATCAAGGGTCGCGATGTTTTCCTGCGCAATCGGCTGTTGACTGCCTGTGTCTTTAGCCTGAGCAGCCGCTCCCGGGCTCAGGAATTCGTCAACGTGCTCAATATGGTGATGTGACCGGGCGCTTTCGAACACACAAAAACCGGGATGCAAGGAGTCGCACCTTGCATCCCGGTTGAGCTAAAACGGCGCTGCTGCTTGCCGTTGGAGCTTTAGCGCTTGATCTCGATGTCGTCGAGTTTAACGTCCATGGCCTCGGTCTTGGCCTCGGCGATGTCGTCGGCAAACTCAAGGGACTTCATCATGGTCTCGACGGCGTCCTTGTGCTCTTCGACGTTGTCGATGCGCACGTAGACGCTGCCGCCGCCCGCCTCGGTGAAGTACTCGGTCGTCACGCCGCCCGAATGAGTGTAGGAAGCGTTGCGCCAGGTCTTGCCGTTGTACTTGACGGGATCGTTCTCGGTCCACTCAAAGCTGGCATTCCATTTGGCCTCGTAGTCGAACAGTTCGTCGGCGTTCTTGTCGGAGTCAAAGACGGGGATGAAACGGTCGCTGGCGTGCTCGCTCTCGGTGAACTTAAACTGGGCCCTGTCGGCGGTATCGCCGGCGACGTCGGTGATTTCGACGCCCTCGGGGACCTCGACCTTAAACCAGATGAAGTCGGTCCTCATGTCCACGGCTGGCTTTTCCGCTCCGCCGCCACCGCCACTGCCGGCAGCACCGCCACTTCCGCCGCAGCCCACCAGGGCAACTGCGGCAAAGAGACTCAAGCAGAGGGTGAGAATCGCAAAGGCCTTCTTTTTCATGGTCGTGTCCTCCTCGATCTGTAACCGCCCATGGATTACCTGCCTTTACTGTACGCGCGAGCGGCTCGCTAGGGTGGGCCATGTGTCCCATTCTGGGGGTCGGATTTGCGCCGATAAGTGGCAATATATGTGGACGCAAGAGAGGGGAGGGCCGAAGCTGCCGACCCTCCCCGGGGTTGGGCGCCCGCGCTTTTAATGGAGCGCGTGCGCGGGCGTACGCGGACCCTTGCTACTTGATCTCGATACTCGAAATCTCGACGTCGCGTGCCTCCTTCACGGCTTCCTCCATGTCGTCGGGGAACTCAATGGAGTTGAGAAGTGCCTCAGCTTCTTTCTCGTGAAGCTCGACGTTCCTAATCAAGATGTAGATGCTTCCCGTGTCGACGTCGGAAAAGAGGTAGGTATAAGTACCGCCATTGTCCTTGCACGTTCCGGTGAGCCATGTCCTGCCGTTGTATTCGACGGGATCGCCGTTTTCCCACTGGAACGTACCAGTATGCCTTTCGGCCTGCTCGGCAAAGGACTCTTCGGCCGTCATCTTCTCTTGCCAAACGGGGATGAAACGGTCGACCGTGGTGTTCTCGTTCTCGGGGAAGGTGAGCTGGACCCTGTCGGCGTTCTTGCCGGCGGAGTCGCTTACGCCAACGCCCTCGGGCATCTCGACCTTAAACCAGATAAAGTCGGTCTTCTCGGCGACGGGAGCTTTTTCCTTGCCCTCGCTCTTGGCGGCGCTGCTGCCTCCGCCTCCGCCCGATGCGCTCCCGCCGCATCCCATGAGGGCAAACGCGGCAAAGAGGGCGATGCAAAGGGAAAGGATCGATAGGGTCTTTTTCTTCATGGTGGCGTCCTCCTTGTCTGTTGGTGACATCATGGCACCGCATGTTGTTGGGGC
Organism: uncultured Collinsella sp.; assembly: GCA_934655965.1. Taxonomy (GTDB): domain Bacteria; phylum Actinomycetota; class Coriobacteriia; order Coriobacteriales; family Coriobacteriaceae; genus Collinsella. The sequence goes on from CAKUHK010000042.1 coordinate 15,184, forward strand.
GTCGATTGCGTTTGCGGCGGATGTCTTTGTGTGCTGCGCGGCTTATACCTCCGTCCGTCGTTTGTTGCCGTTATGCGGCTGTGCCCCAACGAGCTCCTTACTTATAGATATGCCCCAGTTTGCGCTGCCGGGGAGTCTCGAAAGGTGGGCCATGTGTCCCATGTTTACGACGGAAGGTGAGCGGTGCGTTTGCCGGCGATTGAAGTGAGCTGGAGTGTTTTGTCTGATGATGCCGCGAAGGCTCCTGTGGGCCGCTTGGGCAAAAAGAAGGACCCGCACCTGTGGCGGTGCGGGTCCTGTTGCTCTGCGGCCTAGTTGCAGGAGCGCGCTAGAAGATCGCTATTACTTGCGAACCTTGGAAATGACAGCGCCGGCGGCAAAGCAGATGGATGCCATGGCGAGCATCGAGATGATGGCGGTAACCGTAGAGTCGCCCGTTCCGGGGAGCGTCTGCTTGTTGGACTTGTCGGACTTGCCCGGCTTGTCGGTCTTGCTGGGCTTGTCGTCCTTGGGCTTTGCGGGCTCTTGCGGCTTGACGGGAAGCTTGTCGATCGACTCGGTCTTGGTCTGGGTCTCGAAGGCCTCGTTTTCGAAGGTGGCGGTGTAGGTGCCCTCGCCTTCCTTCTCGGTCGTGGCGGGGGTGGTAACCTCGTAAGCGGCCTTTACGGTCTCCTTCTCGACGTGCGAGGCGTCACGCTTGCAGACGCGCTTGGCGGTGCAGTACCAGGCTCCATCCTTCTGGGACCAGCTGTACTCGGGCTCTGCCCAGTCGTGGTCGAGAGCGGCGATCTTCTCGGTCTTAACCTGGGTCTCGAAGGCGTCGCCGTCGAAGGCAGCGGTGTAGACGGACTTTCCGGCCTCGGTGCAAGTCGCGGGCGTGGTCTCGACCGTTGCCTTCACGGTCTGCTCGTCGACGTGGGAAGCGTCGCGCTTGCAGATACGCTTGGCGGTGCAGGACCAATCGCCGTCCTTCTCGGACCAGGTGTACTCCGCCTTGCCCCAGTCGTGATCGAGCGGGTTGAGCTTCTCGGTTTCTCGGTCTTGGTCTGGGTCTTGAAGGTGTCGCTCTTGAAGGATGCGGTGTAGACGGACTTGCCAGCCTCGAGGCAGGTCGCCGGCGTGGTCTCGACCGTTGCCTTCACGGTCTCGTCCTCGATGTGGCTCGCGTCGCGCTTGCAGACGCGCTTGGCAGTGCAGAACCAACTGCCGTCCTTCTGGGACCAGCTGTACTCGGGGTCTGCCCAGTCGTGGCCGAGGACGCCGAGGGCGACGGTGCGGGTCTGGGTCTTAAAGACGTCGCCGTCGAACTTGGCGGTGTAGACGGACCTGCCAGCCTTGAGGCAGGTCGCCGGCGTGGTCTCGACACTTGCCTTCGCGGTCTGCTCTTCGACGTGCGAGGCGTCGCGCTTGCATACACGCTTGGCGGTGCAGTACCACTCGCCGTCCTGCTTGGCCCAGCTGTACTCGGGCTTGCCCCAGTCGTGGCCGAGAATGCCAAGGACTACGGTCTTGGTCTGGGTCTCAAATGCCTTGTTGCTGAAGGTTGCGGTATAGACGTCCTTGCCGGCGACATCGCAGGTCGACTTGATAGCATGCTCGACCGTTACCTTTACGGTCTCCTCCTCGATGTGGCTTGCGTCGCGCTTGCAGACACGCTTGGCGGTGCAGTACCACTCGCCGTCCTGCTTGCTCCAGGTGTACTCGGGTGCGGCCCAGTCGTGGCCGAGCACGCCGAGGGCGACGGTGCGGGTCTGGGTCTCGAAGGCCTTGTTCTCGAAGGTTACGGTGTAGACGTCCTTGCCGGCGGCCTCGCAGGTTGCCTTGGTGACGTGCTCGACGGCTGCCTTTTCGGTCTCCTCCTCCACATGGCTGGCGTCGCGCCTGCAGACGCGCTTGGCGGTGCAGTACCACTCGCCGTCCTGCTTGCTCCAGGTGTACTCGGGTGCGTCCCAGTCGTGGCCGATGGGGTCGAGGGGTTCGGTCTTGGTCTGAGGCTCAAAGCACTTGTGCTGGAAGGTCGCGGTGTAGGCCCTCTCGCCCGTCTCGGTGCAGTTGGTCGTGTCCGTGTAGGTTGCCTTTACGGTCTCCTCAATCGGCCAACCGCAGTAGCCGCACTTGGCGTGGCCGGTACAATACCAGCCGTCGTCCTCCTGCTCCCAAACGTAGTCCTTCTGATCGACGAAATTATCTTCATGCTCGCCGTCGGTGTAGCCGTGGGTCTTCATCTCGCCGCCGGACCACACGAGCTCGCCGTTGATGTTGACGTCAGTTTTGCCCTTGTTGTTGGTGCTTGCCTTGCCACCAAAGCCAAAGAGCTGCGAGCAGGTAGTGTTATCGCGCGCAGCCGTGGCAGAGCTGTTGGTGATGTTGAGGATGTACTTTTTGTCTCCCATATTATAGTCGTTGATGGTCAGTGCCTGCTTACCCAAGAACGCATTCGAGTTGAACGTGCAGTCATTCACGTTGACGGTGATGTCGTGCTTGCCCGCGCCGAAATCGGTGTAGACATTAATCGCCTTGCCGCTGGCATTGAAGGTGCAGTTGTTGAACGTCATGGTCGGCGAGCTGTACGTCCAGATGGCGTAATCGAGGCTCGGAGCGTTAAACGTCGTGTCCGTGAACTCGGCGGACTCGTAGCCCCAGTAGAACGTCTTGCCATTGACGACGCAACCGTTGAGCACAGTCTTGTTGGCGCGAATGAAGCCGAGGTAGTCGGCACTGCCGGAACGCATCGTCATGTTCTCGAAGGTAACGGTGCCGGCTCCGTCGAAGGAGTAGTCGCCGTTGTACTCAGTGCCGAAGTACGCCGGATCTGGCACGAGCGCGCCAATGTTCCACGCGGTCTTTTCGGTTCCCTGGCCCACAAAGGTGAGATTCTTGCCCTTGGTGGTGCCTGCGGAGTCCACCTTATAGAGCGTATAGTTGCCCTCACCAAGCACAAGGGTGTCTCCACTGGCCGCCTCTTTGGTGGCGATGGCGACGTCTGTGTAGACGGTACCGGTCCTTTGATTGGTGATGGTCCATGTCGCGCCATCTGCAAATGCTGGTGACGCGAGGCCTATCATGACGAACGCAGCGGCAACAAACGCAGCGATCGCACGATAAGCCGTTCTGGTTAACGACTTCATGCTGACACTCCTTTTATCCCGGTGGTATTAGCCAACATATATAGTTTAGATTCTGTAAAATCTTTTCCGAGCGTGTTAAAAATTTGATTGCCAATAAGTAAAAACAGCACAGGAAAAACACAGTAATTTGTAAAATGTTGCAACTGTTTCTCCAACAAAATTGCGTCAGCGACGGCGTTTTGGGCAGCTGCAACGTTCCCGCTTTAGGTGGAAATTTCTATTGCCTGCAATCGAAAATGCCGATAGCCGTGGCTCCTGACAGTCGCTTCCTTATGGGTTAGACTGGGCATCGAAAAATCCGATGAATGGGACAACTGCCTCCTGGCATCGTTGCCCCATTTTTATTTTGGCGTGCTACGGCCTCGTCTGCCGGCGCGCCTGATAGAGGTGTTCCGATGAGCCAAGAGATGATGGACAAGACTTGCCGCGGATTTGCCGAGGCGCTCGCTGCTCGTGAGCCCGTGCCGGGCGGCGGTAGCGCGAGCGCCTTTGTGGGCGCGCTGGGCGCCTCGCTTTGCGGGATGGTCGCGCGCTACGGGGCAACTAATCCCGCGCTAGCCAATCGCGCAGACGATCTGACGCGTGCATTTGCCCAGGCAGACGAGTTGGCGCAGGAACTTGTAGGTCTAGTTGCCGAGGATGTTCGTGCGTACGGCCAGGTGTCCGCTGCGTACGGTATTCCTCGTGATGATCCGGCTCGATCCGTGGCGATTCAGGACGCGTTGCGCGTGGCGGCCATGCCGCCGTACCGCATCATGGATGCCTGCGGACGCGCGCTAGCACTGCTCGAGGACATGGCCGATAAGGGTTCGCGCCAGCTGCTGTCCGACGTGGCGTGTGGTGCCGTGTTCTGCCGTGCCGCCATGCAGGGTGCGAGCCTGACGCTCTTTGCCAACACCACGTCCATGAAGGATCGCGCCCGTGCCGAGGAGCTCGAGGCGGCGTGCGATGAGCTGCTGGATACGTGGCTGCCGCGTGCCGATGCACTGGCACGCCGCGCTGCCGACGCTGCAAGGAAGAGGGGATAGCCATGGCTGAACTGCTCAAGGGCGCTCCCGTTGCCCGCACCTTGACCGAGGAACTTGCCGCTCGCTGCGCTGCGCTACGCGAGCGCGGCGTTGTTCCGACGTTGGCTATCGTCCGTGTGGGCGAGCGCGAGGACGACCTATCCTACGAGCGCGGTGCGCTCAAGCGCTGCGAAAAGGTTGGCATCGAGGTTCGTCGCGTGTTGCTTCCTGCCGATGTTTCGCAGGACGAGCTGTTGGCGGCGATCGGGGACATTAATGCCGATTCGGC
>CAKUHK010000043.1:0-19450 GCA_934655965.1 uncultured Collinsella sp.
GCGGCCTTGACCATGCCCGGGCCACCGGTGGCGAGGATGATGTCGACGTCGCGCATGACCATGTTGGTCAGCTCGATGGAGGGGACATCGACCCAGCCGATGATGCCCTCGGGGGCGCCGGCCTTGACGGCGGCGTCAAGCACGAGCTTGGCGGCGGCGATGGTGCACTTGGCGGCAGCCGGGTGCGGGGAGATGATGATGCCGTTGCGGGTCTTCAGGCTGATCAGCGTCTTGAAGATCGCGGTGGAGGTGGGGTTGGTCGTCGGGATGACGGCGCCCACGATGCCGATGGGCTCGGCGATCTTGGTGATGCCGTAAGCCTCGTCGCGCTCCAGGACACCACAGGTCTTGGTGTTCTTGTAAGCGTTGTAGATGTACTCTGCGGCGTAGTGGTTCTTGATGACCTTGTCCTCAAGAACGCCGCGGCCGGTCTCCTCGATGGCCATCTTCGCCAACGGGATACGAGCCTTGTTGGCGGCCATGGCGGCCTCGTAGAAGATCTTGTCGACCTGCTCCTGCGTGTACGTAGCAAAAAGCGCCTGGGCCTCTCGCATCTGAGCGAGCTTAGCCTCAAGCGCCTCTACGTTGTCCACAATTGCGGGAGTAGTGTTTTCCGGTGACTTTTTCACCATTTGTGTCTCCTTGCGATCGGAGATTTACCCTACGCCTTGCATAATAGCAATAAATAATTCGGTGAGTGGTAAGATTCCCGTAAAAGGCACACTAAAGCGCTTCAATAAACTGAAGCGTTTTAACTAAAACCACCTGTTCGCATGGCCGCTCATTGGGGACAGACTTACTTGAGTGCTTTCACTCATTTGGGACAGACGTCGATTTGCCATTTTTCCGTTCTGGGCCTGTTTTTGCCACTCATTGGATATAAATAGGTTACAGGCTCAGCATTTCGCGTTCCTTCTCTCCTTTTAGGTGTTGCCTGTACAGTTTGTGCAGTTTGAAAGGAGAGGCAATGCCCCGATGCCCCCGCGCCGTTTCGCTTACCGGCTATTACCACGTCTATGACCGCGGCAACTCTAAACAGATTATTTTTGAAGATGATTCCGACCGTTATCGTTTCTTATCGGATATCTCGAACAGGCTTGCGCGCCATGAAGTGGCGGTGTTGGCTTGGTGCCTCATGGACAACCACTTCCACTTGATGGTTGACGATCCATTTGACAACCTTTCAAAGGCAATGCAGTGCGCACTGACGGCATATGCGAAGTATTTCAATGGGAAAACGGGAAGAACGGGGCATCTGTTTGACAATCGCTATTCGCGGGTCGCGGTTGAGTCGGACACGCAAGCGGTGCAGTTGCTCGATTATATTCATCTAAATCCTGTGAAAGGCGCGCTCGACTCACTCGATGCGTATCGTTGGTCAAGCTACAGGGCATATCAGCTGGGCTATGATCCCTTTGACATTTGTGATGCGGCCCCTATGCTCGATATTGTCGGAGGCTCCCGTTGCTATTGCGAGCATCTCAAGGAAGTTGCCGGGCAGATCTGGTCAGTTGAGATTCTTCCGCGTCGACGGATTTCCGACGAGGATGCCCTTACCGTCGCACGCGAGGCCCTGCCGAGCATCGATCCTGCGCTGCTCAAGGCCCTGCCACGCCCGGAACGCGATGACTGTCTGTTGAGGCTCAGGCGGGCGCATCTCACGGTCAAGCAAATTGTCCGCATTACCGGCATCGGCGCTACAAGTGTGACCAAGGCCACCACAGGCTGGAACGAGGCGGCGTGAGGCGGGGCTGAGGACCGCTGCCGGCAAGCGTCATGTCTGTCTCAAATGCGTGAAAACACTCATGTAAGTCTGTCCCCAATGAGTGCAAAAAGGCGCCCTCCGTTGGGGAGGACGCCTTTGGTAAGTTCTATGTGAACGCGAGGTCTTTGACCCGGAGAGTCCGAGGTACTTGTTGGTAAGACCTTATTTAGGAGCGCGCAACCTTGCCGGACTTGAGGCAGGTGGAGCAAACGTTCATCTTGCGACGGTGACCATCGACGACGACGTAGACGCGCTGGATGTTGGGGCGGAACTTACGGTTGGTGACGCGGTGAGAGTGGCTGATGGAGCGACCGGCAACGGGGTGCTTACCGCAAACTTCGCAAACTTTGGACATAACTGACCCTCCTTGGGCGACAAACGAACATGTCGCGTTAACAAACAAGCCTGAACTATAGCACAGAAGCAGCTCCCTGTGCGTAATCTACACAGAGATATTCCTCTTTTGGCGATAGTGCCCACGCCACGGCCCTGGACGTAGATCCGATTTGCGTGTAGCAGAGGGGATTATGCCAGCTCGAACCGAGGTTTTCAAGCTCGTCCCACAAATATATATAGGTTTATGGAGCGATTGACTCCGTTTACGGATTGCCTTGTTTTTATGCTCGCAATTGAGCTCGAGGTTGGCTACACTATCCCTTGACCATTAAAGGGGTACGAGATACCCACATGGAATTACATAGCTGCCGTGAGAGCAGCCCTTCCTGTGGGTGTCTGGTTCCGCTTTGAGCGGTCGGGCATCTATTTTTTTGACTGTGTCAGCAGTCAAGACATGTGAGGAAGGAGATCGATGGGCACGACTTCCCCCAAGGCGGTCATCATGGACGAGACCGCCGTCAACCGAGCGATGACCCGCATCGCGCACGAGATCCTCGAGCGCAACGAGGGCTGTGAAGACCTCGCTTTGGTCGGCATCGTCACGCGCGGCGACCTTCTGGCAAAGAAGCTCGCCGAGGAGATCAAGGAGATCGAGGGTGTCGACGTTCCGCTCGGCAGCCTGGACATCAGCTTCTACCGTGATGACTATGCGACCAATTTCGCTCCCGCGATCCACGCTACCAACATTTCCTTTAGCGTCGACGGCAAGCGCGTCGTGCTGGTGGACGACATCCTGTATACGGGTCGTACCATCCGCGCCGCTCTCGATGCCGTCATGGACCTGGGCCGTCCGAGCCGCATCGAGCTGGCAGTGCTTGTTGACCGCGGTCACCGCGAGCTTCCCATCTCGCCGGACTTTGTCGGCAAGAACGTTCCCTCGTCGCATGAGGAGAACGTGCACCTATATATGAAGGAAGTCGACGGCCGCACCGCTGTCGAGATCAACGACGTCGCGCCGGGTTCCCACGTGGGCTCCGCGCCGCTGGGAGGTGAGTAGTACCGTGGCGTTCAACCATAAGCACCTGATCGACATTACCGAGTACTCCGAAGAGGACATCAAGCTCATCCTCGAGACCGCTAAGGCGTTCTCCGAGGTCAACGAGCGTGCCATCAAGAAGGTCCCCACGCTCAAGGGTAAGACCATCGTCAACATGTTCAACGAGCCCTCGACGCGTACCCGCAGCTCCTTCGAGCTCGCCGAGAAGCGCCTTTCGGCCGACAGCCTTAACTTCGGCGGTTCCTCGACCTCCACGGTCAAGGGTGAGAGCCTCGTCGACACCGTCGAGACCCTCAACGCCTACAAGATCGACTGCATCGTCGTGCGCGACAAGCACGCCGGCGCCCCCTACATCGTCACGCAGAACTCGCCCGCGAGCGTCATCTGCGCCGGCGACGGCAAGCACAACCATCCCACGCAGGCCCTGCTGGACCTGTACACCATCTGGGAGCACAAGGGTGACTTCCACGGTCTGAAGGTCGCCGTCGTCGGCGACATCGCCCACTCCCGCGTCTGCGGCTCGCTGATCCCCGCCCTTAAGATCATGGGCTGCGAGACCTACGCCGTCGCTCCCGGCACGCTGCTTCCGCCGTCGCCCGAGGTCCTGGGCTGCGACCACGTGACGAGCGACCTCGATTCCGTCCTGCCCGAGCTGGACGTCGTCTACATGCTGCGCGTGCAGCAGGAGCGTCTCGAGGGTGCTCCGTTCCCGACCATTCGCGAGTACCACAAGCTCTTCGGCCTGACCAAGGACCGCGAGAAGCTCATGAAGCCCGACGCGATCATCTGCCACCCGGGCCCCATCAACCGCGGCGTCGAGTTCGACTCTTATATGGCCGACCACCCGCAACGCTCCGTCATCCTGGAGCAGGTCTACGCCGGTATCTGCGTGCGTATGGCTATCCTGTATCTGCTGCTTGGAGGTGCCGATAATGGCCTTGCTTCTTAAGAATGCCCACGTCGTCGACCCGTCCGTCGAGCTTGACGGTGTCGTTGACGTCCTGATCGACGGTGACAAGATCGCCGAGGTCGGCGAGAACCTCGCCGCCGAGGGAGCGGAGGTCCGCGACCTTTCCGGCAAGTACCTTGTCCCTGGCCTGGTGGACATGCACGTCCACCTTCGTGAGCCTGGCTATGAGGTCAAAGAGGACATCGAGAGCGGTACCCGCGCTGCTGCCAAGGGCGGCTTCACCGGTGTCTGCTCCATGCCCAACACCGACCCCGTCACCGATAACGGCGCCGTTGTGGAGTTCGTCAAGTCCCGCGCTGCCGAGGTCGGTCACTGCCGCGTCTATCCGTCGGGCGCCATGACCCGTGGTCTTAAGGGCGAGGCCATGTCCGAGATGGGCGATATGGTCGCTCACGGCGCCGTCGCCTTCACCGACGACGGTCGCGGCGTGCAAGGCGCGGGCATGCTCCGTCGCTGCATGGACTACGGCAAGATGTTCGGCAAGGTCTTTATGAGCCATTGCCAGGACGAGGACCTGGTCGGTCACGGCCAGATCAACGAGGGTAAGGTCTCGACTCGTCTGGCCCTCGAGGGCTGGCCTGCCGCCGGCGAGGAGCTTCAGATCGCCCGCGACATCGAGATCGCCAAGCTGACCGGTGCCAAGCTGCACATCCAGCACATCTCCACCGCCCACGGCCTGGAGCTCGTTCGTGCCGGTAAGGCCGCTGGCGTTCAGGTCACCTGCGAGGCTACCCCGCACCACATGTTCCTGACCGAGAACGACCTGGACGAGACCTACAACACCTCGCTCAAGGTCAACCCGCCGCTGCGTACCGACGAGGACGCCGAGGCTATCCGTCAGGGCGTCATCGACGGTACCGTCGACGCCATCGTCACCGACCACGCCCCCCACACCCCGTGGGAGAAGGCCCGCGAGTTCGAGCTTGCGCCCTTTGGCATGATCGGCCTCGAGACCTCGCTGTCGCTTGTGCTCACCGAGCTGGTCAACACCGGCAAGATGGGCATGGGCCGCATGGTCGAGCTCATGGCCATTAAGCCGCGTGAGATCCTGGGCCTGGATCAGGTTCAGGTCAAGGCGGGCTCCGTTGCCGACCTGACCGTCTTCGACACAAACGCCACCTGGACGGTCGGCGAGGACGGCTACGAGTCGCGCGCCGAGAACTCCGGTTTTGCCGGTCGCACGCTCACCGGTCGTGCCACCGATGTGTTTGTCGGCGGTAAGCAGACGCTTGCCGACGGCTGCATCTGCTAGCATAGCCTTATCGCTTTTGTGCGCGGCGCCCTTGCGGTGCCGCGCTTTCTGTTCGTTTGGTCCATGCAACCGCATGGGGGATTGGAGCGTCTATGCCCACACCTTCCACTGCACGCATGCACGACTTCGAGGTCGTCTCGAACCAGGAGATTGCCGACGGCATCTTCTCGCTCGTTATCTCGGCCCCCAAGCTTGCTAGTGCGCTCAAGCCCGGTCAGTTTGTGAACATCGCCGTGCCCGGCGATGCGTCCTCGCTGCTTCGCGTGCCCCTGAGCTTCTATCGCGCCGACGCCCAGGCCGGCACCGTCGAGCTGTGGTACGCCGTCGTGGGCGACGACACCCGTCGTCTGTCGCAGATGGCTCCCGGCTCCACCTCCAACCTGCTGGGCCCTGGCGGCCGCGGCTGGCTCGTGCCCGAGGGCACCAGGAAGGCGCTGCTCGTCGCTGGCGGTATCGGCGTTCCGCCCGTGCTCTGCCTGGCTGGCATGCTTGCCGAGCAGGGTGTTGACGTTGACGTGTGCCTGGGCTTTGGCACCGCGTCCAAGGCCGTGGGCGTCGATGAGTTCCGCGCGCTGGGCGCCACGGTCAACGTGTGCACCGACGACGGCACGCTGGGCACGCACGGTTTCTGTACCGATCCTTCCGCCGAGCTGCTTGGCGAGGGCGGTTACGACTACGTTGCCAGCTGCGGTCCCGCCGTCATGATGAAGAAGGTCGCCGCCGCTGCCGCCGAGGCCGGCGCGTATTGCGAGGTGTCGCTCGAGCGCATGATGAGCTGTGGCTTTGGCGCCTGCAACACCTGCAACGTCGAGACGGTCGACGGTATGAAGGGCGCCTGCATGTGCGGCCCCGTTTTTGATGCTTCCAAGGTGGTGGTCTTCTAGTGGGTACCGTGAACATGGCCGTCGATTTCGGCGGCGTCAAGATGCAAAACCCCATCAACACCGCAGCCGGTACCTTTGGCTACGGTTGGCAGTTCCAGAACTTCTTCGATGTGTCCCAGCTGGGTGCAATCACCACCAAGGGTTGCGCCGCCGAGCCCTGGCCCGGCAACCCCGCGCCCCGCATGGCCGAGATCCCCGGCGGCATGATCAACTCCGTGGGCCTTCAGAACCCCGGCGTGGCCGCTTTTGCCCGTGAGTCCGGCCCGTGGCTCGAGCAGCTGTCCAAGGACGGCTGCCAGGTCATCTGCCAGGTCGCCGGCCACTCCGTGGACGAATTTGTCCGCGCACTCGAGATGTATGTCGAGCTGTGCCCCTGGGCTGCCGGATACGAGATTAACGTGAGCTGCCCCAACATCGCCGCCGGCGGTGCCGCCATGGGCTCCACGCCCGAGGGCGCCTCTGCCGTCATGGCCGCCTGCCGCAAGGTGACCGACAAGCCGCTGTTCGTGAAGATGGCTCCGGTCAACGTCGCCGAGATCGCCAAGGCCCTCGAGGCCGAGGGCGCCGACGGCCTTTCGGTCATCAACTCCATCCAGGGTATGGCTATTGATGTCCACACCCGCAAGTCGCGCGTTGCCAAGCCCAAGGGCGGCCTTTCGGGCCCGCTGTGCCACCACATCGCCGTGCGTATGGTCTGGGAGGTTGCCCAGGCCGTCGATATCCCCATCAACGGTGTTGGCGGCGTCATGACCGGTGAGGACGCGGCCGAGTTTATCCTGGCTGGCGCTACCTGCGTGTCGGTCGGTATGGCCAACTTCGTCGATCCGTGCGCTTCGCTCAAGATTGCGCGCGAGCTCGAGGCTTGGGCCGAGTCCCAGGGCGTAAAGGACATTAACGAGCTGGTAGGTGCTTTCGAATGCTAGAGACCGATGCCCGCGACCGCGTTATCGTCGCCCTCGACTGCGACCGCGAGCGTGCGCTCGAGCTCGCCCGTGAGCTTTCGGGTCATGCCGTCTGGCTCAAGGTGGGCATGACGCTCTATTACGCCGAGGGCCCCGAGATCGTCAAGACGTTCAAGGATCTGGGCTTTAAGGTCTTCCTCGACCTTAAGTTCCATGACATTCCGCATCAGGTGCGCGGTGCCGCTCGGTCGGCCTCGCTCGCCGGTGCCGACCTGCTCTCGGTCCACGGTTTGGGCTCGGGCGCTATGCTTGCTGCCTGCCGCGAGGGCGCCGAGGAGGCGCGCGAGGACCGCGCTAAGCTCGTCGCCATCACCGTGCTTACGAGCATGAACCAGGATGCTCTGGCAGAGATCGGCGTCGAGTCGCCGGTTGCCGAAGAAGCCGCGCGCCTGGCAAAGCTCGCCCAGGCCAACGGCATCGACGGCATCGTGTGCTCGCCGATGGAGGCCCATGACATGCGCGAGCTGCTGGGTCCCGATGCGCTGATCGTGACCCCGGGCGTGCGTCCGGTTGGCGCGGCGCTGGGCGATCAATCCCGCGTGGCCACGCCTTCCCAGGCTATCGAGCGCGGCGCGAGCCATATCGTGGTGGGCCGTCCCATTACCGGTGCCGACGATCCGGTTGCCGCGTTTGACGCCATCGTCGCCGAGCTGGTCGAAAACGTCGCGTAAAAGATTCCCTTAAGTCACCACTTTTGGGTCTCATTAGCACAATTTAGCCCCTGTGCCTGCGAAAACTTTCCCATCCTTTGTGTGGAATCGCAGGTCGGGGGCTCAACTTTTAGCGCGATATATTGCACTTTTTGCGGGTATCGTCTAACCTATGGAGCCGCGATTGGGCATTTTGTACGTTTTACGTGCTAAAATGCCAAATATTGAATCAGATATAACCCAACTATTTGGAGGTACGAATGGCACTCCCTCAGCTTACCGATGAGCAGCGCAAGCAGGCTCTTGAGAAGGCTGCTGCCGCACGTCATGCCCGCGCTGAGCTTCGCGAGCAGATCAAGAAGGGCGAGAAGTCCCTCGAGTCCGTGCTCAACTCCGATGACCCCATCGCTTCCCGTATGAAGGTTTCCACCCTCATCGAGTCCCTCCCCGGCTATGGCAAGGCCAAGGCCGCCAAGATCATGGAGGAGCTCGGCATCTCCGCTACCCGTCGCGTCCAGGGCCTCGGCGTCCGCCAGCGCGAGCAGCTCCTCGAGCAGCTGACCAAATAAGTGAGCGCTCAGGATTCAAAGCTCTTTGTGATTTCTGGACCGTCAGGCGCAGGCAAGGGCACGCTCGTCACTCGTGTGCGCGAGCGTCGCTCCAACCTGGGCCTGACGGTTTCGGCTACCACGCGAGCACCACGCAAAGGTGAGGTCGACGGCGTCAACTACTTTTTCCTGACGCGCGAGGAGTTCGACCGCCGCGTGGCAAACGGTGAGTTCGTTGAGTGGGCCGAGGTCCACGGTAATTGCTACGGCACTTTGGTGAGCGAGGTTCAGTCCAAGCTCGCCTCGGGCGCGTCTCTGATTTTGGAGATCGATGTCCAGGGTGCCCTGCAGGTTAAGGAGCGTTTCCCCGAGGCTGTGCTGATCTTTATCAAGCCTCCCTCGCTCGAGGTGCTTCGCGAACGCCTGGTTGGTCGCGGTACCGAGACGCCTGAGACGATTGAGCTGCGTATGGCAAACGCCGTCGATGAACTTGCCCTTGCCGACCGCTACGACGACGTCGTGGTGAATGACGATCTCGACCGCGCGACCGATGAGCTCGTCCGCGTTCTCGATATGCATGAAAGGATCTGAGGTCCGTGTCCGTTGTAAAGCCTTGCATTGACGATCTTCTGGAGAAGACCGATCACAACCGCTTCCTGCTTGCTTCGCTTGCTTCCAAGCGCGCCTGCGACATCAATAGCATGCTGCGTGGCCAGCACAACCGCGTGCTTGCCGTTCAGGATGTCGATGACATTACCATCGGCCTTTCTGGTGCCGATACCATCTCGATGGCTATGGACGAGATCGTCGACGGCGATATCTCCTATGATGAGGCCCGTTACGAGAAGGCGCTCGGCCACAAGGTTGCTGAAGCCTAAATGGCAGCTCGCGTCTGCCTGGTCCACTATCACGAGGTTGGACTGAAGGGCAAGAACCGCGCACATTTTGAGCATATCCTCATGGATAACATCAAGGCGGCCTTGGCCGCCTTTTCCGTGAATGCCGTGTCTCGAATTTCCGGTTATATCCTCGTGACCTTTAACGAGCATCAGGCCGATGAGGCGGCGCGTGTCATTCGTACCGTTCCCGGCGTTGCCCGTGTGTCCCTGGCATATCACACGAACCGCGACCCGCAGGAGTACTGCGCCGCCGCCGTCAAGGCGCTGCGCGAATTTGGTCCCTTCGAGTCGTTTAAGGTGCATGCCAAGCGCTCGAACACCGACTATGAGCTCACCTCCATCGATATCAATCGTCAGGTGGGTGAGGTGCTGTGTGAGGCGTTTCCCGATAAAAAGGTCCAGATGCACGACCCCGATGCGATGGTGCACGTGCTGGTGGTTCAAGGTAGCGTCTACGTGTACGCGCGCTCGGAACGCGGCGTGGGCGGTCTGCCGGTGGGTTCTGCCGGCAAGGTCGTGACGCTGCTGTCGTCGGGTATCGATTCGCCGGTGGCGACCTGGATGCTCGCGCGTCGCGGCGCGGTGTGCGTGCCGGTACATTTCTCCGGCCGTCCGCAGACGCCCGATACGAGCGAATATCTGGTGCAGGACATCATCCGTGCCCTTGAGCCGGGTGTCCAGATTGGACGCCTGTATGTGGTGCCGTTTGGTGATTGCCAGCGTGAGATTTCGGTCATCTGCCCCAGCAACCTGCGCGTGATCATGTATCGCCGCATCATGTATTCGGTTGCCGAGCGCATCGCGCATATCGAGGGCGCCAAAGCCATCGTGACCGGCGAGTCGCTCGGCCAGGTTGCCTCTCAGACGCTCGAGAACATCATGGCCGTCAACGAGGCCGTGAAGATTCCCGTATTCCGCCCGCTGATCGGTTCGGACAAACAGGAAATCATTGCGCGTGCCGAGGAGATCGGTACGTTCGACATCTCGACTGAAGCCGCGCCTGACTGCTGCACGCTCTTTATGCCGCGCCGTCCCGAGACGCACGCCAAACTCGATGCCGTGCACGAGGCCTGGGAGCTGTTCGACCATGAGGAGATGATCGAGCGCCTGCTTAAGCAGACCGAGTACATCGACTTTGAGAGCAACACGTATAAGGCCCCCAAGACCTTAAAGCGCAAACATTCGGAGCTCGCTCCGCGTGAGATTTACCAAAATCACGAATAGTCCCTGCATAAACCGACGATACGTTTGTATCGTCGGTTTTTTGTTATCTGGGTAAACAATGTCAAAATGTTCATTCGCTGACGTGTGACTGAATAAATGGACATGTTTGCGCAAGGTTTTGGTCAGTGTTTGGTTTGACCGTCAAAACTGGTTTGCCCGAGCGGTTCGTTCGGCTGCGATTTTCTGACACGATGGTGTTGGGAGGTTTTTGCTATGGCGCAGCGCGAACAACACGAACGGGTCAAGCGAATGGACCGCTGGGCGGGCAAGGTACTCGGGCATAAGGCGGTAGTCGTGGCGATGCTCGTCGTCATTGCGATGGCGAGCGGCTTGGCGATGGCGAGCTTTGGTGACCGCTCCGGCAATGTTTCTTTTGAGCGCGTTGAGGACTCGGGTCCATCGGCGGAGCCGGGGTCCGGCGATGCTTTGGACGATGCATCCGATGGATCTTCGTCTAAGGCGTCTGCCGAAACGGAGGTGTACGTCGATGTAGATGGTGCCGTTGCATCCCCGGGCGTGTATCGGCTTCAAGGTGGAGCGCGGGTGTCCCAGGCGATTGATGCTGCCGGAGGGCTAACGGCAGAGGCGGATGTGACGGGGCTTAACCGTGCGGCGAAAGTCACGGATGGACAAAAGATCTATGTGCCGACAGTGGGGGAGCAGCAGGCTGCTTCGGCAGCTGGCGGGGTCGAAGGCGGCGCTGCCTCGGTTTCTGGTGCGAGGGCCTCGTCGGGGCTCGTGAACATCAATACGGCAAGTGCGGCGGAGCTGCAGACGCTTTCGGGCATCGGGCCCTCAATGGCCCAATCGATTATCGACGAGCGGACGAAAAACGGTGCGTTTACCTCAGTCGATGATCTGATGCGTGTATCGGGCATTGGCGAGAAGAAGTTCGCGAAAATCAAAGATTGCATCTGCGTATGAGTACTGCCGAACGTGAGCATGTGATGCCGCCGCGGCCGCTCATGCCGCGGACGATGGCGTTGTGTGTGGGGTTATGCGCGAGTTGCACTTTGGTGCTCAACGTAGCGGCTGATGTGCTACTAGGGAATGACGCCCCGGCTGTGGGATCGCTGTGGGCTATTCCCGTTGCCTTGGTGCCGTGCGTCGCGGCCGCTCGATATTGCACGTGTCTTGCATTGTGGAAACGCTGGTTTTACGCTGCGGCTGCCGGTCTGCTGGCGGGTGCGGTCGTATCGGCGTGGTGGGCGGCGGGTGCGTTGAGTGCCTCTAAGGCGCTCGACGGCCGGGCGGCAAGTAGCCTTGAGTTTGTGGTGCAGGGCGACCCGTCCATAAACGATGAGACGTATTCCTATACCTGTGATGCGCGAGTGGAAGGCATGCGTGTGGGCCTCGTGCGCCTGTCGTGCGACCGCGAGCTCAATATTGGGTCGCAGGTGCGCCTCATCGGTCGCGTTTCGCGCTTTGAAAATGATTCGTATGGACGCTCACGGGTGCTTCGCGGTGAGCTGCGTAAGGTCAAGGCCGTTAGGATCGTATCGGTCGAAGATGGCCATGCCGGGCCATTGTCTCGCCTGAGAAACGCGTTGTTTGCGATAATAGCCCCTTCGACTGACCCGGCGCGCGCCCTTATAGCCGGCATTGTCTGTGGCCGCTCTTCCGAGTTGCGCGCTCAGCCGGCGGGCGATTGGTTTTCGGTGACGGGAACGGCGCATCTCATCGCTGTCTCGGGAAGTCACCTGGCAATCGTTGGCTTTGTGATAGAGGGCGCCCTGCAAAAGACTCGCTGCTCGCGTGGACTGCAGCGGGCGCTTCTGGCGGTAACGCTTGTGGCCTATGCTGCCTTTACGGGCGCTTCGCCCTCGGCCGTGCGCGCGTGCTGCATGGTGGCGGCGACGCTTGTCTCCAACGGCGCTGGACGTCGTCGGCACGGCCTTTCTGCGCTCTTTGTGACCATGTCCGTCTTTGTACTGCTGCGACCTACGGTGCTGTTCGAGATGGGCTTTCAGCTTTCGTGTGCCAGCGCCTTCGCCATCCTGTGCTTTTGCCCGTATGCCACCTACGCTTTGGGGGAGTTGGGCGTGCCGACGGGCATTGCCGGCATACTCTCTGTAACGTTGTGCTCGCAGCTGGCAACGCTTCCCATTACTATCCCTGCGTTCGGGACATTTTCGCCTATCGCCCCGCTTGCCAATGCGGTAATCGGCCCGGTGGTGAGCGTACTGCTTGCCGTTTCGGTTGTGCTGGTACCCTGCTCGATTGTTCCCCTGTTGCGGCCCTGGGTGCTGATAGTGCCCATGCTTGCTGCCCGTTGCGCGCTGTTTTTCGAGCAGCTTTTTGCCGCCATTCCGGGCGCGTCCGTGAGCGTGCCGCCCGATTCCATCTGGATATACCTCGTGCCGTTGTCTTTGGCGGTCCTCTTGGTATGGTGGCCGCGACCGCGTGCGCGTCCCATGGCGGCGGGACTGCTGTGCTTGGCTCTCGTGGCGGTCGTCCCCTACGTCTACTGGGATCGATTCGCTCCACCTTCAGTGACGATTCTCGATGTTGGCCAGGCCGATGCCATTCTTATTCGCCAAGGCGGTGCCGTGGCGCTCGTCGACTGTGGGCTCGACGAGCGTGTGGTGACGGCGCTGGTGCGCAACAACGTACACCATATCGATGCCGTGTTTGTAACGCATTGGGATGAGGACCACTGGGGCGGTCTGCCTGACGTGCTGGAACGGTTTTCGGTCGGAACGATTGTTGTGGCGGCGAATGCGCTGGAGGATGCCCCTGCCGAGGTATCGAACCGATCTGGCGTGGAGTATCGGCAAGTGCGGCGTGGAGATGCCGTTGACATTGGCGCATTTCGCGCCCGCGTGATGTGGCCATTCGAGTCCGTGGATGGCGAAGGCAATGAAGACTCGCTCGTCCTGCTGCTCTCCTATGCTCAGGAAGGCAAGAGCCTGCGTATGCTCCTAACCGGTGATGCTGAGCTCGATCAAGAGCGCGAGTTTGCACAGGAAGTGGGGGATATCGATGTCCTTAAGCTTGGACATCACGGCTCCAAGGTCTCGGTTGACGGTGAACTGCTGGATGTCTTGAGGCCAGAGCTCTCGATCGCGAGTGCTGGCGAGGGTAACCGCTACGGTCATCCGTCGGATGCCTGCGTCGATGCCGTGGGGGAGGCGGGCGGCGCTTTCGCATGCACGATTGAACACGGCGACATCACTATTACGCCGACCGCGAAGGGCTTTGCCATGCGATGCCAGCGACCATAACGACGTCGTTGGCGCACCGTAGGTCCCTGGGCTAGAATGACACGGTACGAAAACGAGGGCCTGTGAGAGGGGAGCGCGATGTCTGAAAACGGTCTGCTGCCGGCATATCTGATCGTCGGTACCGACGGAGTCAAGCGCGACCACGCCGTCTCGCGTATGAAGGCTCGCTTGGAAAAGTCGGGCATGGTCGAGTTCAACCTCGACGAGCGCGACATGTCCAAGGACCCCGATATCGAGTCAATCATCGGCTCGCTCAATACCTTTCCCATGGGCAGCGAGTTTCGTCTGGTAATTCTTGACGGCTGCTCTAAGCTTGCCAAAGCGGTTTCCGAGCCGCTCGTTGAGTACCTCGCAAATCCCAGCCCCACAACGGTCTGCCTTTTCATCGCCGACTCACTTGCCAAGAACACGCGCCTGTATAAGGCGATCGCCAAGATCGACAAAAAGGCCGTCATCGATTGCTCGGGCACCAAGCGCTGGGAGCTGCCGCGCCGCGTGCAGCAGATGGCCACACAGCACGGCAAGTCTATCTCCACGGCCGCAGCTGAGGAGCTCGTCTCGCGTTCGGGTGAAAACACCCGCATGCTCGATAACGACCTGGCAAAGCTCGCCCAGATGGTCGAGGCGCCCCAGATTGAGCTTGCCGATGTGGAGCGTTGGATCGTGCGTACGGCCGAGGTTCAGCCCTGGGACTTCCTCAACGCTGTTTCGGCCCGCGACATGCGCCGTTCGCTCGAGCTCTTTAAACTGCTGCCCTCCAAGAGCTACGTGTGGACCTACACGCTGCTGTGCGGGCGCATCCGCGAGCTGATCGTCGCCAAGGCGCTCGATGCGCGCGGACAGGGGCGTGAGCTTGCCGCAACGCTTAAGCTCCAGTCCTGGCAGGTCAAGAACCACCTGACTTGGGCGCGTCGTTTTTCGATGGCTGAGCTCGTCGCGGCCCTCGAGGGTGCCGTTGATGTTGAGCTTGCACTCAAGGGCTCGGCCGATTCGGAGACCGCGCTTTTGCTCTGGATTACGAACATCTTGAGAAAATCGTGATGATACCTGCCTATTTGACAAATTCGTTCTATCCCTTTGAGGGGGAGCGTGCTATAGTAGGCGCTTGCATGACCTCACCGTGTCTCAGAGGTGTCATACATTTTTTGCAAGGAACTCGAAAGGAACTCCAGAAGTGGCAAACATCAAGTCTCAGAAGAAGCGTATCCGCACCAATGAGGCAGCTCGCATGCGTAACAAGGCTGTCAAGTCCGAGCTCAAGACGCTGACCAAGCACGTCCAGTCCGCCGTCGCCGAGGGCGACGCCGAGAAGGCCCAGGCTGCCCTCAAGACCGTCACCAAGCGTCTCGACATGGCTGCCGCCAAGCATGTTATTCACAAGAACCAGGCTTCCAACCGCAAGTCCGGTCTTGCCAAGCTCGTGAACAGCATCAACG
This sequence comes from uncultured Collinsella sp., assembly GCA_934655965.1. Taxonomy (GTDB): domain Bacteria; phylum Actinomycetota; class Coriobacteriia; order Coriobacteriales; family Coriobacteriaceae; genus Collinsella. The sequence continues at coordinate 15,208 of CAKUHK010000043.1, forward strand.
CCTAAGTTGTAAATTTCACACCACACAGATTACGCGCATAAATGGAGCCTGTTTTATGGAACAGGCTCCATTTTTTGTACCGCTCGGGTAAGATAGTCCGCATGAATACTTCAATTGACATTTCCCACATCCGTAACTTCTCGATTGTTGCGCACATCGACCATGGCAAGTCCACGATCAGTGACCGCATCCTCGAGCTCACCCATACCGTCGACGAGCGCGACATGGAGTCGCAACTGCTCGACACGATGGATATCGAGCGCGAGCGCGGCATCACGATCAAGTCCAATGCCGTCCGCGTCTCCTATGATGCCGACGACGGCGAGACGTATCAGTTCAACCTGATCGATACGCCGGGCCACGTGGACTTTACCTACGAGGTTTCGCGTTCGCTGGCCGCCTGCGAGGGCGCAGTGCTGGTCGTCGACGCCACGCAGGGCGTCGAGGCTCAGACCGTCTCCAACGCCACGCTCGCCATGAATGCCAACCTGGACATCGTGCCTGCTATCAACAAGATCGATCTGCCGTCGGCACACCCCGACGAGGTTAAGACCGAGATTGAGGACGACCTGGCGATTCCCGCCGACGACGCTGTGTGCGTGTCGGGCAAGACCGGCGAGGGCATCCACGACCTGCTGGAGTCCATCGTCTTTTTGATTTCGCCTCCCAAGGGCGATGCGAATGCGCCGCTCAAGGCGCTTATCCTGGACTCGTACTTCGATGAGTACCGCGGCGTCGTCGCCACGGTCCGCGTCTTTGACGGTTCTATCAAAAAGGGCGACACCCTGCGCATGATGCAGGCTGAGGGCGACTTTTTGGTCGACGGCGTGGGCGTCAAGCGTCCCGCCGAGACCCCGGTCGATGCACTGACCGTCGGCGAGGTGGGCTACGTGGTCACGGGCCTCAAGGACCCCGAGGCTGTGCGCGTGGGCGACACCCTCACGTGGGCGTCGAACCCATGCCCCGAGCCGCTGCCGGGCTACCGCGAGGCCAAGCCCATGGTCTACACGGGCTTGTTCCCCATCGACAACAAGGACTACGAGAACCTCCGCGACGCTCTCGACAAGCTGCACGTCAACGACCCGTCGTTGGTGTGGGAGCCCGAGACGTCGGTGGCGCTGGGCTTTGGCTTCCGCGTGGGCTTCCTGGGCCTGCTGCACATGGAGGTCGTCAAGGAGCGCCTGGAGCGCGAGTTCAACCTGGACCTCATCGCCACGAGCCCCTCGGTCGACTATCACGTCTACAAGACTGACGGCGAGATGATCGACGTTCGCAGCCCGCAGGACCTTCCCGAGGCTACGCGCATCGAGCGCATCGAGGAGCCTTACCTCAAGGCCAAGATCATCTGCCCGCCCGAGTATACGGGTGCCGTCATGCAGCTCGCCATCGAGCACCGTGGCGTTACGACCGATATGATTCACCTTACGAGCAAGTCGGTCGAGATGCGCTTTGACATGCCGCTCGCCGAGCTCATCCTGGACTTCTTCGACCAGCTCAAGAGCCGTACGAAGGGCTACGCCTCGCTCGACTACGAGTTCAACGAGTACCGTCCCTCCGAGCTCGTCAAGCTCGACATCCTGCTTTCGGGCGATGAGGTGGACGCGCTGTCGTTTATCGTGCACAAGGACAAGGCCTATGGCCTGGCACGCGGCCTGTGCGACAAGCTCAAGGAGATTATTCCGCGCCAGCTGTTCGAGGTGCCCATCCAGGGCGCCATCGGCAACAAGATTATTGCCCGCTCCACTGTCAAGGCCCGTCGCAAGGACGTTTTGGCCAAGTGTTACGGCGGCGATATCTCGCGTAAGCGCAAGCTGCTCGAGAAGCAGAAAGAGGGCAAGAAGCGCATGAAGGCCATCGGCTCGGTCGAGGTCCCGCAGGAGGCCTTTATGGCGATCCTCAAGGTGGACGAGTAGGTCCATGGCGCTTTCTGAATACAGCAAGCGGCTGCTGGGCGCCTATGCCGAGCAGCCGTTCCTCATGGCTCCTATGGCGGGCGTAACTGACCCCGCCTATCGCATCATGTGCCGCCGCCGCGGTGCCAAGCTTGCCTACAGCGAGATGGTGAGCGTGGCTGGCCTTGCCTATGCCAGCAACAAGACGTGGCGCCTGGTGCTGCCGGCCGACGAGGAGCAGCAGATTTGTGTGCAGCTCTTTGGTTCCAAGCCCGATCAGTTTGCGATCGCCGTCGCTGCCGTCGAGGAGCGCGTGGGCGATCGCCTGTCGCTCATCGATATCAACATGGCCTGCCCGGCTCGCAAAGTCGTTACCAAGGGTGAGGGCTCGGCGCTCATGCGCACGCCCGACCTGGCCGAAAAGATCGTCGAGGCGGCGGTGAGTGCGGCGCATGTGCCCGTGACCGTAAAGATCCGAAAGGGTTTTTACGCCGAGGATCGCAATGCCGCGATGTTTGCCCATATGCTCGAGGGTGCCGGGGCCGCTGCGGTGGCGGTGCACGGTCGTTGCGCCACGCAGCTCTACACGGGCCAGGCCGATTGGTCGGTCGTCGATGAGGTGGCTGACGCCGTCGAGATTCCCGTGATTGGTTCGGGCGACGTGTTCTCGGCCGAGGATGCTGTTGAGCATCTGTGCAGATCGGGTGCCAGCGCGGTGTTTATCGCGCGTGGTATTTACGGCAATCCTTGGGTATTTGGCGATGCGCGCGCCCTTGCTCTCGATGGTACGCCGGCGCCGGTGCGCAGTTCCGTTGAGCGCCTGGACGCCCTGCGTGAGCATTTGACCCTGGCGCACGAGCTCTTGCCGCTCATGTCGCGCGCTCGCACATATGCGAGCTGGTATCTCAAAGGCATGCCCCATGCCGCCGCCTGGCGCGCCCAGGTGGTGCGCTGCTCCACCTACGAGGAGTTTATGGCACTGGTCGATGATATCGAACGCGATGTGGTGGCCTGCGAGGCCGCCCTTGCGGCCGGCGAGTCGGTGCCCGCGCATCCGCTGGAGGCCTAAGGGTGGCCGTTGCCGCGCTGTATGTGCACGTGCCGTTTTGTGCTCAAAAATGCCGCTATTGCGATTTTGACTCGCGCAGCTTTGCCCCGTGCGATTTGAATGCCGCGCTCGATGCCTATTTTGAGCAGCTGTATGCGCGGCTCGATGCCTTTGGCAAGGCTGGAGCGCTTGAGTGCATTCGCACCGTCTACGTAGGCGGCGGCACGCCGTCGCTGGCGGAAGAGCGCCTGGTGGAGCTCGCCCGGCGCGTCGTTGCGTGGTGCAAGCCCGTTGAGTTTACCTGCGAGGCCAATCCCGAGTCGCTGACTGCCGAGCTTGTCGAAACCCTTGCCGTTTCGGGTGTTACGCGCATTTCACTTGGCGTGCAAACGCTCGATAATGACGAGCTTGCCGCTATCGGCCGCATCCACGATGCCGACCGTGCGCTCGCGGCCATCGCGGCGGTCAAAGACGCGGGGCTTGACGTGTCGTGCGACCTTATGTGCGGGCTTCCCGGTCAGACGGCTGCGAGTTGGCAACGCACGCTCTATGGCGTGCTTGCGGCTGCCCCGCATCACGTGTCGGTCTATCCGCTCACACTCGAGGAAGGAACGCCACTCTATCGCATGGCGTGCCGCGACGAGTCGCTCGAGCCCGACGAGGATTTTCAGGCATCGTGCATGGACACGGCGCGCGAGCGTTTGGGTGCGGCGGGCTACCACCCCTATGAGGTGGCGAGCTACGCACTCGACGGCCATGAGTGCGCCCATAACATTGCCTATTGGACTGGACAGGGCTATTTGGGCCTCGGTCGTTCTGCCGCGGGGATGCTCGATGCTGAGGATTTCGATCGCTTGGCCGAGCTGTTTCCCGGCGTGTCGCCCCGAGGTGACGCGCATCGCGTGCGCCTGGTACAGCGCGACGATGCCGCGACGACGTTTGAGGCTGAGTATCTGTCGCAGCGTGAGGCGGTGGCCGAGGATTTGATGCTTGCCTGCCGCATGACGCGTGGCGTTGAGCCTGACCTGCTGGCCCGTGCGGCGAACACGATTCCTGCGGACGAGCTGACGGCAGCTTGCGATCGCGCGCTCGATCTGGGCCTTGCCACCTGGGCGCCCGATACCGACGAGGGCTATACGGGCCCCGTCACATCGAGTGATGTCGTTGCAGGTCGCACCCGTGCCCGTCTGGCGCCCACCCACTTGGGCTGGCTCGATGGAAATGTGCTGTTCGAGCTGTTTTGGGGTCTAGCTTAGGCCGCTCGGGTAGAATTACCGCAATATATACGCTGCTGTGAGCAGGA
>CAKUHK010000044.1:0-18819 GCA_934655965.1 uncultured Collinsella sp.
GCCCAGACCAACGACGCACTGGCCATCGAGTCCAAGGCCGGCTACATGAAGGTTCTCGGCAACCCCTGGTTCGCCACGGTCGTCACCCTGCTTCCCGGTCTCGCCCTCGCCTTTGGCGGTTATGCCAACATCTGGCCGCTCTTTGGTGCTTCCAACCAGCTGCTCGGCGGTATGACCATGATTACCCTCGCCGTGTTCTGCAAGTGCACCGGCCGTAAGGGTTGGATGCTCTACGTGCCCGTCGCCTTCCTGCTCTGCTGCACCTTCACCTCGCTGGTCCAGAGCGCCATGGGCTGCATGACCGCTGTCCAGGCCTACGGCTTCTTCGGCACTATCCCGGCTACCGCCACCGCGGCCGCCGTCTCCGTTGCCGCCACCAAGGGCCTGCAGCTCGTCTTCGCCGTCCTGCTGATGGTCCTGGGCCTCATCGTTGCCGTCAACTGCCTCAAGGAGTTCTTCGGTAAGGAGGCCGGCTCCATGCCCGACGAGGAGCCCGAGTGGTCCGAGATGGGCAAGGCCGAGTATGGTCGCGCCGCTGCCGCCGAGGCTCCTGCCGACGCCGAGGCCGCCAAGGCCTAGTCGATCGGACGGATAGGATCCTCCATCTATATGACTCGGAAAGACCGGGTCCGCAGAACGCGGGCCCGGTCTTTTTTCTTGTAAAGACGGGCGATGCTGAGGGCGTTCTCGCAGATGTTTTGCGTGGATAGGCGCGTGCGTTGTACCATGTAGACGTATATGTGTGCATATGAAAGGGGCCCCGTGGCCAAGACGGTATATTCCGATAACCAAAACAATGTCGATGCTTTGGCTGAGCGTCTGAGCAGCCAGACGTCGCTTTCTGCTGAGCGGGCCAAGCTGGTTGCCTACGACCTGCTCTGCCGTAAGGCGCTCAAGATCAAGTCGAGCGCCCTGGCGCAGATTTTCCGCTCCGTGGATAAGGAGTGCGATACCAAGGCGATGCGCGACGAGCTTATCGCGGCAAAGATCGTGACCAAGATCGAGGGCAGCGGCATTAACGGCCGCCCGGCGTTCTATACCATCAATGCCGAGGTTCATGATGCCCAGGAGCAGCCTGTCGAGGTTGCCGAAGAGGTTTCCGTCGATGATTCCGTTGAGGTGTCTGCTGCAGAAGAAGTTGCCCCGCGTGAGCATATCGATACAGACGAGCTGCTCGACGAGCATGTCGTGCGTGCCTTTACGGCCAAGGCGGGCCGAGGCGGCTTTGGCGGAGGCGGCAAGCGTGATGCGCAGCGCCGCGCCCAGCAGGAGCGTTTCCGTCGTGCCGTTGCTCAAAAGGATGAGACGGATGCTGAGACCGCCGAGGAAAAGCCCGTCGAAGTGCAGGAACCGGCTCGTGCTCAAGAGCATGTTGAGTCTCAGGAGCCCAAACGTCGTCGCGGCGCTCACTTTAAGGCTGCGCAGCAGGACGTTGAGCATGAGGCCGAAGGGCATGCCGAGGTTGCAGACGATGTTGAGGAGTCTGCCAAGAAGGCCCCGGGTTCGTGCCGTCCCGGGCGCGGTTTTGCCGGGCGCGCATATCCCGTAAAGCGCCAGGAGAAGAACGAGCCAGCTTCGACCGTTCAGGCCGAAAAGGCCGAAAAAAATGAGAAAGCCGCTGAGCCGGCGGCCTGCGAGCAGAAGCCTGTTGAGCCGCAGCCTGTGGTTGATGTCGAGGTCAAGGGCCAGCAGCCTGCGGGCGAGCAGGCGGGGGAGAGCGCCTCGAGCAAACCCCGTCGACGCCGTCATCGCGGGGGCCGCGGCTCCCATGCCGAGGCTGCAACCGAGAAGACTGCGCCGCAGAACGAGGATACGAAAGCCAGGGTTGCTTCGGAGCAGCCTAAACGCCAGCCGACAAAGGAGGGCAAGTCCGAGCGCCCACAGAAGCAGCCGTCTGCGCCGAAACGCGAGCGCAATGCCCAAGGCGATTTCAAGCGCAAGTCTCAGAAGAAGCCCGAGCCTGCCGCAGCAGATACGGCTGCCCAGCAGTCTGAGTCGACCGGCCATGGCGAGGTCTCGGCGTTTGCCCTGGCCCGCGTTTTGGGCAGGCAGCTGCTCAAGGTCGTTCCCACGCCCACGGCGCTCTCCAAGATTAAGGAGCAGCAGACTCAAATCGTTAAGGTCGAGGGCAAGGACGGCAAAAAGGCTCCGCAGCGCACTCAGCATAACGAGATGTCCAATCGCAAGATTGCCGAGGAGATCGCAATCATCCAGGCTTGGATTGAGCAGAATCGCGGAGCCGACACGCCGGTTGCCTCGCGTCGCCAGCGCGCCTATCAGATCTTCAATGACGAGAAGGCCTTTGACGGCAAGCATGGTGAGCGTTTGATTAGGCGTATGACCGAAAAGGGCATCAGCATGCAGGCGATCAAGGTCGCCCCCAACCGCCCCGTGCACTTTACGGGCTTCTTTACGCTGGGTGCCGACAAGCCGTTCATTATGGTCGAGAACCTGGATACGTACGACGAGATCGTCAAGCTCCTGCGTGGCCGCAAACACGCCAAGCTCTTTGGCACCAAGGTGGGTGGCGTGATCTTTGGCGGCGGCTGCAAGGCGAGTGTCTCGCACGCACTGGATGATTATCTGGCCGAGATCGGCTATCGCTTTAACTACGTCTACTACGTGGGCGACATCGATCGAGAGGGCGCACGCATCGTCGAGCAGGCCCGCAACGCCAACGTCGTTGAGATTCGCCTGCATGCCGGCATGTATCGCGCCATGCTTGCCGAGCACAAGCGTCGCGTGAAGGCCGGTGGCGAGTGTGAGCCCGCGGCTGCCAACCAGGGCGTGCCGCAGAACCTGGCGGCGACGATCAAAGACCTGCCCATGGTCACGCGCGTGCAGTTCCGCAACGTGCTGCGCGAGGGTGGGCGAATTCCTCAGGAGATCCTGATGACGGCCGACTATCGGGATGGCGACTCGGGAAGCTTCGACCGCATGCTCAATAATTAGGGCTTTCGGCCCCGGGAGAGCGGGGACACCGGCTTAGGTTTCCTGCTCTGCAGTCCTGCGCAAGACGAAGGCCACATTAAGTGGCCTTCTTTGCGTGCGGAACTCGCGACAAACTTAATGCCCGGCCCGTCGGGGCCACACGGCACTTTGTTGATGGCGGCTCGCTTTTCGGAACTAGGCTGATATGTTCTAGATGTAAGGCGCTCTTGGTCCTAATGGGCTTGGGGCGCCTGTCTTTTGGAGGTAGATTTTTGGGACATGCCTGAAAATCTACCTTCAACTTCTCGTCCTGCACGAGAAGTTATGGCTGAAATTTCTCGTGCAGGACGAGAAGTTGTGTTGTCTGGCTGATTCGAATTCCTCTGCTCGCTCAAAGAGGTCCAGATTGGAACGAGACATGGCGTTATTGAGGTCATTTCTGCATGGAAATGACCTCCTGGAATCTAATGTCGCATGGGGGATGCCGATTTAAGCGCATGAATCGGTTGCATTTCCTTCTCACCTGCAAAAATCGAGTTAGGCGGTATTCTGGGGCCTTTTGCAGTCCGAAGATGCCGTTTCGGGGACAGCTGATTCCTTTGCTGCGTTTGACTCTGTGAAGCTTCTGTTCAAGAAGGCTTGAATACGCTCAGATTATGACAAGAGCGATCAAGCTATTTCGGTGGCATTGCGTGGTGGGTCGGCAGCGTGACCGCATAACTCGAAAAATGCTGATGGCGATTTGAGAACGATACCGAATGTGACAAAGGGGCTATTCCTTTGCCATGCGGAGCTGGGCTGATAGGTAGATTTCTAGGCATGTCCCAAAAATCTACTTTGGCTGATGTGGGACGGAGGGATTCCGCGTCCGCCTTTTCGGCGGCCGCGGCCCGCTGCGTCGCTTCGCTCCTTGCGTGCTGCGCTGGAAAACGCTTCGCGTTTCCTCAGCTCCGCACCCTTGCGGGTTCGAATCCCTCCGCTTGCCCACGAAAAAGCGCTCCGGGTCCATATGGGCCTGGAGCGCTAAGTTCTTAAGGGCTGGGACGGAGGGATTCGAACCCCCAACAGCCGGCACCAAAAACCGGAGTTCTACCGTTGAACTACGTCCCAATGTGTGGCGTTGCCCAAAAGCAACTCGTTTAGTTTACCTAAACTGCGAGGGCATCGCAAACGCCGTCGAGCAGGCGTACGGCGAGCGTCTGCGCGTCGCTTGCGGTGAAGGTGCCGTTGTAGCGTGTCATGCCCGTGAGCTCAATACGGATGCGTGCGGGCTTTTGCTGCGCGGCGACATTGGCGGTGCGGATGCGCTGGGCCAGGTTGTGGCACTCGGCAAGGGCGATCGTAGCGCGCGGTGCGGCGTCGGCAGGCAGCTCATCGCTTGCGATCTCGAGCACCAGATCGACATCGGTCGGGACCTCGGAATCGCACAGCATCATGCCGCTGTTGTCGGTCGTTGCCGTGGCGATGTTCCACATGCGCGATGCGACGCTGCGCGCGATGGGGTCCTCGCCGATGACGGCGATCTGGAAGCGCTCAAGCACGTTGGCGGCGCGGGCAAAACCGATGCGCGACTCGGCTTCGGTAACCGAAGGCTTGCCCTCCCACACGTGGTGTAGGCGGTTGATGTAGGCGTAGGTATCCTGGAACGCCATGCCGTCGGCAAACAGGCCGACGTTTTCCTGGAACTGCTGCAGAGCCGCCTCGGTGTGCGGACCAAAATAGCCATCGTCCTCGCCGCAGGCAAAGCCCAGCACGTTCAGAGCGCGCTGCAACGCCTGCACGTCAGCACCGTGGAAATTGGGCATGCGCAGGTAGAGGGTGCGGTCGCCCAGTTTATACGAGGCGTCGACCAGGGCGCTCCAGCAGGGAATATCGACGGCATGGCCGGCAGCAAGGCCGCTGTCGAGCCTAAAAGTGCTAACAGCCTGCTCGGTGGCGGCGCCAAAACGCTTGTCAGCGACCTCGGCGGCATCGATTGTATAGCCGAGCTGCAGGAGGCGGGACTGAACGTCCTCGACAGCTGCTCCCTGCATGCCCGTTGTAATAGGTTCCATGAACGAACCCCTTTCGGCGTACCATTCGTACTATTTGAGCGTATGTCGGACAGACAACGCAAAGGGATGCATAAACATGCACTCAACAGTGTAGCAACTTGTACCCAAAAACGCTGCTGACAGGTTTAATAACCCCCGCTAGTTGAGGCGCTCCACAAAGAAATCTGCCATGGAGAGGAACAGCTCGCGCGCGTGCGGGTCGAGCTGGACGTCCTCGATGGCGGCCTTAGCCTTGGCGGTCAGGTCGAGCGCGTAGGTGTGGGCGAAATCGATGGAGTCGGTTTCCTGGAAGATCTCCACGGCGCGCGCAAGCTGTGCAGGATCCTCGGTGCCCGAGGATAGGATTGCCTCGACCTCGTCGTGATAGCGCTCATCGGACAGGGCGTGCACGGCAACGAGCGTGCGCTTGCCCTCGGTGATATCGGTGCGGAAGTCCTTGTTGGCGGCCTCCTTGGTGCCGACCAAGTTGAGCAGGTCGTCCTGAATCTGAAAGGCAAGGCCCGTGTGCAGGCCAAAGGTGCGCAGCGCTTCGATTTGCTCCTCGTTGCCGCCGCCGATGATGGCTCCGGCGGCAAGCGGCGTGGCCCCGCTGTAATATGCAGTCTTATGGGTTGCCATGTCCAAGTAATCGTCGACCGAGATGTCAAAGCGCCCGTCGCGAACCCAGCCCAGGTCGAGTGCTTGGCCTTCGATGGTGCGGACAATCATCTCGGTGAGCTCATGGAGCACGCGCAGCTTAACGTCGGGCGCAAGCGTGGGGTCGTCGAGAACCGTCTTGGTGACCATGGTGAGTGCCAGGTCGCCGCAGTTGATGGCAAGCCCCGTACCCTCGGTAAGATGCATGCAGGGTTTGCCGCGGCGCAGCTGCCCGTTGTCGGCGATGTCATCGTGGATGAGCGCGCCCGACTGGAAATGCTCGATGGCCGCTGCGGCGCTGTAGGCGCTTTCAAAGCTACCGCCCACAGCGGTGGCGGCGAGCATGCAGATGAGCGGGCGGTGGCGCTTGCCGGCGTTGGCCGTAAACGCCGAGAGCGGCGCGTACAGGTAGCGCTCGATATCGGCAGAGGTTGCCTGTCCGTCAAAGAACGTGGCCAGATAGTCGTTGATCTGGTCAAAGTGCTGGGCTAGAAAGCTGGTAAACGGACTGGACACGGGTTCTCGCATTCTTTCTGAAGGTTGCATTGGTGCAATATGCAGACAACATATTGCCACATTGGGGTTTCCTGCGCGTCAGTTTTGGCGATTTAGGGCAACAGGGTGCGTGCGCGGTCCGGGTGCCTATATAAGCTTAAAGTGCTCGAGCGCTTTGACGACGCCGTCGTTGCCGACCGAGTCGGTGATATAGTCTGCGCGCTTTTTGAGATAGTCCGGCGCGTTGCCCATCGCGATGCCAACATCGACGGCATTCATCAATGTGATGTCATTGCTGGCGTCGCCGATGCCGTATACGGTTCCGTGGTTGGGGTCGAGGGCGTCGAGTACGGACTGGATGCCCTCGCGCTTGGTGCATTCGCGGGGCGAGATTTCCGTTACATCGAGCTCGAGCTCGTTGAAGCACAGCAGCGGCTCAAGCTCCTTGTCCCGAGCAATGCGGTTGGCGAGCGGCGTGGACATCAAGATCTTGTAGGCGCCGTAGTGCTGCAGCTGCGTTACGGCATCTCCCACGGTGCGTGCGTACCCAGGAGCGTCGGGCGCGTCGGCGCTCATGCGCACGACGCCGTTAAGGCCTTCAAAGCGGATGACCTCGCCCGACTGCTCAAGATAGGGGATAAGGCGCTGCAACATGCCGGGAGTCATTGCCAGGTCGCGAATCACGTGTCCATCGAGTTCGACATGGCCGCCCGCAAGGCAGACGATGCCGGTCCAGGGCAGTTCGAGCAGCTTGGGATGGATGCAGCTGAGTGTGCGCCCCGTGCAGATAAACGCCATGTTGCCGTTGGCGACAAAATCGCGGATGGCCTGCGAGACCGCTTCGTTGGGGTAGGGCGAGAGGTCCCGTTCGTCCTCGGGGAGCTCCTGGGCCACGCGGGGGTCTTGCCAGGCAAGCGTTCCGTCGATATCAAAGAAGCAGATATTTGCAGGCTTTTGAAGAGTGTCGCCGGGCACGGGATGGGGCGCTTCGGGGGCAAAGCCCGGCTCGAGCCCCATGATCTGATCGAAGTGTTCCTTAATGCGCAAAACGGAGATGCCGATGATCACCTGGGCGGTTTTGCCGGTGATGATGAGGCCCTTGGCACCGGCTGCGACAAACGATGCATTGTCCGCGACGATAGAGGGATCGACGACCTCCACGCGCAGGCGTGTGGCGCAGTTGGTTGCGCCCACGATGTTGCCAACGCCACCCAAAAGCTCGACGACGTGCTCGGCAAGCAGGTGATCGAGGTTTGCCTGCGCATTGGCTGAATCATCATCGAAAGAGTTCCCTTTGTCCTCCATGCTCTTTGCTGACTGTTTGTCGGCGGCGCGATTGGCGCCATGGTCCTCGCGCCCCGGGGTTTTAAGGTCGAGGGCTAGGATGATGCCGCGGAAGCTCAGGAAAAAGATGACGCTAAAGGCAAGACCGATACCGAGCGCCAAAAGGTAGGAGCCGGCATGCATTCGCATGAGTGGGATGAAGTTGAAGGCCGTCATTTCCATGAGACCGCCCGAGAAGATGCCGACGATGCCAAAGAAGTTCATGGTCATGGCAAGGCAGGAGGATAGGACGGCGTAGAGCAAAAAGAGTCCAGGATAGGTGAACATAAAGAGAAACTCGAGCGGCTCGGTGACACCGCAGACCACCGAGGCGACGATGGCGGGCAAAAGGATGACCTTAAGGCTGGCGCGGCGTTCGGGTTTGGCGGTGAAATAGAATGCTGCCGCGATGGCGGGAAGGCCAAAGAGCTTGCCCCAGCCGGTGGCGGTAAAACCTGCCCAGGGCGCAAGTTCATTTAAAGGGCGCGTGCTATGGGAGAGAATGGGGAGCAGGTTGGTCCACGTGGCGTAAATACCGTCGTGAATGACCAGATTGTCGTAATAGATGGGCATATAGAGCAGGTGGTGCAGCCCCATGGGCTCGAGTGCTCGCTCCAAAAACACAAAGATGCCCACGCCGAAGGGGCCGACGCCCGCAAGTGCGTGGCGCAGCGTTTCGGTTACAGCGTATGCGAAGGGCACGATGGCGGCCGAGATGGCGGCAAGGGCAAACACGGCAAAAAAGCTGATGAGGTAGACCAGCGAGGAACCCGAGAAGGTGCCGAGCCAATCGGGAACCTTGGCATCGTAGAAGCGGTCATGGATGGCGACGACGGTTGCCGATACCGCCAGCGGGCCGATAATGCCGGTGTCGAGGGTTTTGATGCCGTCGATGACGGTGATGCCGGTGGCGGGGGCCAGAAAGGACGGGTACTGAAGGCCCAGGTTGTTGCCGCTGATTTTGATGATTTCGCTCAAAAAGAAACAGTAGGCAAAGTATGCCACGAGCGCTTCGAGACAGCAGCGTGCCGGTTGCTTTTGGGCAAGGCCAATGGGTAGTGCTATAGCAAACAGGAGTGGGAGACGCCTAAAGACCGTCCACGATCCGCGCTGGACGATGGTCCAGAAGAAGTACCAGGGCGTTCCGTATACGGCAAGGTCGCCGACAATGTCCACGGTCGTGGCGAGGGCGGAGATACCGACCATGAGCCCCGATATGGAAAAGAGCATGGCGGGCGCAAACATGGCTCCACCAAAACGCTGGATTTTCTGCAGCATATTCTGCCTTTCCCTGTAAGCCTGCCGTGTCTGCAGGAGAACGTTTAAACAATGATTCAATTGTAGAGGACTGGGTGTTGGCGATATCGATAGTTTTGCTTTGGGCGAATTTGGCAATCGCGGGAACCGTCAACGGTAAATAATTCGCGCTTTGCCGATAGATGGTTTGAACAACCCCAAGAAATGCTATCGTGCCTAGCCATACATATTCATTAGAGGTGAAACAATGCCAAAAGCTATTTATGAAGGAATCTACCGCGAGATCCGTTCACGCATCATTAACGGAACCTATCCGTTTCAGGAGATGCTGCCGACCGAGGCCGAGCTGACCGCGGAATTCGGATGCACCCGAAATACCGTCCGTCGAGCACTTGCCATGCTGGCCGACGAGATGTACGTACAGCCCATTCACGGCAAGGGCGTGCGCGTCATTTGGCTTAAGGGTGAGACCGATATGCTAGGCGCACTCGAGGAAGTCGAGTCGTTTGGCGAGTTTGCAAAGCGCAACAATGCCGTTGCATCGACGGACGTTAAGTCTTTTGAACATCTTGTCTGCACCGAGCAGCTCTCTCGTCGCCTGGGCTTTAAGGTGGGCGAGGAGTTGATTCGCGTGGTGCGCGTCCGTAGCCTTAACGGTAGCGCTCGCCAGGTGGACCACGGCTATTTTCTGGAGTCGATCGCCAAAGGCCTGACGCCCGAGATCGCCGCAAGGTCAATTTACGACTATCTGGAGCACAAACGCGGCGTCAAGGTGATGGCGAGTCGCCGTACGGTGAGCGTCGAGCTTGCCAACGATGAGGACTGCAGCTATCTTGACCTCGGCAAATACAACTGCGTTGCCGTCATGGAGAGCCAGTCGTACACCTCGGACGGCATCTTGTTCGAGGTTACGCATGCCCGCACGCATCCCGAGATCTTCCACTACCGCGTCAACTCCAAGCGATAGCCGGATAGCTCGCAGCCTGACGAGACTCATGCCCTCAAAGCGAAAACGCCCGGTCAAGCCGATGCATCATCGGCTTGACCGGGCGTTTTCTCTGCATCCGATAACAAGTAATTGTTTATACAAAACTTGTCAAGCATCAAGTTGAAATTACCGTTCACCGAAGGTTTTCTACCGCTCTAGTAAAACTTGTTCAAACAACTGCACAAAAAGCGTATTGTACGAATTAGCAAAAGGGGCTAAGTCCCCAAGCCAATCTCCGAAGGCGGCGGCAAAGGGTGCCGCCACGGTGTGAAAGGGTGGATTGTAATGAAGAACGAAATGAGCAGAAGGCAGTTCCTGGGCTTCGCCGGTTCCGCGGCCGCAGTCTTTGGTCTGGGCCTCGTGGGCTGCGGTGGCTCCGCCGGCTCCGGCTCTGCTGCCTCTGGTGACGCTGCCGAGGTCTACTTCCTCCAGTTCAAGCCCGAGGTCGATAAGGAGTGGAAAGAGATCGCCAAGGCGTACAAGGAGGAGAAGGGCGTCGAGGTCAAGATCGTGACCGCCGCTTCCAACACCTACGAGGAGAAGCTCAAGTCCGAGATGTCCAAGAGCTCCGCTCCGACGCTGTTCCAGGTCAACGGCCCCACCGGCCTTAAGAACTGGAAGGATTACTGCGCCGATCTGTCCGACACCAAGCTCCGCGGCGAGCTCATCGACGACTCCCTGGCGCTGCAGTCCGACGGCAAGGATCTGGGTATCGACTGGGTTCAGGAGAGCTACGGCATCATCTACAACAAGGAGCTCCTCGAGAAGGCCGGCTACAAGGCCGAGGACATCAACTCCTTCGACAAGCTGAAGGCTTGCGCCGATGACATCCAGGCCCGCAAGGACGAGCTCGGCGTTGACGGTGCCTTCACTTCCGCCGGCATGGATGACTCCTCCAGCTGGCGCTACACCACCCACCTCGCCAACCTCCCGCTCTACTACGAGTTCGAGAAGGAGCACAACCAGGAGGACGACGAGATCAAGGGCGAGTATCTCGACAACTTTAAGCAGATCTTCGACCTGTACATCACCGACTCCACCTGCGATCCTTCGCAGCTCGCCTCCAAGACCGGTGACGACGCCACCAACGAGTTCGCAACCGGCAAGGCCGTCTTCTACCAGAACGGCTCTTGGGCCTACGCCGACCTCACCAAGGCCGGTATGACCGACGACCAGCTCGGCATGCTGCCGATCTACATCGGCGTCGACGGCGAGGAGAACCAGGGCCTGTGCTCCGGCGGTGAGAACTACTGGTGCGTCAGCTCCCAGGCTTCCGAGGATGCCCAGAAGGCCACCGAGGACTTCATGTATTGGTGCGTCACCGCTGACACCCCGACCAGCATCATCGCCGACAAGATGGGTCTGACCGCTCCGTTCAAGAGCGCCAAGGAGACCACTAACGTCTTCTCGCAGCAGGCCGTTGCCATGGCCAAGGACGGCAAGAAGACCGTCGCTTGGGACTTCGTCTACATCCCCTCTGAGGAGTGGAAGAAGAACCTCAAGCAGGCTCTCATCGCTTATGCTGCCGACAACACCAAGTGGGACGGCGTCAAGAACGCCTTCGTCGATGGCTGGAAGACCGAGAAGGCTGCTTCCGAGTAAGTAGTTGCTGCCCAAGCTATCTGATTAGCGACAGGGGGCGGGCAGACGTAGGTTTGCCCGCCCCCTGCATATTGAAAGGACCCTTTTATGGGCAAAGCACTCAAGCGCTGGTGGCCGCTCTTTATGCTGCCCACGTGCCTGGCGTTTATGATCGGGTTCGTGATCCCCTTTATCCAGGGCTTCTATCTCTCGTTCTGCCAGTTTATTACCATTAACAACGCGCATTTCGTCGGTATCGAGAATTATGTGCGAGCGTTGACGGACCAGCAGTTCTCCACGTCGTTCTTCTTTACCGTGGCGTTTGCCTTCCTGTCGACGGTGCTCATCAACGTGATCGCCCTCGCCATCGCGCAGGCGCTCACCCGTAAGGCGCTCAAGGGCACCAACTTCTTCCGTACGATCTTCTTTATGCCTAACCTGATCGGCGGCATCGTACTGGGTTACATTTGGCAGATTCTGATCAACTGCCTGCTCTCCAACGTGGGCGCCCAGCTCATCGCGCTTAACTCTGCTGCTGGTTTCTGGGGCCTTATCATCCTGACCCTGTGGCAGCAGGTCGGCTACATGATGATCATCTACATCGCCGGTCTGCAGTCCATTCCGTCCGACTACATCGAGGCCGCCAAGGTCGACGGTGCCACGGCATGGCAGACGTTTTGGAAGGTTAAGATCCCCAACCTGATGCCGACGATCACCATCTGCCTGTTCCTGTCCATCACCAACGGCTTTAAGCTGTTCGACCAGAACCTCGCCCTTACCGGCGGCGCCCCCGCGCACTCCACCGAGATGCTCGCCCTGAACATCTACAACACGTTCTATTCGCGTGCCGGTATCGCATGGCAGGGCATCGGTCAGGCCAAGGCGGTTATCTTCTGCATCCTGGTCGTGGCCATCTCCATGATTCAGCTTAAGGCTACGAGGTCCAAGGAGGTGCAGCAGTAATGAAACGCGATAAGGCTATCAACCGCGCGCTCTCGATTTTCTTTACGATCCTGTCGCTCGCGTGGATCTACCCCGTGTTTATGATCGCGCTCAATTCCTTTAAGAAAGCGACCGCAATCAGCACCACCACGGCGTTCGATCTGCTCACGCCCGAGACGTTCAACGGCCTTGCAAACTACGTGCACGCCCTTAACGAGCAGGGCTTTGCCTCGGCATTTATGTACTCGCTCATCATCACGGTCACGTCGGTCGTGCTGATTCTGGTGTGCTGCTCCATGTGCGCTTGGTACGTGGTGCGCGTCAACAGCAAGATCTCGAACTTCTTCTATTACTTGTTCGTGTTCTCGATGGTCGTGCCGTTCCAGATGCTCATGTTCACGCTGTCCAATTTGGCGGACCGCATCGGCTTTAACACGCCGTTCAACATCTGCTTTATCTATCTGGGCTTTGGCGCGGGCCTGGCGGTCTTTATGTTCGCCGGCTTTGTAAAGAACATCCCGCTCGAGATCGAGGAGGCGGCCATGATCGACGGCTGCAACCCGGTCCAGGTGTTCTTTAAGATCGTCCTTCCCATCATGAAGCCCACCTATCTTTCGGTCGGCATTCTCGAGACCATGTGGGTCTGGAACGACTATCTGCTGCCCTACCTCACCCTCGACTCCACCAAGTACAAGACCATTCCTATCTTGATCCAGTACTTCCGCGGTGGCTACGGCCATGTCGAGCTCGGCCCCATGATGGCCTGCATCATGATGGTTGTTATCCCCATCGTCATCATGTACATCCTCTGCCAGAAGTACATCATCGACGGCGTGGTGGCAGGTGCCGTCAAGGGCTGATGCCGTAACTGTTTTGCAAGTTTCTGCGGCGCCCTCAACATGGCGCCGCATATCGAAAGGTAAAGACATGGCCGAGATCGTTCTCAAACATGTTCAGAAGGTGTATCCCAACACCGAGTCCAAAAAGAAGGGCTTCTTTGGCAAAAAGAAGAAGACCGAGGAGAAGAAGCACAACCTCAAGGTTACCGAGGATGGCGTGCTCGCTGTTGAGGACTTCAACCTCACCGTTCACGACCAGGAGTTCGTCGTCCTCGTTGGCCCGTCTGGCTGCGGTAAGTCCACGACGATGCGCATGGTTGCCGGCCTGGAGGACATTACCTCGGGCGATGTGCTCATCGACGGCAAGCGCGTCAACGACGTGGCACCCAAGGACCGCGACATCGCCATGGTGTTCCAGAGCTACGCTCTGTACCCCAACATGACGGTATACGAGAACATGGCGTTTACGCTTGAGCTCAAGAAGGTCCCCAAAGACGAGATCGACCGCAAGGTTCGCTCCGCTGCCGAGATCTTGGGTATCACCGAGTACCTCGACCGTAAGCCTAAGGCGCTTTCGGGTGGCCAGCGCCAGCGCGTCGCCATCGGCCGCGCCATCGTGCGTGACCCCAAGGTCTTCCTGATGGACGAGCCGCTGTCCAACTTGGACGCCAAGCTGCGTAACCAGATGCGTGCCGAGCTCATCAAGCTGCGCCACGAGATCAAGGGCACGTTCATCTACGTCACTCATGACCAGACCGAGGCGATGACCCTCGGCGATCGCATCGTGGTCATGAAGGACGGCGTCGTCCAGCAGATCGCCACCCCGCAGGAGGTCTTCAACCATCCCGCAAACATCTTCGTCGCCGGCTTCATCGGCGTGCCGCAGATGAACTTCTTCGATGCCCAGCTGGTGCGCTCGGGCGACGGCTTTACCGTCAAGACCGAGGATATGAACGTTGCTCTCGCCCCCGAGACTTGCGCTCAGCTTGCCCTTAACTGGGACGGCGGCGACGTGAAGGAGATCACGGCCGGCGTGCGCCCCGAGCAGATTCTGCTTGCCGACAAGGGCGAGGAGGGTGCGCTCCAGGGTACCGTCGAGGTGACCGAGCTCATGGGTTCGACCGAGCACGTCCACGTGACCGCCCCCGACGGCCAGTTTGTCCTGATCATCCCTGTCGTCGATCTTGAGGCCAAGGGTGCGCTCAAGGCGGGCGACCCCATCTGGTTCAAGTTCGAGAAGAACGCGACCCATCTCTTCGATAAGGTGTCTGGCAAGAACCTTATCTAGGCCCGATCCAATCAGGCCCTCCCTTTGGGCGACTGCGGCTTTGCCATCCTTTTGCCGTGGTCACATATAAGGCTCCCCTCCCGTCCGCTGGGCGAGAGGGGAGCCTTTCTTTGTGCTGGTGCCGTCCATCTGCCAGTTTGTCTCGATCTGTAACAGGAGGAGGGCCAAATTGGGCCTAGATGTTACAGATTGAGACAGCGTCGAGCTGCCTGCCCTTTCATCTCGATCTGTAACACGAAGGACTGATTTCGGCAGTTACCTGTTACGGATCGAGATTGTCTTAGCCGGCTTATCCGTCTGTCTCATTCTGTAACAGGGAGACCCGATTCCAGTGGCTATCTGTTACAGATCGAGACAGTTCATCGGGACAATTCTGCTTGTCTTGATCTGTAACAGGTAGGCCCAGTTTTGCCGTCTAGGTGTTACAGGCCGAGATTATTTGGTCGAGACAAATCACAGGCCGGCGTATCGGCGCAAAAAGCGGAGCCGTGTTGCCACGACTCCGCTTTCAAGAGGATGGGTAAAGGAAACGAAATTAGCTCAGGTGCCAAATCTCGTCGTTGTACTGGGAGATCGTGCGGTCGGACGAGAAGGTGCCGGCGTTGGCGATGTTGATCAGCGCTTTGCGCATCCAAGCGTCCTGGTCCTCGTAGTCTTCTAGCACGCGCTCCTTGGTCTGGATGTACTCCTCAATGTCGAGCAGGGCCATAAACCAGTCCTTGCCCTTAATGTCGTCGTGCAGGCGCTGCAGACGCTCGGCATTGCCCGTTGCCATAAAGGCGGGGTTGGTGATGAAGTCCACCAGCAGTTTAATGCCGGGCTTGCGGTAGAGTGCGCCGGCGTTATAGCTGCCGTCGGCGTAGAGCTGCTCGACCTGTTTGGACGAGGCGCCAAAGGTATAGATGTTCTCGTCGCCCACGAGTTCGGCGATCTCCACGTTGGCACCGTCGAGCGTGCACAGGGTTAAAGCGCCGTTGAGCATGAACTTCATGTTGGAGGTGCCGCTCGCCTCCTTGGAGGCCAGGCTGATCTGCTCGGAGATGTCGGCGGCGGGGATCACGCGCTCGGCAGCGGTGACGTTGTAGTTCTCGATCATGACAACCTGCAGGTAGGGGGCCACATCGGGATCGTTTGCGATCCACTGCGACAGCGTCAGGATCAAATGGATGATGTCCTGGGCGATGGTGTAGGCAGGTGCCGCCTTGCCGCCAAAGATGATGGTGACGGGATGCTTAGGTCTGTTACCGTTCTTGACGTCGAGATACTTCCAGATGATGTAGAGCGCGAGCATCTGCTGGCGCTTGTACTCGTGGATACGCTTGACCTGAACATCGATGATGGCGTTGGAGGGAATGGTCACACCCTGCTCGAGCGCCATGAACTGGCGCATGATGATCTTGGCCTCTGCCTTGGTGGCGGCCAGGCGCTCAAGAACGTCCTTGTCGTCGGCGAACTCGGCGAGCTTGCTCAGATCACCGGTGCTGCGCCAGTCGGTGCCGATCACATCGTCGAGCAGGCTGGCGAGCGCGGGGTTGGCCCCATGGATCCAGCGGCGGAAGGTGATGCCGTTGGTCTTGTTGGAGAACTTTTCGGGATAAATCTCGTAGAACGGGTGAAGCTCGGTGTCCTCCAGAATCTTGGTGTGGAGTGCGGCGACGCCATTGATGGAGAAGCCAAAGTGAATGTCCATGTGGGCCATGTGGACGGTTTCGTGCTCGTCGATGATAGCGACGAGCGGGTCGTCGTGCTCGGCCTTGGCGACCTCATCGAGCTTGACGATAATGTCGGCGATGGCAGGGGAGACCTTCTGCAGGCTGACGAGCGGCCACTTCTCGAGCGCCTCGGCAAGAATCGTGTGGTTAGTGTAGGCGACCATGGAGCGTACGATGGTCACGGCCTCGTCAAACTCGATGTCGTGCTCGGTGGTGAGCAGGCGGATGAGCTCGGGAATGACCATGGTGGGGTGCGTGTCGTTGATCTGGACCACGGCGTAGTCGGCCAGATCGTGCAGGTTGC
Organism: uncultured Collinsella sp.; assembly: GCA_934655965.1. Classification (GTDB taxonomy): domain Bacteria; phylum Actinomycetota; class Coriobacteriia; order Coriobacteriales; family Coriobacteriaceae; genus Collinsella. Next base: position 16,351 of record CAKUHK010000044.1, read on the forward strand.
TGCCGCGCTCGACGGCCTCGTCGATCAGGAGCTGGGCGGCGTTGCTCACCATGAAGTACTCCTGGTAGATGCGAAGCAGGCGGCCCTGCTCATCGGAATCATCCGGATAGAGGAACAAGGTGAGGTTCTTGGCGATCTCGGTCTTGTCGAAGTCGATGGAGCTGCCGGGGACCAGGCCGTCGTCGACACTTGCCAGGTCAAACAGACGCAGGCGGTTCTTGGTGGGCTGGCCGTAACCGGGCACATCGATGTTGACGAGCTTGGAGGTGACGGCAAAATCACCAAACTCGACGGTGTAGGAGCGGTCGTCATCGATCAGGATGTCCTGCTCGCCAAGCCATTCGTCGGGGACTGCCTTTTGCTGGTTGTCGGCAAAGCGCTGACGGAACAGGCCGTAATGGTAATTGAGACCCACGCCGTCACCGGTAAGGCCCAGCGTGGCAATGGAATCCAGGAAGCACGCGGCCAGACGGCCCAGGCCGCCGTTGCCCAGCGACGGTTCGACCTCAAACTCCTCAATTTTGTTGAGGTCGTGGCCGGCAGCGGTGAGCTGGTCTTTAACCTCGGCATAGATGCCAAGGTCGATCATGTTGTTGATCAGCAGTTTGCCAATCAAAAACTCAGCAGAGATGTAATAGAGCTTTTTCTTGCCATTGTTGAGCGGGCAGGCGGCAGAGCGCTCCTGCACGAGTTTGACCAGCAGTTTGTAAATGCGGCGGTCATCGAGTTGCTCGAGCGAAGTTCCAAAGGACTGCTCGGCAAGATCCGCAAGATCGATACGGGGCATGTTTCCTCCTGTGGTGAGTTGTCTACATGTCAGAAATTCAAAAGAAGCCCGCGCGAGGGGATTGGGGTGGCCTCGCGCGGGAAAAGCGGTCGCGTCCGCACGGTGGGGAGGGGTCGGGCGCGGTAGCTCCTATTGGGGAAGCTCGATTTCGGCTTCCGATGGGATGCGGAAGTAGGTCTCGGTCCAGTCGGTGAGTTTGTGCTCGAGCTCGCGGGTGATGGCGCCATCGAGCATACGCCAGGTCCAGTTTCCGCCCAGGGTGGCGGGAGTGTTGATGCGCGCCTCGTTGCCCAAGTTGAGCAGGTCCTGCATGGTGTAGATGCAGGTATCGCTCACGCTGGCGGCGATGGTGCGGTTGAGCGCGTCGGCCATGGACTCGCCTGCCTGCTGGTGGGTATACAGGGTCGCCTGCTCGCGCTGACGCGGGGTGGCCGTTCTCTCAAACCAGCCGCGTGCCGTCTCGTTGTCGTGGGTGCCCACGTAGGCGACGGTGTTGGCAATGTAGTTGTGTGGCAGGTAGTACGAGTTGGTGCCCTCAAAGGCAAACTGCAGGATCTTCATGCCAGGGAAGCCCGTGGTGTCGCGCATGTCGATGACGCCGGGGGTAAGAAAGCCCAGGTCTTCGGCAATGATGGGAAGCGTGCCGAGCTTTTCCTCGAGCGCCTTGAAGAACTTGAGGCCGGGTCCCTGCGTCCATGAACCATATGACGAATCGGGAGAGGAGAACGGCACCTCCCAAAATGCCTCGAAACCGCGGAAGTGGTCCAGACGGATGATGTCGTACATGTCGAGGGCGGCTCGGATGCGGCCTTCCCACCAGGAGAAACCGTCTGCTTCCATGGCATCCCAGTCATAGATGGGGTTGCCCCAGTACTGGCCGGTGGCCGAGAACTGATCGGGCGGCGTGCCGGCGACGCTCACGGGGTTGCCGGCGGCGTCGATCTTAAAGAGCTCGGGCGTGGCCCACATCTCGACGGAGTTGCGTGAGACGTAGATAGGCAGGTCACCGATGATGAGGATGTCGCGCTCGTTGGCGTAGGCCTTGAGGCGGCTCCACTGGCGATCGAAGAAGTATTGCGTCATCTGGTGGTAGAGCATGCGCGCGGGATGGTCGGTGCAGACCTTGGCAGAAGCCTCACCGCGGGTACGGAGCTCTGCGGGCCACTCCCAGAATGCCTTAAGGCCGCACTCCTCCTTGACGGTCATGAACTCGCAGTAGGGGATGAGCCAGTCTTCGTTGGTTTGGACAAAGTCGTCGAAGTCGGCCGGCTTGTCGGCGGCAAAGCGCTCGGCGGCACGGTCGAGAATCTGACGACGGCCGCCAAAGATGGCGCCGTAGTCGACGTTGCTGGGGTCGGAGCCCAGGTACACGCCGTCGATATCGCGCTGCTCCAGATACCCTGCCTCGATAAGCTCGGCAAAGTCGATGAAGTTGGGATTTCCCGCACGGGCCGAGAACGACTGATACGGAGAGTCGCCATAGCTCGTTGTCGTAAGAGGGAGAATCTGCCAGTAATGTTGTTTGCACGTGGCGAGGAAATCGACGAAGTCGTAGGCATTCCAACCAAAGCCGCCGATTCCATAAGGGCCGGGCAGAGATGAGACGGGCATGAGGACACCGCTTGCACGCTCCATGAATGCGCTCACCAACCTTTTTGTCGTGGGGCCGTCCTGCCGATGGA
>CAKUHK010000045.1:0-18737 GCA_934655965.1 uncultured Collinsella sp.
TAGCCCCTCGTCAAAAAGCAGACGAATTGGCGACGCGGTGGCACTATTTGGTTCAAGGGCGTGAACTGGATAAATATCGAGGGAAGGAGTGAGCCCTGTACAATAAACTCCCCTCGTCAAAACGTCTAGCTAAAGAGGACGGACAGACGGCGAACGGTCAAAACCGGTCGCGTCCGCCCGTCTCCAACGATCGAACGTCGATGCGCTGACGTTCAAAAGCATTGCGGCCTCACGCCTCGTAACCTCACCCCCTTCGTATGATCTGATGACATCGCGATAGCTATCCGGGCGTTCGAGCGCCGGTCTCCCAAATCTCACACCACGCAGACGTGCCGACGCGATGCCCTCCGCCTGGCGCTGCTTGATGTTTTCGCGTTCCAGCTGCGCCACGTAGCTCAAAATCTGGAGGACCAGATCCGCCATGAACGTTCCCGTGATGCCATCGGGTTGCTCGCGCGTATCGAGCAGTGGCATATCAAGCACCACGATGGCAGCGCGCCTATCCACCGTAATGCGTCGCCATTCATCGAGGACTTCACGGTAATTACGACCCAAACGATCGATACTTTTGATAACGAGAACGTCGCCCTCGCGCAGCCTGCGCAGAAGGCGCTGGTACTGGGGGCGCTTAAAGTCCTTACCGCTTGCCTTGTCAGCGTAAATCTGACCCCGTTGAACGGGAAACCTTCCCAGTGCGTCCAACTGGCGGTCCAAGTTCTGGTCCGCGGAAGAGACACGCGCATACCCAAAGATTCGATTGTCCATCATTGCCCCTATCGGCCGCCTCATGGCAGCATCAGCTCAAGCGAGAGCCCACTCACTATAGGGCGTGCAAATTTCGCGAATGGGTTGAGGATATTTTGGCCCTCAAGCACAAGCTATTCAAGCGCCATGCCGATAACGTGTTGGCTTTTAACTGTAATTAACTACTTTTAACCAGAATTAACCAGAATAGAAAACAGTAATGTTGACAGGCCTTGCTGGGATGCGACAAAGGGACAGTCCCTTTGTCGCATCCGTTTACAGGTAGCGACCGGTGATGCTGTTTGAGCAGGCCGCGATGTCTGTCGGTGTGCCGGCGCAGACGATTTGTCCGCCGGCGTCGCCACCACCTGGGCCCATGTCGATCACGTAGTCGGCATTGCGGATAAGGTCGAGGTCGTGCTCGATTACGATGACCGTGGCGCCCTTGGCAACCAGGCCGTCGAACACGCTCAGCAGCACCCGTACATCGAGCGGATGTAGGCCGATTGTGGGCTCGTCGAACACGAATACGGCATCGTCCTGTACACGGCCCATCTCGCTCGCGAGCTTCAGGCGCTGCGCCTCGCCGCCCGAGAGCGCCGGCGTGGGCTCGCCGAGCGTGAGATAGCCCAGACCCAGGTCGCGCAAGGTCTGCAAGCGTGCCTGAACTTTCTTGAGTCCCACCGTGGCATCGAGGGCCTCGTCCACACTCATGTCCATAAGCTGAGGCAGCGTGAGTAGACTGCCGTCCTTGCCCTCGCGATGGATATGCGAGGCGGCCCCGGCGTAGCGTGAGCCGCGGCATGCGGGACAGACGATCTCGACATCGGGTAAAAACTGCACGTCGAGCGATATGGAGCCCGTGCCATCGCACGTGGGGCAGCGCAGGGCACCGGTGTTGTAGCTAAAGGCGCCCGCCTTGTAGCCAGCCGCTTTGGCCTCGGGTGTACGGGCGAAGGCGCGGCGCAGCTCGTCATGGATATCGGCATAGGTCGCCACCGTCGAGCGCACATTGGCGCCAATAGGCGTGGCGTCGATAAGGTTGACACGGGCGATTCCCTCGGCATCGATCCAGCGCACATGGCTCGGCAGGTGCTCGCCGGCTGCTTGCACCTTAAGCGCGGGGATGAGTGTCTCGAGCACGAGCGTCGTTTTACCCGAGCCAGAAACACCCGTCACTGCGACGAGACGGCCGCGCGGGATATCGACTTCGAGCGGCTTAACGGTGTGAATGGCCTCGGTCGCCATGCGGATATGGCCCCGGTCGAACATCTCGTCGTCGGTCACCTGCGGACGCAAGCGGTTGGGGTTCGAGCGGAGGAACGGCGCGATTCGGCTGCTCTGCGATTGCTCGACCTCATCCACCGTCCCGGCAGCAATCACGTTGCCGCCGCCCGCTCCGGCAACGGGGCCCATCTCGACCAGATAGTCGGCTTCTGCCAGCACGCGTGTATCGTGGTCGACGACGACCACCGTATTGCCATCGCCAACCAGGTCGCGCATCACGCCCACCAGGCCGTCGACATTTGCCGGATGCAAACCGATCGAAGGCTCGTCCAACACGTAGAGCACGCCCGTCGAGCGATTTCGCACCACGCGGGCAAGCTGCACGCGCTGACGCTCGCCCGTAGAGAGCGTGGCGCCGGCGCGATCGAGCGAAAGGTAATCGAGGCCCAAGTCGACCAGACGGTGAGCCGTGCTCAAGAACGAATCACAGATGTCCGCTGCCATAGGCCGCATCTCGGCCGGCAGCGACGCAGGCACGCCGCGCACCCATTCGATCGCCTCGCCCAGCGTCATAGCTGCAGCCTGCGCCAAATTGATACCGCGCACCTGCGGCTGACGCGCCGCCTCGGAAAGCCGCGTGCCACCACAGTCGCGGCATGGCCCCTCGCGCAAATAGCGCGCAACGCGTTTGAGCCCCTTATCGTCCTTGACCTTGGCGAGCGCATTCTCGACGGTATAGACGGCGTTGTAATAGGTAAAGTCGAGCGGTGTGGCGCCCTCGCCGTTTTTGGGTACGTAGAGGATGTGTTTTTTGACCGCCGGACCATGGAACACGATATCGCGCTCTTGAGGTGTGAGCTGGTTAAACGGCACGTCAGTGCGCACACCCATCTCACCGGCAACCTGCTTCATCAGGTCCCACATGAGCGTGCCCCAAGGAAGCACCGCGCCTTCGTTGATGGTCTTGCTCTCGTCGGGCACCAGGCTTGCCTCGTCCACCTCGCGCATAACGCCGGTGCCGCCACAAGTGGGACACGCGCCGCCACTGTTAAAGGCAAGGTCCTCGGCGCTCGGCGCATAGAACTTGCGACCGCAGGTCGGGCACGTGAACGCCAGGCCCGCGGCAACATTGAGGCTCGGCTCCACGCGCGCCCCGCAGTGCGGACACACATGATGGGCGCAACGGCTAAAGAGCAGGCGAAGGCTGTTGTTGAGCTCGGTCATGGTTCCAAAGGTCGAGCGCACGCCTGGTACACTCGGACGCTGATGCAGCGCGAGCGCCGCCGGCACATGCAGCACCTCGTCCACCTGGGCATGCTCGGCCTGCGTTAAACGACGGCGAGTATAGGTGCTGAGCGCCTCCAGGTAACGGCGCGAGCCCTCGGCATAAAGAACACCCAACGCCAGCGAGCTCTTGCCCGAGCCCGACACACCGGCAATACCCACGAGCTTTCCCAGCGGAATATCGATATCAATGTCTTTGAGGTTATGGACGCGTGCGCCACGCACCTCGATAGCGTCTGGTTGTTGCGGCAACTTTATCGCCCCTCTTCTGCCTGCTTGCGCCAGTCGTCGCAGGTCAAATACGTAAAGTGCTCGGTGCGCACGTCGCCCATAAGCTCGCAGGGGACGTCGTGTTCAACATGATGCGGTACGAACCCGCATTTTTGCTGAACGCGCAACGACTTATTGTTGCCCTCATAGTATCCGCACCATAACGCCTTGCAGCCGAGCGTTTCAAACGCATAGCGCTGCACGGCTCGCACAGCTTCGGGAGCGAAGCCCCGACCCCAGAAAGGCTTGGCAATCCAATAGCCCACTTCGAGCTCGAGACCCGCGCCTTGGTGGCTCGACTCGCAGCGGGACGGCATGAGCCCGATGCTGCCCACGGGCTCGTCTGTCTCAGCAAGGCACACGGCAAAGGTATGGGGAGCGGAAAAGACCGTCCGAATAATTTCTCGGCTTTCTTCGATGCTTCGATGTGGCGGCCAACCTGCTGACGGCCCCACGTCTGGGTCACTCGCGTATGCAAATAGAGCCATCGCGTCCGCCTCACGCCACGGACGAAGCGTCAAGCGCTCAGTATGAATCACCATGTTTGACCTCTCATCTGCCAATGTGACAAAGGAACTGCCCCTTTGTCACATTACTCGTGCCATAAAATGCGATCGCGAATGTACTCGCCCAGCATGGGCACGGTAAACCGGACAAGACCGTATCCGGCAGCCTCGATGACGCGCTCGCGAATCAGGCTTGCGCGATATTTACTCGCCCAACTCTGGGTGCGGTCGCAGCGCTCGATGATGTCTGCCATGCGCGTCGGCTTGTCCTCGTCAACCGCCATCGCCTCGATAAACAGACGCTGCGGGCTGCGCAACCCGTAATACAGCGGTGCGTCGACCGCTTCGTAGAACTCGGAGATGGCATCCGTGTGGCCAGCCTCGACATCGCGCTTTTCAATGGTCTGTGAGCCACGGCGAACGGCCGCCCGCCACATGTAATATCCCACGAGCTGAACCATATAGGGATGGCCCATGCTCTTGTGCGCCGCAAGGTCCGCCGTCTCTGCGTCAACGCAAAGACCAGCGTCCTCGACCGTCTGGACATATGAATCGCGCACCTTGGGCAAAGAGATCGCCCCCAACGTACGCTTCTGAGCACGGCGTAAAAACGTCACGCTCGGCTCTTCTAGCAGGTCGTCCACCATGCTGGGCAGGCCGGCAAACACCAAGGCAAGACCGCGCTGCTCGCTATCGGGCAGGCCCGTGGCATCTTGGTCTCCCAGCACCTGCTGATAGAGAACGGCCAAGGCAGCCAACTCCTCGATAGATGCCGACTGCGCTTCGTCAATCGCAAACAGGATGCCTTTTCCCGACCCAAGCTTTTTCAGGCGTTCGTTGACCAACCCACGCAACGTTTCGCCCTTTGCGCGCGCCGCCTCGACCGACATACGCCCGAATGATGGGCCGAATTCCATAGATGTCACGACGGGCTTGTTTGAACGAAGCGCATCGGCTAGGCGGTCGCATAAGCCAAGCGACGCCGAATCGGAAACGACCGCCCAACCGCGCTCTGCCGCCAAGCGCTGCAGCTCGCGCAGCAGAACCGTTTTGCCACAGCCGCGGTTTCCTGTAATGAGCATGAGCCTGCCCGGCGCACCGGCGCCGTTATCGAGCCCTTCCTCGAAATCTTCGATGACCGACTCTCGGCCGATGAGTATCGGAGGCCGCTTGCCAGCCGTGGGCTTAAAGGGATTTGGATTCATGTCGGCCTCCTCGGATTGGCAAACGCTCTCTACAGTTATACCAACTTATACTGAGTTATACCAACTGAATGTGACAAAGGGGACTGTCCCTTTGTCACACGCGGCCGAAGAATTCGGCATCTGCCGCGCGCCAGGGACGAAAGGTCGCGGAATCGATGCGGACGTGCGCCGCGGCGGGGACGTCGTGCCACTTGACGGTGTAACCGGCGCCGTGGGAGCAGAAGACCGAGTCGGGCGTGTTAGGCAGATCGGCTTCGGGCTCATAGGCGGCCGTCTCGATCACGCGCTCGGCATCATGGCAGGGCGCATAGCCCGCGAACTCCAAGTACAGATGCCCGCGGCCACTCGTGTAGGTAGCCACCTCCAGCGCATAGTCCTGAACCTCGGATGCCGGCACGCGGCCTACGAGCTTGGCGCGATCGTCCAGCATCGTCGGCGGCTCGTACTCGGCACCCATACGCGTGGCGTCAGAAAGCGCACGGCCCATGCACTCCCCTGGCACCTCGAGCTCAAAGCGATACCACGGCTCTAGCAGCACCGCCGCACCCGCCTCACACGCCTGCATGAGTCCCTGGCGAATCGCGCGATACGTTGCCTGGCGAAAGTCGCCGCCCTCGGTGTGCTTGGCATGCGCACGGCCGCCCGTGAGCGTAATGCACACATCGGTGATGGGCGAGCCGGTCAGCACGCCTAGGTGGTCGCGTTCCATGGCATTGGTGAGCGCCAGACGCTGCCAGTTCAGGTCGAGTTCGTCGGTCGAGGTCACGGTGCCAAACTGCACGCCCGAGCCCGCCGGCAGCGGCTCTAAGCGCAGGTGTACCTCGGCATAGTGGCGCAGCGGCTCAAAGTGGCCCACGCCCTCGACCGTCTGCGAGATGGTTTCCTTATAGAGGATGCCGCCGGACTCAAACGCAACCGTAAGGCCAAAGCGATCGGCCAGCACGCGCTGCACGACCTCGAGCTGCACGGCGCCCATGAGCTGCAGATGGATCTGCTCAAGATGCGTGTTCCAGCTTACGCCGAGCATGGGATCCTCGTCGGCAAGCTCGGTCAGCGCCCGGAACACCGTGTGGACATCGTGCTCGCCCGGCAGCACCGTATAGGTGAGAACCGGCGCAATGACGGGCGCATCGCCCGCGGGCTCCGCGCCCAGAGCGTCCCCTGGGCGAATGTGCGCAAGACCCGTCACGGCACAAATACCGCCAGCAGCAACTTCTTGCGCAAGCTCATACTTCTCGCCGTTATAGATGCGCACTTGATCGACCTTCTGCTCCCACGCCTCGGCACCGGAACGTCCGTCAATCATCTGCTTGGCGTGCAGCGTGCCGCCGGTCACTTTAACCCAAGCCAAGCGCTCGCCGCGATCCCCGCGGCTGACGCGATAGACGCGCGCGGCAAACTCCGGGAGCCACGCCTGTTCACGCATCAGCGTGCACATGCCATCCAACAGCTCGTCCACGCCTTGGTCCTTGAGCGCCGAGCCGGCAAAGCAGGGAAAGAGCTTGCGCTCGGCAACCATGCGCGACAGCGTTGCGACGGAAAGCTCACCCGCTTCAAGAAACTCCTCGAGTGCCGCCTCGTCCAACGCAGCAGCATCCTCCTGAACGGCACCGCCCGTCAGCAGCTCGTTGGCATCCAGGCAGCCTTCGGACAGACGCTGCCCCAGCTGTGCCAGCAAAACATCGCGACCGGGATTCTCCAAATCGATTTTGTTGATAAAGATGAACGTCGGGATGTCATAGCGCGCAAGCAGGCGCCACAGGGTTTCGGTGTGCCCCTGCACGCCGTCGTTGGCGCCCACAACCAAAATCGCATAGTCGAGTGCGCGCAGCGTGCGCTCCGCCTCGGCAGAAAAATCGACATGCCCCGGTGCATCCACGAGCATGACGTGGGCATCGCCGTGGTCGAGCACGGCCTGCGACGAGAAGATCGTAATGCCGCGCTCGCGCTCGATCGCGTTCGTATCCAGGTGCGAATCGCCATCGTCCACGCGGCCGCGCTTGCGAATGCGGCCCGCGTTGAACAGCATGGCCTCGGCCAACGTGGTCTTGCCGGCATCGACATGCGCCAAGATTCCAACGACCGCTTGCTTCGACATGGCTCTCCTCTTATTGCAAGCCCATCGCACGCGGCAACGGACATCCTCGTTCCACACTGGATGATACAATTTACGGGCCGGCGGGCGAAGCGGGCCCTATCCCCCGACCGAGCTCATCGCCCCGCGTTGCCGCGCGGCGATTTTCGTAGGTTCGCGCCTTGCGAAAGCCGGCACCTCCCCTTTTGCCCGCCCGGTCTCATTTGAGGCGGTAACAATGCGAGTCCCACAACGACGCGTTTTACCAAAAATGGCCCCACTCGGGGCCATTTTTTATTTGAGCTGGGTGATGATACGTGCCTTGGCTCTTACGCCTCACGCAGCCAATCAAACGCGACACGCGGCGTACCGTCCGACACATATACGATACCGGCGCGCTTAAACCCAGCCTTGGCGATGGCGCCCTGCATGGGCAGGTTGTCTTGGTGCGTGTCGATGCGCAGGTGGTCGACGCGCTCCTTGGCAAAGGCAAACATCGCTGCCGCGACGCCATGCGTGGTGCCATCGGATGCCACGCGGTGCAGCACGGCATACGGGACGTCGCTGCGCCATTGACCGTCCTCGATCACATCATAGGAGCTGTCCGGGCCCGGCAAAAAGGCAAACGTCGCCACCACGCGACCGTCTTCCTCGCACACATAGCTGCCGCCCGCGGCGATATCACTTTTGAGCTGCTCGACCGAGGGCGTGCCCACCGGCCACTGCGTGGCATTGCCATGCTCGCGCATAAAAGCGCGGGCTGCGTCGTAGATAGCCATGACGGCGGGAATGTCGGTATCGAGGGTTTTTCTGATCATCACGCGGCGACCTCACGTTTATTGGTATCACTTTGATTGAGCAATGATACCAGCGTTTGAAAAGGGGCGCGAAGCGGATGGGGAGCAAAAAGCGAGCCGCCTGGTCAAAGGCAAAAAGCGAGTTTTTGGGCGCTGCTACCGGCGGCGATATGAGCGACCTGTTTGCGCGCGAGGACGAGCGCCGCGGCGCCCTGGATGCCGAGCGCGACGAGGCCTGGCGCTACAAGTCGTGCGAGCGCAAGAACCGCTACGACACGCGCGCCGAGGCCGAGGCCGTTATGGCCGATTGCGAGAATCGTGGGCGCCGCGGCCTGGCCTGTTACAAATGCGAGTACTGCGGTGGCTGGCATCTGACGTCGCATCCTTGGAAATAGGCTCCCCATCGACGCGATGCCAGCCATTGCGTGCGGGCTATGGACGCGGCGGCACCAAAACGTCGTAGCGAACGGCCTTACCCGCAAGTTGATAGCTCGGCTTTACGCCGGCAAGCAGCGGCCCCTTCACCGGTCGCTTAATAACGACTTTGCGCGGACGCACGGCAAGCGCCGCCTGGAGCAGCGTCTCCTCATCGGCGCACGGCTGCTCCAAATGATGCAGCAGCTGGAACTTCTTTTTGACCGCCGCACTCTTGGTGCGCTCGGGAAACATGGGGTCCAGATACACCACGTCGGGCGCGGCAAGCTCGCCTTGCTCGATCGACTCAGCCGTCCGGTGAAGCCCGGCGATGCTGTCCTCGCCTGCATGTAAACGCATACGCGCCACGGCATCCGCAAGCGCCGGATCGTCCGCCGCACGGTCCAAGGCATCCTGCAGCAGCGCCGCGATCACGCAATCCTGCTCATACAGATCGACGGTAAAGCCCACGGCCGCCAGCAGCAGCGAATCCTCGCCAAAGCCTGCCGTAGCGTCAATTGCCCACGGCTGCTCTGCGCCCTTTATGCGCGCAGCCTTCACCAGCAGCTCTTGCTGCAGACGGCCTTGCTTAAGTCGCGGCAGCATGCGAGCAAAATCGGCACGCAGCTCCATGGTGCCGTCGGTGAGAGTCAGGCCCTCGGGCGCCTGAATCAGTTCGAGCCCCGCGGCCTGAGCAATGGCAATAGGATCGGCAACGCCCATGGACACTCCTTAGCAAGCAAAACGATTTCGCGGGCGATGCTCCTAGCGGCGCCCGCCTGCCCGCTATTGTCCCACATGCGACATAACCCACAGCATCCCAATACACAGCACCGCCATCAATCCCGTGCACACGGCAGCGATCACAGAATCGCTCACGCGTCTTCCCAGCGACCGCGGTTCACGCATTTGTTGCGCTCCGTACATCATGGCTCCTCCTTGAGTCCACTTCTTACCATGGCCTCATCATCGCAGTACCGCGCATGGGCTACCATCGATTTGGCTTACGCCCAGCTTTCCTTTTTGAAAGGTTGGGGCACCCAGGCTTCAAAGTGCTTTCAAGCGCATGTACGCCGACGTTGAACTACAATGTGCTTCACGATATGTGCCGTAACCATGGTGCGACAGATTCTCCGCGCCCGCATCGAAAGGACCAGTCATGAGCGCCGCTCGCAAGACACTCAAAATCCTTGCCCTGATTTATTTTGTTCTGGGCATCGCAAGCCTCGTCATTGGAATCGCCGGCATCGCGACCGGCAAGCTCGAGTCAACCTACGGACCGAACGCCATGCTCGCCGCCGTCGTGATTATCGCCAAGGGCCTCATCGACCTCGCCGCGGGCGTTGCGGGCATCAAGGGCGCCAACAAGCCTTCGCAGGTGGATGGCGCGTTTAAGCTCGGTATTGTTGCCGCGGTCGCCACGCTCGCTCAGGCCGCGCTCACGCTCCCCGCACTCGGCGGCAGCAGCGTTAACATCGTGGCCTTTGTCATCGTGGTGTACGACCTGTTCTTTGTTCAGCAGGCACACGCCGTCAAGGCCGAGAACAAGGATCGTCTGTAGGCGCCTGTCTCCCATAGCCTTTGCAATCAAGCAGCTAAAGAGGGCCGATCGCGTAGCAACGCGGTCGGCCCTCTACGTTTGCCCAGATAAAACCTGTCAAAATAAACCTATCCCTTTTGGCAGGTTAGTGGCGGTACTCGGCGATGATGAAGTCGATGTCCGTTTGGAGGGTATCGAGGTTTGCCAGGCGCTCTTTGTCCGCCGGACGCGTGCGGTAGTAGTACGGCGTCATCTGGAATACGGCCTCGATGTCGGCCTGTGTCGCCAGCGTGATGTTCGCTGTCACGCGTTGTGTGCCGACCAGTTTAAGCTCAGTGGTTTCCGGCAGCTTTTCGTCGTTGAGGTACGGCGTGTCGTAGAGCACCTCTTTGAGCCCAAACAGGTGACGGGCACCCGGTACCACCGTATAGAGCGAGCCCTCAGGCGCCAGCACACGGGCGAACTCGCGCTCGTTAAAGGGCGCAAACAGCTCGGTCACCATGTCGAAGGTGCCGTCTGCCACGGGAATGTCCTTCATGTTGGCCACAAAGTAGGTCGCGTCACCGCGCTTGGCAGCTAAGCGCACCATTTCTTTACCAAGGTCAAAGCCATAGGCATCAACGCCCGACACTGCACCCATCGCGCTCGTGTAATAGCCCTCACCGCAGCAGATATCGAGCAGCGTCATGGGCCCATCCGTAGACGCCGCGAGTTCAGCCGCCCGGTCGCGCACCAGCTCGACCATCGCATCGCGCAGCGGTGCGTAATACCCACGGTTTAGAAAATCGCGACGGCTGCGTGCCTGCGACTTGGGATCGCCCATGGAGTCGCCACTCTTAGACGAGCGCAACAGGTACAGATAGCCCTCACGTGCGCGGTCAAATCGATGTCCGCCCGCACATGCGGCCCCACGCTCGTCGTCCACCAACGGCTCATGGCAAACGGGACACAACAACATGGCAACTCCTTAGCACGGACGACACGGCACCCACCATTGTCTCACGCCTCCCCCACCTAGTCATTGGGGACGTTCCTGAATGACCAGTCGTTTAAGAACGTCCCCAATGACTAGTCTATGTGCTGACAGAAAAGAAACGTTCCCCCCAAGTACCGGCTGATCGCATTAGGAGTATCATCGTCTGCGCAAATTAGCATTGAAGCGCATATAAGAGATTGAGAGCGTATGGCTGATACCGCATCTAAGCACATTGACATGACGACTGGCTCGCTGTGGCGCAACATTCCCCTGTTCGCCTTTCCCGTTGCCGCGACGAGCATCCTCGAGCAACTCTCGAACCTTATCGCCACGGTCATTATCGGCAACTTCTCGGGCGACCAGGGAACCCTGGCCATGGCGGCGGTCGGCTCCAACGTTCCGCTTACCAGCCTGATGATCAACCTGTTCATCGGCCTGTCGCTTGGCTCCAACGTGGTTATCGCCAACGCCATCGGCCGTAACGACCAAAACATGGTCAAGCGCGCCGTCCACACCTCGATCCTCATGGCGCTCGTGGGCTTTATCGTCATCGCACTGGGCGAGGTCTTTGCCGAGCCCATGCTCGCCGCGCTTAACGTCCCCGCCGAGACCATGCCGCTCGCATCGCTCTACCTGCGCGTCTTTTTGCTGAGCATGCCTTCGATCCTGCTCTACAACTTCGAAGCCGCTATCTTCCGCTCCGTCGGCATCACTCGCATGCCGCTCCAGGCGCTTGCCGTGTCCACCGTCCTCAATATTGGCTTGGACCTCATCTTTGTCCCCGTGCTCCACTGGGGCGTCACCGGCGTGGCTATCGCCACGGCCATCGCCTATACGACGAGCGCCGTCACGCTCTTTATCCGCCTGCTCAAGACCGACTCCGTCGTCCGCGTTACCCCGCGCGACCTGGCCATCGACCCTGTCGCCCTCAAGCGCATCGTCAAGATTGGCCTGCCCGCCGGTATCCAGAGCGCCGTCTTTGCCGTCGCGAACATCATCATCCAGTCTGCCATCAACAGCTTGGGCACCGAGGTCATGGCGGCCTCCAGCGCGGCCATGAGTCTGGAGTACGTGTGCTACAACCTGCTCAACAGCTTTAGCCAGGCCTGCACCACCTTTGTGGGACAGAACCACGGCGCGCGCCAGATCGACCGCTGCACCAAGACGCTCAAGGTCTGCCTGGTCGAAGGTGGCATTGTCGCGCTCACCACCATCGTCATCATCGTCGGTCTGGGGCGCGAGATCCTGTCGCTCTTTAACAGCGATCCCAATATCGTCTCGATCGGCTATATCCGCGTGTGCTCGATCTTCCCTGCATACGCCTTTAGCATGTTCTACGAAAACATGTCCGGCTACCTGCGCGGCTTTGGCATCTCGCTCATGCCTGCCCTCATCACCATGATCTGCGTCTGCGGCATCCGCTTCTACTGGGTGTTCTGCGTGTTCCCCAACTTCCGCACGTTCGCGAACATCATGATGGTCTACCCCATCAGCCTGGGCACCACGGCGTTCTTTATGGTCGTGGCCGTACTCCTTTGCCACCCCGCGCGCACCTACCGCCTGGCCCAGGCCAAGGCAGAGGCACGCTAGACAAACCCCCAAGCGCCGCGCAATCGCTAATTGACGATATGCGAGCTCATGTAATCGATAAAGCGCCTGGTGGCAATGGGCATGGTGTCCCAGCTGCGCCAGGCTGCCACCACGTCGCGCGAAGGGGCATGTACGATGGGGCGCACGCGAATATCGGCCCTCATGCCCTCGACGGTACGGCGATAGAGCATGCTCACGCCTAGGCCCTCCTCCACCATCGCCATAATGGTGTAGTCGTCGGTGACCTCACTCGTCACATGCGGCGACAGCCCATGCGTGGCAAACGCGTCGAGCACCAAGCTCTGCTCGCCCTCGTCCAGCAGAACAAATGGCTCGGACGCCAGATCCGCCAGCGTCACTTTTTCCTTTGCCGTCAGCGGATGCGTCGCCGGCAGCAGCGCCACGAGTTCATCGTGATAGACCACGCGCTTCTGCAGCCCGGCGGTAAACCCGCGCGCCGTAAAGCAAAAGTCCACCACACCGTCATGCACCCACTGGGCGTTGCGCGTGTAATCGCCCTGCTTGAGGGTAAAGCGCACACCCGGATGCAGCGTGCCAAAGTCGCGAATCACGCGCGGCAGCACGGTTCGGCTCACGTTGGTAAACGTCGCAATGCGAATATCGGTCGAGGACAGGCCCAGCAGCTCTTGGCGCTTGCCCTCGAGCTCGGCCTCGGCCGTTACAATTTGACGCAGATACGGCAGGTACTGTTTGCCGTCGCGCGTAAGCGAAACACCCTGCTTGCCGCGCTCGATAAGCGTGGTGCCCAGCTCGCGTTCGAGCGCCTTGACGGCCTGGCTCACCGCGCTTTGCGTATAGCCCAGCTCATCGGCCGCGCCCTTGAGGCTGCCGCGATCGACCACCATACAAACAATCTGATACCGGGATGTCATCTTGCCTCCACAACGATGCAGCCGTAAAACGTTTTGCCAGCGCTTTTCACACCTACTTTAGCTTTGCTTAATCATACTGAAGATACATTCGCTTTACTACACCCATATCTGGGAGCAGAATCCTTTTTGCGAAACCGTTCTGTAACAAAAGGAGTCCCATGGATCGCAAAAAAGCAATCGCGCTCTCATTTTCCGTTCCCGTCGCATGGGGCTTTTCGTACCCCCTTATGAAGATCGGCATGGACAGCATGAACGCCACGAGCATCGTCGCGCTTCGCTGCCTCATCGCCTTCGCGGCCTGCCTGTTGCTTTTCCATAAGCGCGCTTTCCGCATTAACCGCGACCTGATGGTCCGCGCCGCCATCATCGGCGCCATTATGGCAACCGAGCTCACCTGCATGTGCTTGGGCTCCAGCCTCACGTCTGCCTCCACCGCCGGCTTTTTGCAGAGCCTGACGGTCGTGATCGTGCCGTTTGCCAACGCCGCCCTGCTGCGTCGCGCCCCAGAGCGCAAGGTGCTCGTCGGCACCGCCATTGTCACCTGCGGCATGCTGCTGCTTTCGGGCGCCGACTTTACCAGCCTCAACCCCGGCGCGCTCATTATGCTGCTCTCCGCCTTTGTCTATGCCGGCCACATCATCGTCGCCAAGCGTTTTGTCGAAGAAGTCGACCCACTGTCCCTGGGCGTTTGGCAGCTGGGCTTTGGCGGCCTGTTCTCGGGCATCGCCGCATGCGTCTTTGGCGGCTTTACGCTTCCCAGCACGCCCAGCGAGATTGTGGTCGTCGTTGCCCTCGCGCTCATCTGCTCGGCCTACGGCTTCATCACGCAGACGCTCGTGCAGCCTCATGTTCCCGCCGAGACCACGGGCTTTGCCTTCTCGCTTGAGCCGGTCTGCTCCGCCGTCTTCTCGTTCTTCCTGGTTGGCGAGATCCTGAGCCCCATCGCCTTCTTTGGCGCCGCCCTCATCCTGACCGGCGTGATGGTGGCGACCGTCGAGCTCCCGCGCCTTTTCGCACGCGAGAACGCCCGCGCCCGCATGGCAGGAGCACCCGAGCACGTCTCCTAGGACGCGCGCTTTTTATTCATGCCATTGGCCTCGCTCCACAAGGCGCCCTTACAATAGATGCCAGCAAAACATCTGCCACAAAGGAGCCCCATGGACACCGCAACTCACGACCGTAACATAGCAACTTGGTTGGGCGATGCGCCGCAGCCGGTACGTGACACCACGAACCAGCTGCTCGAGCGCATCGCCCTTTTGCGTGCCGAGCAGACGATCTATCCGGCGCAAGATGACATTCTCAATGCCCTCGCCTACACGCCGGTCGATCAGGTCAAGGTCGTCATCTTGGGCCAAGACCCTTATCACGGGCCCAACCAAGCCATGGGGTTATCGTTCTCGGTTCCCGCGACACAAACCAAGCTGCCGCCGAGCCTGCGCAACATCTATAAGGAGCTCAATGCGGACCTGGGCTGTCCCATCCCCGCCACGGGTGACTTAACGCCATGGGCACAGCAGGGCGTCTTACTCCTAAACACCACGCTCACCGTGCGCGAGCATGCTGCCAACTCACACGCCAAGCTAGGCTGGAGCGTCCTGACCGACTACCTCATCGAGTGCTGCTGCCAGCTGCCCCAACCGGTAGTCTTTTTGGCGTGGGGACGCTTTGCCCAGCAGATGGTCGAAGGCAAGCTCGCCGCAACCGGCACGGGCGAGGCGACCGGCAAGTTCTGCCTGGCGTCCACACACCCCTCGCCGCTTTCGGCCAACCGTGCCACGGCGGAACTCCCAGCTTTCATGGGGTCTCGCCCCTTCTCAGCCGCCAATCGGCTACTCAAACAGCATGGCTCAAGCCCCGTCAACTGGACTTGCCTCGGCTAAAAATCGATACATCAAAAACGCGCCCGACAGCTTGCCATCGGGCGCGTTTATTACTCGGGCCAAATAAACTGGGTGCGGCCGGCCTCGCCGCCATCGATGAGCAGACTCTGCCCGGTCATAAACCGGTTGGTCACACCCACAAAGTAGATCCACTCGGCGATCTCTTGCGCCGTTGCCCAGCGCTTGAGCGGCGTGAGGTCCATAATCTGGGCCCACAGACGCTCGTCTTCCATCACACAACGGTTGAGCGGCGTGATGACACCGCCCGGGTCCACGCTGTTGGCGATGGCCTGCGGCGCCAGACGATTCGCAAGGTTCTTGGTATAGGCGATAATGCCGCCCTTGCTAGCCGCGTATGCAGGGAACTCCGACCCCGTATGCCCGCTCGCCGAGCCCACGTTGACTACGGAGCGAATGGCCGGCGCCGGCTTAGCGGCTAGGCCCTCCCCCACAAAGGCATAGTGCTCGGTCACGTTGATCGTGCCCGTCAGGTTGGCCGCAATGTCGTCGGCCGAGTCCTGTGTGCCGGCGACATTCACGATCACCCGGGGCTCCAGGTCGTCCGGAAACGTGTTCGGCTCACGGACGTCCACAATCAGGTGGCGGTAGCGCTCATGCTCGATCGTGGCCGGCAGCAGGTCGAAACCCACCACTTCGTGGCCCTCATCCAAAAATCGCTGCACGCATGCGGCACCGATGCCGCCCGAAGCGCCCGTGATCAACACCTGCATGCTGGCTCCTTAGGCAGTTGCGTGACGCTCGAGGTACTCGGCGCCCACGTTCTCGCGCTCCCAGCTGCGCACGACCTTGTAGCCCACCGGGCTCAGGAAGACCTCGCACAGCAGCTCGGCGACAGCGCCGGTCAGCGAGCACATAAACACCTGCACCCAGGTCCAACCAAAGAACGTGTGGCTCACCACAATGGCGAAGACCAGGTTGTCGATAAACTGGCCAATGCCCGTGGATACATAGGAACGGAAGGCAAAGCTCGCAAAGTTATTCTTTTTGAGCATGCGGCCGAGCGACTGGTTGAGCGTGGAGTTGACCACGGCAGAGGTGAGCATGGCCAGCGACGAGCCAAACACCACGTACCAGGTGCCGCCGATGGTGGCATTGAGGGCGGTGTTGACCTCGATCATGCCCGTGTCGTAGTAGGCGCCCCACATGCCGGGCGTGAGCGAGCACAGCCAAAAGCACAGGCT
This sequence comes from uncultured Collinsella sp., assembly GCA_934655965.1. Lineage (GTDB taxonomy): Bacteria > Actinomycetota > Coriobacteriia > Coriobacteriales > Coriobacteriaceae > Collinsella. Next base: position 16,606 of record CAKUHK010000045.1, read on the forward strand.
CACCGCCAGGTTGACCAACAGCGCGAGGATAGAGATTTTGATGGATGCCTTGGCGCCAAAACGCTTGCAGATCATGTCCTGGCACAAAAACGAGACCCAGCTCACGACAAAGCCGCAGTCGAGCGCCAGATACGGCAGGCTGATAAGCTCTTTGTTGGCCAGCAGGTTCATCATGATGACACTCACGATAAACAGCGAAACCGTTGCCGCGGGAATGCTCCGCAACAGGACTTTGTAGTCCTCCATGACCTTCTTGATCATTATGTACTCCTTTGGTTTTAGGTTTAACGAGCAGGATATCGGACCCGAACTGCTCGGCCGCCCCGGTCTTGAGACGACGGTGGGTATGATAGCCGCTCCGCCGGCGGCAGGCAAGCAAGGAGCGCGGCAGCCCCGTTGGACCGCCGCGCCGATGCGCTAAAACGTGACGTTGCCAAACTCCGACAGAATCAGGTCGGGGTTGTGGTCGGTTGCCCAATCCACGTTCCACGGGCTCGTGAACAGCAGCAGCTTGCCGCCGCGCATGTCCTCGACGCGCAGGGTGTCGCGCGTAAGCGACAGGCCCGGAATATCGATGGTATCGGGATCGTTCTGGATCCAGCGGATGTCGGTATAGGGCAGCGGCTGGCGACGGACCTCAACACGATACTCGGCCTTCAGGCGGCGCTCGAGCACCTCAAACTGCAGCACGCCGACCACGCCCACGATGACGCTCTCCATACCGGCGCCCAGCTCGCGGAAAATCTGGATGGCGCCCTCCTGGGCAAGCTCTTCCATACCCTTCACGAACTGCTTGCGCTTGAGGGTATCGACCTGCGTGATGCGGGCAAACATCTCGGGCGCGAACGTCGGGATCTGCGGGTACTGCACGTGATGTTTACCGGAGCACACAGTATCGCCGATGCTAAAGATGCCCGGGTCGAACAGGCCCACGATATCGCCTGCGTATGCCTCGTCCACGATGGCACGGTCGTCGGCCATCATCGAGGTGCCCGTGGCCAGCTTGAGCTTGCGGTTGCCCTGCATATGGAAGGCGTCCATGCCACGTTCGAACTTGCCCGAGCAGATGCGCACAAAGGCGATGCGGTCGCGGTGGTTCTTGTCCATGTTGGCCTGGATCTTAAACACGAAGCCGCTAAAGTCGTCGCGGCAGGGATCGACCGGCTCACTGGTGAGCGTGTCGGTGTAGGCGCGCGGCGTCGGGGCCAGGCGCAGGAACTCCTTGAGGAAGGGCTCAACGCCAAAGTTGGTGAGTGCCGAGCCAAAGAACGCCGGGCTCAGCTTGCCGCAGGCCACGGCATCCAGATCGAGCTCGTCGCCGGCGCCATCGAGCAGCTCGATGTCGTCCATTAGGTTCTTGTGGTTCTCCTCGCCGATGAGCTCGTCCATAGAAGGGTCGCCCAGCTCGGCCTCGACCTCGGCGACCTTCTTGGTGGCGTTGGCGTGGCCGTCACCCTCAAAGGCGATGACGCGACGGGTCTGGCGATCGAACACACCGCGGAAGTTGCGGCCGCTGCCGATGGGCCAGTTCATGGGATACGTATTGATACCCAGAACGTTCTCGATCTCTTCCATGAGCTCAAACGGATCGCGAGCCTCGTGGTCGAGCTTGTTCACAAAGGTGAAGATGGGGATATGGCGCAGCGTACAGACCTTAAAGAGCTTCTTGGTCTGGGCCTCGACGCCCTTAGCGCCGTCGATGACCATGACCGCGGCGTCGGCGGCCATAAGGGTACGGTAGGTATCCTCCGAGAAGTCCTGGTGGCCGGGGGTATCGAGGATGTTGACGCAGGCGCCGTTATAGGTGAACTGCAGCACCGAGGAGGTAACGGAGATGCCGCGCTCCTTCTCGATGTCCATCCAGTCCGAGACGGCGTGCTTGGCCGAGCTCTTGCCCTTGACCGAACCGGCGGTCTGGATGCTGCCGGTATAGAGCAGCAGCTTCTCGGTAAGCGTGGTCTTACCGGCGTCCGGGTGGCTGATGATCGCGAATGTGCGGCGCGACGAGATTTCATCCGACAGGCTTGCCATGCGGATCCTTTCTTGCGTTCTATATGCATTACGTCGATGTAACCCGTCTATTGTAGCCGCGAAACGCTGCGACAGGGTGCCTATCAGGACAAATTCATCAG
>CAKUHK010000046.1:0-18731 GCA_934655965.1 uncultured Collinsella sp.
CGCGTGGGCGATACTCGGCTTATCGACCCGCGATGCAAAGGAGATGCTCATGGCAAACATCAAGTTCCCCGAGGGTTTCTATTGGGGTGGCGCCACCGCCGCCAACCAGTTTGAGGGCGCTTGGAACGTGGACGGCCGCGGCGCTTCCGTCGACGACCACTTCCTGGGCGGTAGCTACAAGGAGCCGCGTCAGATCACGATCGACATCGATCCCAACCGCTTCTATCCCAACCATGACGGCATCGATTTCTACCATCACTACGAGGAGGACATCGCGCTGTTCGCCGAGATGGGCTTCAACATGTTCCGCATGTCCATCTCTTGGAGCCGTATCTTCCCCAACGGCGACGACGCCGAGCCCAACGAGGCCGGTCTCGCCTTCTACGACCGCGTCTTCGACTGCCTGCGTGCTCACAATATCGAGCCGCTCGTGACGCTCTCGCACTACGAGATGCCCTATCACCTGGTCGAGAAGTACAACGGCTGGGCAAGCCGCGAGCCCATCGGCTTCTTTGAGAAGTACTGCCAGACCGTCTTCGACCGCTATCAGGACAAGGTCAAATTCTGGCTCACCTTCAACGAGATCAACTGCGGCACCATGGACATGGGCGCCATGATGGAGACCGGCCTGATCCAGGGCTTCGAGGGTCCGGCGAGCGCCATCAAGACCACCGCTCAGCAGCGCTTCCAGGCCCTGCATCATCAGTTTGTGGCCAGCGGCCGCGTCGTGCGCTACGCCCACGAGCACTACCCGCAGTTCAAGATGGGCAACATGGATTGCTTCATCCTCTCCTACGCCGCCACGTGCGATCCGGTCGACGTGTTCGCCACGCAGCAGCAGATGAACTCCATGAACTGGTACTGCTCCGACGTGCAGGTGCGCGGCAAGTACCCGTTCTACGCCAAGCGCTTCTGGGCCGAGAACGACGTCGAGCTTGCGATGGAGGATGGCGACCTGCAGGATATCGCCGACGGCAAGGTCGACTTCTACACCTTTAGCTACTACATGTCCGGCACCGTGGGCACGCACAAGGACCACGAGATGACCGAGGGCAACATGACCTTTGGCGGCAAGAACCCCTACCTGGAGTCCACCGACTGGGGCTGGCAGATCGACCCACTGGGCCTGCGCATCGCCCTCAACGAGATTTACGCCCGTTACGAGATTCCGCTGATGGTGGTCGAGAACGGCATGGGCGCCTACGACGAGGTCGAAGAGGACGGCTCCATCCACGATCCGTACCGCATCGCCTATCTGCAGAGCCACATCAAGGCCATGGGCGAGGCCATCGCCGACGGCGTTGACCTGATCGCCTACACCTGGTGGGGCCCCATCGACCTGGTGTCCGCCGGCACCGGCGAGATGCGCAAGCGCTACGGCTTCATCCACGTCGATAAGTACGACGACGGCACCGGCACCTACGAGCGCCGCCGCAAGGACAGCTTCTTCGCATACCAGAAGATCATCAAGTCCAATGGCATTTAGGTTCCGGCGTTCTACCGAACGCCGGACCGGTCGACGCTGCACCGGCCCCAAGCACCCCATCTCGCCACTCAAACCGTCGCTCGCGTACGGAAGTACGCGTCGCTCCTCTTTCGCGGCGACCTGGGGCACTTGGAGCCGGCTCGCTGACGCCTGCTCAACCTGCGGGCTTATCACTGCTGTCGCGCTTCGCCTCCCAATCCAGAAAGGGCCGCTCTATGTCCTCCCGTAAAATTTTGTTCCTTGATGTCGATGGCACGATCACCGACTATGAGGGCAACATTCCTGCGTCCTGCGTGGCGGCCATCCGGGCCGCCCGCGCCAATGGGCACCTGGCTTATATGTGCACGGGCCGCAGCAAGGCCGAGGTGCCGCCCGAGCTCGAAGCTATCGGTTTCGACGGCATGATCGGCGGCAACGGTTCCTATGTCGAGTCGGCGGGCGAGGTGGTCATGCACCAGCTCATCACCGCCGACCAGTGTCGCCACATCGTCGACTGGCTGCACGGCCGCGGCCTCGAGTTCTATCTCGAGAGCAACAACGGCCTGTTCGCGAGTGAGCACTTTCGCGAGGCGGCACGCCCGGTGCTGCAGACCTATATGGGTCGCAAGGGCGTGGAGAACGCCGACGAGCTCGAGACCGACGACGTCATGCACGGCATGGTCTACGGTGCATCGCTTTACCGTGACGACCTCAATAAGGTGAGCTTTATCCTGTCGAGCTATCAGGATCATCTGGATAGCATCGAGGAGTTCCCCGACCTTGAGTGTCATACCTGGGGCGGCGCCGGCGAGACGGCGCTCTTTGGCGACATGGGCGTGCGCGGCATCACCAAGGCACATGCCGTCAACACGCTGCTCGAGCATCTGGGCGCCGACCGTGCCGATACCGTTGCCTTCGGTGATGCCAAGATCGATATCCCGATGTTCGAGGCGTGCGCCACGGGCGTGGCCATGGGGTCGGGCGGCGACGAGTGCAAGGCCGCGGCCGACTACGTGACCACCGATGTCGATGACGATGGCATCTGGAACGCCTTTGTGCACTTGGGGCTCATCGAGGGCTAATCAACAGCATGGGTGCCGCCGGGGCGAAAGTTTTGGAAGAGGCCGACGATTCGAGCCCTCGCCTTAGAATTTGGACCAATTGGCACTATAATCACCATAGGCATGCGCATAACGTTGCGCTTAATCAAGAGGAGAAAACGTATGGGTCTGTTTGACATGTTCAAGAAGAAGGCTGAGCCTGCGGCTGCCGCTGTTCCTGCCTCCATCTCTGCTTCTGCCGGCGCCGACGTGCTGTGCTCGCCCGTCAAGGGCAAGGTCATCAAGATGGTCGACGTGCCCGATCCCGTCTTTGGCGGCGAGGTTCTGGGCAAGGGCTGCGCCGTGTGGCCCGAGGACGATCTGGTCTACGCTCCCTGCGACGGCAAGGTGACCGTCACCATGGGCCACGCCGTGGGCCTGCAGTCCGATAGCGGCATCGAGGTTCTGGTGCACGTTGGCGTCGATACCGTCAACATGAACGGCGACGGCTTCGAGGGCTTCGTCAAGGCCGACGACGTCGTGAAGGCCGGCCAGCCCATGCTCAAGATCGACCGCGCCAAGATCGCCGCTGCCGGTTATAAGGACTGCGTTGTCGTGGCCGTGTCCAACACCGCCGAGTTTGCCGATGTCGAGCTCGCCGTCGAGGCTGATTCCTCTGTCGCCGCCGGTGATGCCATCGTCAAGGTCGTCCGCAAGTAAGTTGCGGCATCCAGAGGATGTTCAAGGGTGGTCGGGTTCTCCGGCCGCCCTTTTTTATTAGACCGAGTTGGCGGGTTTTATTGCATAGGGGGCCTGTATTTACGGGCCATTCGCTCGGCAAATTGAGCCGTCTGCGCTTTCGCGGCGTTGAGATTTGGGCTGAGCCGCTAATATGGGCTTACTGTCACGATGCGCGCTGCGCAGGGAACGCGGCGCCGCTTGTTTGGAGGAATGACATGAAGAAGAAGCTGCTGCTTGCGCCCCTGATGGCTGCCTTGGTCGCGTGCGTGGTCCTGCTTTCCGGCTGCGGAGGGCCTTCGGTGGAGGAGCTCATCACCAACGACCTTACGAGTCAGTTTGACGAGATCAAGAACGGCGGCGACGATTTCCTCTCCGGTCTGGAGGAGGCTTCGGGCGACGAGTTTGAGCAGCTGGGCATCGATCCCAAGGAGTATGCCAAGAGCTATCTCGAGGGTTTTGATTATAAGATCGGTGACGTGACGGTCGACGAGGACAAGGGCACCGCAACCGCCGAAGTCACCATCACCTGCAAGTCCATGAACAAGATCGTCGAGGATTTCGCCACCCAGTATCAGGAGAAGATCGCGGCACTCGATGAGCTGCCGTCCGAGGACGACCTGTACAAGATGGCCGGTCAGGTGATGGTCGATGTGACCAAGGCCGCCAAGCCCAAGGACACCAAGGTTACCTTCAAGTACTCTTGCAACGACGACAACGAGTGGTCTGCCGACGATTCCGCAACCACCGAGATGATGAATGCGATGATGAGCTAGGGGAGTTACGCGGTAGTTCGTTACGGCGTTTTACCAAACGCCGTAACTGCTCGACGCTGCGCGGTCACCAGAGCGACAACTTGTCATTCAAAGAGCACGGCATGACCAGAAGGTCTATGCCGTCCTCTTTTCATGCCAATTTGTTCGCTCTGGCGACCGCTCGCTGGCATTGTCAAGACATCGGCGTTGCCATGGTGCGGCATTTGGGGACGTTCCTTTTCTGCCGGCAGTTGGGGACACTTCTTGGGAGGTTGGCGCATCGTGGGTGCACGGGAAAATGTGGCCCGGTTTTTGGCCGAATTCCGGGTCGCGGTTTCCGGATGGGGTGGGACGCGCTTTCCGCACGGCACAATCGCCGTGACTGCGTAGCGCTGCGGCTCCGCTACTCGCCCAAGATCAGCGCGGCGAGTTCATCCTGGGTATCCACCACGTAGTCGGCGCCGGCGGCCTCCAGTTCTGCTCGGCCGCGGAAGCCCCAGGTGACGCCGGCGCTCTTAAGGCCTGCGTTGTGGCCGGTCAGGACATCGACATTCGAATCGCCTACATAGAGCGTGGTCGCCGGATTGGCACCCAGTTCCTTCATCACGTGCAGCGTGACGGGAGCCTCGGGCTTGGGCGGAAATGCGTCCACACGACCCTGTACCAGCGCAAAGCGCTCGGGACCAAAATACTTTTCGATAAGCGGAGCCGCCGAAATATGATCCTTGTTGGTGAACACAGCAAGCTGAACGCCCGCGGCGCGCAGGCGGTCGAGCATCTCGATCGTACCGGCGTAGGGGGCAGTGTGGTCCTCCTTGTGCTCACCGTAATAAGCCCTAAACTCGGCAAGCGTTTGCTCAAACATACGACCGTCGCCTGCATACTCGGCGGGCATAAAGCGCTCGACCAGCTTGAGCATGCCGTTTCCCACCTTGTAGCGGTACTCGTCTACGGCAAACGTGGGCCAGCCGTGCATCTCGCAGGTATGGTTGCCGGCGGCCGCTAGGTCCTCGAGCGTGTTGAGGATGGTGCCGTCCAGATCAAAGATCACATGGGAATAAGCTGCTGCCATGGGTGCTCCTGCCGTTTGAGTTGTAAAGCGCACCCCATGATACTGGGCTTGCGCGTCGGGCGCGTTTGGAATCTGAATATCTGTAGCAGCCTCGAGCTGCGCTGCGGCGGATGTGGCCCTTTGCCGCTAGCAGATCCTGGGCAGCTGCTCTCCCACGAGCATGTCGAGGATGCGGGTCGAGCCCCAGCCGGTGCGCACGCGCACGGCGGGTCGAGCGCCTTCGGCAAGCGGTAACACGCGGCCGATAATGGCGGCGTTCTCGCCGTAGCGCGCGGCACGCATGGCCGACAGCGCGACATCGGCCTGCTCGGCTGGCACCACGGCGACCATCTTGCCCTCGTTGGCAACCTGCAGCACGTCGTAGCCGAGCATCTCACAAGCGGCCTGCACGTCGGGGCGCACGGGTACGGCGTCCTCGTCGACCTCCATGGCAACGCCGCTGGCCTGCGCAAACTCGTTGAGCGTGGATGCCAGGCCGCCGCGTGTGGGGTCGCGGAAGCAACGCGTGTCGGGAGCGGCCGCCAACACGTCGGCAATCAGGCGGTTGAGCGGTGCGGCATCGCTTTCGATCGTGCTCGAAAACGCCAGACCCTCGCGCTGGCTCATGATGGCGATACCGTGGTCGCCCAGCGTGCCCGAGACCAGGATGACATCGCCGGGCTGGCAGTTAGCGCCGCTGAGCGTCACGCCCGCGGGCACCTCGCCCACGCCGGCGGTATTGATGTAGACGCCGTCGGCCCCGCCGCGCTCGACAACCTTGGTGTCGCCCGTGATTATGGCCACGCCTGCCTCGCGCGCCGTCTCTGCCATGGTTTGCACAATCTGGCGCAGCTTGTCCATGGGATAGCCCTCTTCGAGGATGAAGCCGCACGAAAGGTAGCGCACGTTGGCGCCCGATGTCGCGACGTCGTTGACGGTTCCGCATACGGCGAGACGGCCGATATTGCCGCCGGGGAAGAACTGCGGCGTCACCACAAAGCTGTCGGTCGACATAGCGATGCGCCCGCTCACGGGCAGCGCGGCGACGCCGGCATCGTTGCCCTCGAGCAGCTCGGGTGACCCAAAGGCATCCAGAAAGACCTCGTCGATAATGCGTTTCATCATCTGACCGCCGGAGCCATGGCCCAGCAGGACAGTGCTATCGGTGACGGTACGAGACATATCGAAAACTCCAATCGTGGGAGGGAAGATGCGGATGGGGCGCAGCGTCGACCGGCCCGACGTTCGCCAGAACAGCGGAATCCATCAGCCTTGATATCGGAAATATGCCGCGCAGCTGCCTTCGGAGCTCACCATGCATGGGCCGACGGGGTGCTCGGGTGTGCAGGCGCGGCCAAAGAGCGGGCAATCGCTCGGCGTAATGGCCCCGCGCAGCACGTCGCCGCAGCGGCATCCACGCGGCTCGACCGTCGGTTCAACGGGCGCGTCATAGCGAGCGCCGGCATCAAAGCGCGAGAACTCGGGACGGATGGAAAGGCCCGAGTCCGCAATCGGACCCAGCCCGCGCCATGTGGTGTCGCACGGCTCAAACACCTGCTCGACCAGTTGGCGCGCCACGGGATTGCCGTCTGCATTGACGCCGCGACGGTAGGCGTTGTCAATTGCAGGCCGGCTCTCAACAATCATCTGGACCAGCATGCAGATGCCCTGCAAGATATCGACCGGCTCAAAGCCCGTTACCACGCCTGGGGTGCTGAACTCGTCGACCAAAAAGCCAAAGGGCGCTAGGCCCGTGATGGTGGCGACATGGCCCGGCAGGATAAAGCCGTCGATGGTCGTCTCGGGGTCGTTAGCAATCGCGCGCAGCGCCGGCGGCGTGGTCTTGTGAGCGCAATAGATCGAGAAGTTCTGGAGCCCGCGCGCGTCGGCCTCCAGGATGGCGGCGGCGATGGTGGGCGTCGTGGTCTCAAAGCCGACGCCCATAAAGATGACCGGGCGGTCGGGGTTTTGCTCGGCAATATCGAGCGCGTCGAGCGGCGAGTAGACGATGCGGATGTCGCGTCCGGCCGCCTTTTGCGCGGCAAGCGAGGTGGACGACCCGGGCACGCGCATCATGTCGCCAAAGGTGGTGATGATGGCGCCGTCCATGTTGGAAAGTGCGATTGCATGGTCGATATCGCGGTTGGCGGTGACGCAGACGGGGCAGCCCGGGCCGCTCAGCAGCTTGAGCCCCGCCGGCATAATGGAGCGAAAGCCATAGCGGCCGATGCTCACGGTATGCGTGCCGCAGACCTCCATAAGGTTGATGCTGCGGTCGCCGACAAGCTCGTGAATGCGGTCGATGAGCTCGCGTGCCAGCTTGGGGTCGCGAAATGCCGAAAAGTCGATGCCGGAGCGAACCGGCTGCGCCGCCGCCACTAGTATGCCTCGGCCGGGTTGGTGGCCAGCTGGTCCTCTTCGACCAGCTCGGTCATGGTGTTGACGAGCTCGAGCGTCTCTTGAGCTTCCTGCTCGTCGACAATCTGGATACCAAAGCCGGCATGCACGAGAATATAGTCGCCTACCTGCGCCGTCGGTACGAGGCGCAGCGAAACGGGGCGCTCGATGCCCATCATGTCGACGGTGGCCTTAAGGTCATCGTCGCGTTTGGTCACTTTACCGGGAACGGCAAGGCACATAATGTTCCCCTTTTATACGCTTTGCGCTGGATAGGCGCTTAATTATCCATCAGTTGATGGTAGCGCTCGCGGGGGTCACGAGCAAACGCGTTACACCTGTGAGACGGTAGCACACAGGCCGGCGGGACTGCCTAGCGCGGTGCTGCCTGCACGAGGCAAGCACGGGCGACGGCCGCCTGGCCGTAGGCAATGCAGCCGTCGTTAACGGGCACGGTATGGGGAATCAAGACGGTAAGACCGGCGTCTTTGAGTTCGCGCGTGAGGAGCTGAAGCAAAAGTCGGTTCATGAACACGCCGCCCGAGAGCGCGACGGTGTCGAGGCTTTCACGGGTGCAGATCTCTCGCGCGATACGGGCGGTAGCGTGCGCAATGGCGATGTGGAAGTCGAGCGCGAGCCTATCGGCCGGCGCGCCGGCCTCAATTCCCTCCAAAAGCGCCTCAAAAAATGGTTTTTGGTCCAAAACGAGGGAGCTATCCGAGGCCGCCTGGACAGTTAGTTCAGATACGTATTTTTGTGATGGGCTCTGGGTGGCAAAAGCCGTCTGCGAACACCCCAAATGGGTCGATTTGGGGTGTTCGGCAGACATATTCGCCGCTAATGGGGTGTCTGGAGAGCTCTTTTTAGTCCAAATGGGGCCAAAAATGTCGGATAGGGGGTCTGTAGTTAATACGTATCTGAACAAACTGTCCAGCGATATTGAAGCGGATGCGGATACACCCGCCTGATTGCCAGTGAAATGGCTGTTTTCGTCGTCAAGTGCGCGCCAGGCGGCGGCTTCGAGCTCGATGGCGGGTTCGCCCTCGTAGGTTGCGGTGCCGCAGATGCCCAAGATTGCCGCCGCGGCGTCAAACAGGCGGCCCACGCTACTCGTGCGCGGACTGTTGATGCTCCGCTCGAGCATCGTTGTCGTCACGCTACGCGTTTGCCTGTCGAGGCTGCCCAAGAGCCCCGCGGCGCCCGGGTGCTCGAGCAAGTCGAGCTCGCTTAGCAGGGAGAATGCATTGCGGCGGGCATCGCGCACGGATGCAGCGCCGCCGGGGAGCGCCCAGGTACGCAGGTGAGCGGCGCGCTCAAAATCGGCAAGACCGGCGACAAGAAACTCACCGCCCCATATGGTTCCGTCGGCGCCGGCGCCCGTGCCATCAAAAGCGATGCCAAGCACACGTGCATCGGGCGCAAGCTGGCCCGCAGCGATGGCCTCGGCCATCACGCTCGCGATGTGCGCGTGATGGTGCTGGACTTCGATAAGTGGCAGATTGCGCTCCCGCGCCTGTTCGCGGGCCCACTGGCTCGATAGGTAGCTGGAGTGCAGGTCACATGACAGCACGGCAGGCGCCAGGTCAAAAAGGTCTTCCAGACGCGTGCGTGCTGCATTCCAGGCATCGAAGGTCTCGCCGTTTTCGACATCGCCAATATGCTGCGACACAAAACAGACTGCCTTGTCGTTCGCATCCTCGCGCGTGAGTGCGATCGTTGCCTTTTGCTGCGGGCCGCAGGCGAGCACACAGGGCACGACGACATCGAGTGCCGGCAGCGGCAACGGCTGCGGCGCATATCCGCGAGCGCGGCGTACGGGCATAACGACCCCGTCGACCACGCGCACCACGGAGTCGTCATAGCGCGAGAGGATTGCGCGGTCATTGCCGAGCAGCGCGTCGGCAATGCCGGCTGCAACGAGGCGCTCCCAAGCAAGAACGTCATCGGTCTCGATGGGCTCTTCGCTCAGGTTTCCGCTGGTCATGACCAACGCATGCATGCCGCGCGACGTGGCGGCTGCAAGCAGTAAATGCTGAAGCGGGGTATAGGGGAGCATGACGCCGAGCTCGGGCAGGTCATGCGCGACGGACGGTGCGAGTGCGAGAACGTCGGAAAAGTCGGTGCCCTCGCCTGTCGCACGGCGACGCAGCAGCACGATGGGGCGGACGCTGCCGCCAAGCAACTCGCGCTCAACGTCATCGATATGGCACAGGCGCTCGGCGTCGACAATGTCGCGCACCATAACCGCAAGTGGCTTGTTGCTGCGGCGCTTGCGACGACGCAGCTCGGCCACCGCCTGCTCGTTGGCGGCGTCGCACGCCAGGTGAAATCCGCCCAGCCCCTTGATGGCGACAATGCCGCCGCTTGCCAGCAGCTCGACACAGCGCTCAATAATGGCGTCGCTGGTTTCGCGCGTGCTGCCGATAGCCGGCGTCGCTCCCGAGCCTTCGAGCTCCATACCGCCCGCCGCCTCACGCCACGTAATGTGCGGGCCGCAATCAAAGCAGGCATCGGGCTGCGCATGAAAGCGTCGGTCGAGCGGGTCGGCATACTCCGCGGCGCAGGCGGGGCACATGGGAAAGCGATCCATCGAGGTGGCCGCTCGGTCATAAGGCAGCGAGCGGATGATGGTAAAGCGCGGCCCGCAGTTGGTGCAGTTGATAAAGGGGTAGTGATAGCGTCGGTCGGTGGGGTCGAACAGTTCGCGCAGGCAGTCGTCACAGGTGGCGATATCGGGGGAGATGAGCGTCGTATGCGCGGTCTGATCCTGCGACGCTACGATGCGAAAGCCCTGTTCGTCGACGGCATCCCAAGTGCCAGCTGCCAGCTCGGCAACCTCGACGCGCTCCACCCGTGCCGCGTCAGGCGCGTGCTCCGACAGCGCGGCGACAAAGCCGTCGACGGCCGCGCCCGAAGCATGCGCCTCGATATGCACGCCGTCGCCCGCGTTGAGCACCCAGCCGCAGATACCGTGCGCCATGGCCTCGCGATACACAAACGGCCGCATGCCGACGCCCTGCACAATGCCCGTCACATGAATATGCACATGCCGCATGCGGCTCTCCCTCGTCAAAACCGACCGAAAAGGGACAGGTTTATTTTGGTAGGTAAAACTTCTAAACCTGCCAAAATAAACCTGTCCCTTTTTGGCAGGTGCGTTGCGGAAAATCCCGCTACAGTCCCAGGCTTTGCCCGGTGGCGGCGCAGGTGAGTTCACCGTGCTTAACGCCGCGCAGGCCCAGCAAGCGGTCTGCCAGCTCGTAGACGCGTTCGCCGCGACCCTTGAGCGCCAGAATCTCCAGACAGTTGTGGTGGTCCAGATGCACGTGCATGGTCGAGACAATCTCGTCGGTATAGTCGTGCTGCACCTCGTCCAGACGGCGCGTCAGATCGCCGGTATGGTGGTCATAGATCATGGTGAGCGAACCGATGACCTGCTCGTCGGGCGTACGCATCTGCTCCTTGGCGATCGACGCGCGAATCAGGTCGCGTACGGCCTCGGAGCGGTTGGCCACGTCGCCGCGGCGCGCGATCTGCTCGTCAAAACGGCGCAGCAGGTCGTCGGGCGCGGTAACCGAAAAGCGGACCAGCTCGGAGCTGGAGCCACTGCAGCGACAGCTCGCTTCGGCGTCCGCGCCGTGACTGTGCGCGTGCTCGTGTTCGGCCACGTTACACCAGTTTCACAGAGCCGACGGAGTTGTGATCGGCCTCGATGGCCTCCTCGTAGCCCTCGAGCGCATCGTGTGCCTCGTGCAGCGCAGCCATAGCGGCTTCGAGCTTGGTGCCAATACGCTCCATGTCAAAATTCTCGGTCGCATGCAACAGCTGATGGCTCCACTCGTGAGCGAGCTCGATGGTGTCGTCGACCTGCTTGACGCTCATGGCAAGCTGGCTCATGTTCATTCCAACGTCATGCATGGGAATCTCCTTATGTTTGAGGCAATCCGGTGTTTCAGATTCTACTACGCCCGCCTTGGGCGCCGTCGCATAAGAAAACGGGTGCGAGTCCGTCTGACCCGCACCCGTTCACTGGGGGCTGTTTGTACCTACCATACTATCCGTGGTTGCGCGGGGTGTGCCCGGCACTCCGGCGAGCGGTGTAAAACCGCTCATGGACGGCAGATAGGTAACAAGCGTATTACAGATGCTTCTCCAACAGTGCCTGCAGCCTTGCCTTGGGCAGCGCGCCAACGGAACGGTCGATTTCCTCGCCATTCTTAAAGACAACCAGCGTGGGGATGCTCATGACGCCAAACTTCATGGCGAGGTCCTGGTTGTCGTCGACGTTGCATTTGGCGACGACAAGCTTGCCGGCCAGCTCGTCGGCGACCTCGTCCACGATGGGCGAGAGCGATCGACAGGGGCCACACCACGGGGCCCAAAAATCTACCAGCACGGGAAGGCTGTCGTTAACGATGGCGTCGAAGTTCTCGGGGGTAATCTGCTTAATGTCAGCCATGGTGACCTCCATAATGCGACGCGGCTTGGCCGCGTAAAACTCAGTACGACCGTGCTTATACCCAACGGCCCGCAAAGCAACCGCTCGCGGGCGGCTCTTTTATATAATGGTGGGCACGCAAACGATTGGAGAGCGCATGCCCACGTCACAAAGCCAGAAAAAAGAAGCTATCGCCCAGGCCACCGAGCAGGAGCTTGCGTCGCTCGCAGGTCGTGGCGTGCGTATCGCGGGCAACGCGTGCTCGCCGATTGTGCTGGTAAAAGGCGATTTGGATGAGGCCGAGCGCTCGGGCGGCGAGCTTGCCGCCGGCCCGGATGGTGCCGCACTGCGCAAGGCACTCGGGGCCATCGGTTATGCGCCCGAGGATTTCTGCGCGCTGGCAAGCGTTGCCGGCGCGGGCGACGGGACGGTCGCGGTGGGCGAGGCCCTGCCGTGCGAGCTATTCCGTGAGGCGCTCGAGGCCTTGGACCCCGAGGCTGTGCTGCTGCTCGACGATCGCGCGGCCGATACCATGCGCGAGACCTATGCCGACATGCTCGTGGCAATCGACGACTTCGATACCGCCATGCTCAAGCCTGGTCTGGTCGCCCGTGTGCAGGGCCGTCGCGTGCTTGCGCTCGACGGTTTTGAGGCGGCGCTCACCGATAAGGCCGCCAAGCAGCGCATGTGGGCCTACATCAAGCAACTGACCCCGGCCGCCGCGCCGCTGTAGCGGACTGGCGCCGGCGAAGCGGCTCTAACGGACCGGTCGTGGCGCCAGCTTGCCGCGCCGCTACATCACGGCGCGCAGCTCAAATCGATCGCCGTTAATGCGGAACTGGCAGTTGCCGTTCATGCGCTCGACGGCAAGCTTAATGCTTTTGGTTCCAAAGCCATGACCGGCATGCTGGGCTATGGGCATGCCGTCAACCATGCGCGGCGGACGGTCAAACGTGTTGGAGACCAAAAGCAGCAGCTGCCCGTCCTCGTAGCGCAGGTCCAGGTTGACGAACCGCTTGCCCTGGGGAGCGGCACTTGCGGCGACGATGGCGTTGTCCAGGGCATTCGAGAGCACACTGAACAGATCGACGTCGGCTACATGGATGCTCTCGGGCACGGCGGCGCGCAGGTCGGCGGTGATGTCGTGTTGATTGATATCCGAGATAAATGACGAAAGTGCGATGTTGACCGTGTCGTTGGCGCAGTAGCGGCGCACGGCGGTGCGGTCGTTGGTCTCGCAGAGATCGTCGATGCGCTTGAGTGCCTCGTCGATGTGACCCTCTTCGATCAAAACCGCAAGGCCGCGCAGGAAGTGCCGCATGTCATGGCGCAGAACCGAAAGCTCGCGTCCGGATTGGCGCCAGGCCTCGAGCTCTTTGATGGCTGCGTTGTCGCGGGTCGCGAGCATCCAGCGCTCGCGTTCGGCGGTTTCCTTCGCCTCGTATTCACGCAGATACACGGCAAGAAACATGAGGTAGAACGCACAAAGCGCAAACGCCAAAAACTCAACCGTTACCACGGAGCCGGAATGGAAGAGCGTGGTGTAGACGTTGGTGGCGTAGTCAAAGATGTAATAGACGAGCGGCAGGATGAGCAAGATTTCTAGCTCGGTGCGGCTTTTGATCGCCAGGCGCGGACCGATGTCGCCGGCCCAATGCAAAAGGACGGCAAAGACACCGGCCGTGGTGATAATACGCGCCACGTAGTATGCGATTTGCGAACCGGTGGCGGCGAGCGCGGCGATGCCCATCCAGTTGCTGAACTGGCAGCTCAGGTAGGCACTGGTGACGCCCAGCATGGTTAGTAGCGGGCTCACGCGATAACGCACGCATAGGTAGATAATGAGCGGTAGATGCACGATGAGCGGATATGCTTGGCGGGCGAATAGCTCGCCGCCGACGGCGTTGGCGAGACTAAACGCGGTTCCAGTTATGGCACCGACCACGACCAGCTCGAGTGAATGGCGGCGGTTAATCTCGATGCCGCACAGCGCCGCCGAGGCAAAAACGCCAAAGAGTAGGGTCGTTGCGTGGTGGATTGCCCAAAGAATCGTTTCGGCCGTGGGGAGCATCAGCGCCTCCCGCCCTCGAACCGTGCCGCAAAGTAGGCGTCCTGGAATCCCTGTTTGCAGCTGCGGGCCAACGGGATGCACGCACCCGAGCGCATGACGATCTCCGTGCGGTTGAAGTGGTCGATGTTGCGCAGGTTGACCTGGTAGCTGCGGTGGCATTTAAAGAAGGTCGCGTGTTGGACCAGTTGGTCCTCGACGCTGCGAAACGGTTCGAGCGCCTCGATATCGCGCCCGTCGCGCAGGTGGAACACCACGTGCTTGTTGCGCGCCTCGGCATATTCGATGTCGGACAGGCGCAGGGCGTGGTAGCCAAAAGACGTTTTGATGACGAGCTCGTCGGTCGCCGCTGGGCGCATGCTCGAAAGCTCATCGAGCAGCTGCGCCAGGCGTTCGTAGGTTACGGGCTTGAGCAGGTAGTCGAAGGCGCGGACCTCGTAGGACTCCAGCGCAAACTCGGGCGACGAGGTCAAAAACACCAGGCGTACAGCGGTGTCGGATTGACGCAGCTCGCGCGCGGTGTCCATGCCGTTGACGAGCGGCATGATCATGTCGAGCAGGATGATATCGGCGCGCGATGAAGCATGGCGGGCCAGCAGGTCCTCGCCGCGCGTGACGAGCGCAATGTCGACCGCCGTGCCCGTCTCGGCCGACCAGCGGTCGATCATCTGGTGCAGTCTATCTAGAAAAGCGACATCGTCGTCGCAAGCGATAATTTTGAGCATATCGGGCCCCCTTAGTACCTCGATTTTGCCATACCGGACGCTTGCCGCTCACGGAGGTGCACCCCATTTGCGCCCCACGGTGCGCAACTCACGCCGAGCGGTATTGCGGTGGCGAAAGATGCCCCCTGCGCTATCGAGAGCTCGACTATCCTCAGTTTGCCAGTCCGAAAATGGACCCGCCCCAAGATTGAATCTTTATTTCAACTTTACACCTAGGTTTACAGCTGTCTTGTCAGCTGTAAACCTAGGTGTCATACTAAAGCCCCAAGATTCGCCAAAAGAGAGGGGCCTTGATGGCACAGAGCGCGAACATGGATGCGTCGGAGCTTGCACGCGATATTGCGGCCGGCCTAGCATCGGCAACGACGGCAACGGAGCGCGCGGCACTGGTGCCCGCAGAGCTCGTCGAGGCCATTCAGCAACTAAAAACCCAACGTGACGCGGTGATCCTGGCACACTATTACGTGGCGCCCGAGGTCCAGGCTGTCGCCGATTATGTCGGCGATAGTTTCTACCTGGCAAAGCTCGCCAAGAGCCTGCCGCAGCAGACCATCGTGCTGTGCGGCGTGGAGTTTATGGGGGAGAGCGCCAAGCTGCTCAACCCCACCAAGACCGTGCTACTGCCCGAGCCGGGCGCGGACTGCCCCATGGCGCACATGGTCAAGCGCGAGACGGTCGATGCCGCCCGCGCCGAGTATGGCGACGACCTGGCCGTGGTCTGCTACGTCAACTCCACGGTGGAGATCAAGAGCTGGAGTGACGTGTGCGTTACCAGCTCCAACGCCGTCAAGATCGTCTCCGAACTGCCGCAGCAGCACATCCTGTTCATTCCCGACCAAAACCTGGGCCGCTTTGTGGCCGAGCAGGTGCCGCAAAAGCACGTCATCCTCAACAAGGGCTACTGCCCGCGCCACCACATCATCACCGTCGAGCAGATCGTCGATGCGACGGAGGCGCATCCCGACGCGCTCGTGCTGGCGCACCCCGAGTGCAAGGCCGACGTCCTTGCCGAGGCCGACTACATCGGCTCCACCGCCGGCATCATCAAGTACGCCGAGGAGTCGGACGCGAGTGAGTTCATCATCGTGACGGTCCGCGGCGTGCTCTACGAGCTCGAGCGCCGCTGCGAGGGCACCGGCAAAAAGTTCTACTTTCCCGCGGTGCAGCCCACCTGCGTCAACATGGATCTCATCACGCTCGAAAAGCTCGTGCGCTGCCTGGAGACGGGCGAGGGCGAGGTACAGATCGGCGTGTCAGACGAGGCTGCCGATCAGGCCAAGCTCACGCTCGACCGCATGCTCGAGTACGCGGCGCGCTAAAACAATGTGGCATGAGGGACGGTCTCGCATGCCACATTCAAGGGAGAGGATTCCTGTGGAAACCAAGCAATACCCCGACATGGAGTGCGACGTCGTCATTGCCGGCTGCGGCGTAGCGGGCCTGTACGCGGCCCTCAATCTGCCGACGAGCACGCACGTGATCATGCTCTCCAAGGGCGCCGTCGACGAGTGCGATTCGATGCTCGCACAGGGCGGCATCTGCGTGCTACCCGAGGGCTCGGACTACGACGCCTTCTTTGAGGACACCATGCACGCCGGTCATTACGAGAACCGTCGCGAGAGCGTCGACATCATGATTCGCTCGAGCCGCTCGGTCATCAACGACCTGCTGGCGATGGGCGTGGACTTTGAGCGCACGGCCGACGGCAGCCTCGACTTTACCCGCGAGGGCGCGCACAGCCGCCCGCGCATCGCCTTCCATGCCGACATTACGGGCAAGGAGATCACGACCAAGCTGCTCCAGGCCGTCCGCAAGCTGGACAACGTGCAGATTCTTGAGCACGTGGCCATGACCGATATCCTGACCGACGAGTGCGACGGCACCACGGTTTGCACCGGTGTCGTCGCCGTGCCCGTGGACGAGGACGACTCGGTCCGTCCCGCCGACGAGCTAGCAAATGCCGCCGAGGGCGTGCATGCCGGCGAGCCGTTTGAGATTCACGCTCGCCATACGCTGTGGGCGACGGGCGGCATCGGTGGCGTGTACGACCACTCGACCAACTACCCGCAGCTCACGGGCGACGCCTGCTATATCGCGCAGGAGCACGGCATTACGATGGAGCACCTGGACTACGTGCAGATTCACCCCACGGGCCTGTTTTCGCCGCAGCCGGGCCGCACGTTCCTCATTAGCGAGAGCTGCCGTGGCGAGGGCGCGATTCTGCTCAACGCCGCCGGCGAGCGCTTTACCGACGAGCTGCAGCCGCGCGACGTGGTCGCCGCCGCCATTCGCGAGCAGATGAAGCAAGACGGCACCGAGCACGAGTGGCTGAGTTTTGCCCCCGTCGAGCGCGATGTGGTGACTGGACACTTTGCCAACATCCGCGCGCGCTGCCTGGAGGACGGCCGCGACATCTTGGACGAGCCTATCCCCGTCACGCCCACGCAGCACTACTTTATGGGCGGCGTGTGGGTCGACAAGGACGGCCGCACCTCGATGCCCGAGCTCTACGCAGCGGGTGAGACGGCCTGCAACGGCGTCCACGGCAAGAATCGCCTGGCATCTAACAGCCTGCTCGAGGCGCTGGTCTGGGGTCGCCGCGCTGCCTGGTATATGCGTACCGGCGAGTCGCTGGCCGTGGAGCAGGCCGGCGAGCCCGCGCTCGACGGACGCCACCGCGCCCTGAGCGCCGACACCCTGGCAATCGATGATTTGGCCCGTGCCGCCGGCACGCAGGCCGTGGAGGAGTAGACCATGAATCCCATTACCATGAAGCTCGTCGTCGATGATCTGATTTTGCAGGCCCTGCGCGAGGACATCACCTTTGAGGACGTGAGCACGGCGAGCGTATGCCCCACGGCGCGCCCTGCCACGGTGGAGCTCATCGCCAAGGCCGACGGCATCATCGCCGGCCTGGATGTGTTCGCCCGTACCTTTGAGCTGCTGGATTCGCAGAGCTCGGTGTTGTTTGATGTCGCGGACGGCGACGAGGTGCACGCCGGCGACCATGTGGGTCAGGTGCGCGGTGACGCGCGTGTGCTGCTTTCGGGCGAGCGCGTGGCACTCAACTACCTGCAGCGCATGAGCGGCATCGCCACCTATACGCACCAGATGGCCGCGGCGCTCGAGGGCACCAAGACCGTGCTCGTCGACACGCGCAAGACCACGCCGGGCATGCGCGTCTTCGAGAAGGCGGCAGTCGAGATCGGCGGCGGCAGCAACCACCGCTACAACCTGTCGACGGCTGTCATGCTCAAGGACAACCACATCGACGCCGCCGGCGGCGTGACGCGCGCGATCGAGATGGCACGCGCCCATGCGTCGTTTACCACGACGGTCGAGATTGAGTGCGAGAACCTGGACATGGTGCGCGAGGCCGTGGAGGCCGGCGCCGATATCATCATGCTCGACAACATGACCCACGACGACATGGCCGCTGCCATTGAGCTCATTGACGGGCGCGCCAAGACCGAGTGCTCGGGCAACGTGGACGCGGGCAACATTCGCGCGCTGGCCGACCTGGGTGTCGACTTTATCAGCTCGGGTGCGCTGACGCATTCCGCCCCGATCCTGGACCTTTCGCTCAAGCACCTGCGTCTGCTGGACGGTAAATAATGAACGCCCGCGAGCGTCGCCGTGCCATCATGGGCGTGCTCGAGGGAGCCAAAGATCCTGTTTCGGGCAGTGCACTTGCCCGCGAGGTGGGCGTGAGCCGTCAGGTCGTGGTACAGGATATTGCCCTGCTGCGCGCCGACGGGCACGATATCGTCGCCACCAATCGCGGCTACGTGCTGCAGGAGGCCGCGAGCAGCCCGGCTGTGCCCACGCGCCTGGTCAAGGTGCGCCACAGCGTGGAGCAGGCGGGCGATGAGCTCACGAGTATCGTCGACGCGGGTGGTGCCGTGCTCAACGTGATCGTCAACCACCGCGTGTACGGCAAGATCACGGCCGATCTGGACATTCGCAACCGCCGCGATATCGAGCGCTACCTGCACGACATCGCCAGCGGCAAGAGCTTTCCGCTGCTGACGGTGACCAGCGGCTATCACTTCCA
>CAKUHK010000047.1:0-17965 GCA_934655965.1 uncultured Collinsella sp.
GGTGACGTGAAAGAGGAGGGCATAGGCCTTTTGGCCATGCCCGACGATTGAACGTCAGATTGCCGCTCTGGCGGGCTTGCAGCGTCGAGCGGTTACGGCGTTTGGTAAAACGCCGGAACAAAAAAGCGCCCCCTCCCGCGCACGGAACGGGAGGGGGCTAAAGGTAGGAGTCTACCGGTGGGTTGACCCCACCGGACAGACGATGACCAGGTGATCCCTTACAGGATCGTCAAGGTTTCCGTGGGGTACCCGTTGGGTACTTAGAGCATCACGCAGGCGATGGTCAGGATAACGGCGCAGACGACGGAGAGCGCGACGATGAGCTTAAGAGCAAACTTGAGCCAGGTCGTCCACTCGATCTTGGCCAGGGCGAGACCGCCCATGATGGCGCCGGAGGTCGGGGTGAACAGGTTCACGACACCGATGGCGGCGGAGAAGATCATGACCATGACCTCGGGCGAGAAGCCAAGCTTAACAGCCAGCGGTCCCATGATGGGCATGGAGACGGTGGCCATGCCGGAGGTCGAGGGGATCAGGAAGGACAGGCCGAAGTAGACCAGGAAGCTCATGGGAGCGAAGATCACGCCGGACAGACCAGCCAGAGCATTGGCGGCAGCGTCGAGGACGTAGACGTCGAGACCGGTGTTAGCCATGAGGACGGAGATACCACGGGCGAGGGCGATAACGAGAACAACGGACATCATGTCGGCAGCGCCGGTGATGAAGGTGTTAACGATCTGCTTCTCGGACAGGCCACCGATGATGCCGATCAGGATAGCCATGAGGAAGAACCAGGTGGAAGCCTCGTCGAAGTACCACTGGCCAATGGGCAGGCCGGTGATCAGGGCAGACCAGCCCTGGACGACGGTGTTACCGTCGGCGTCGTAGACAGCGCCAGCGTCGAAGAAGTTGGCGACGCCCTCGTTGAGGTCGGCCAGAGGAATGAAGCCGACGATCATGACGACGAAGGTGAAGGCGAAGGCGATCAGAACACCCTTCTGACGACCGGTGAGCTTGACCTCCTTGTTAACCTCGGAAGCAGCCTTACCGTGAGCGGCCTCGGCATCCTCGAGCTCCTGCATCGAAAGGATGGTGGAACCCTTGTCGGCCTTGACCTTCTTGGCATAGCCCATGACGAAGACGATGGACATAGCGGTGGTGACAATCCACAGGACGGCGCCGAGGCCGATGATGATGGACTGGTTGACCTCAATGCCAACGCCGGTCAGAGCGTCGACGGCAGCGCCGACGGCGAACGGGTTAACCGTGGAGCCGAGGCAGCCGCAGCCAGCGCCGAGCAGGACGGTAGCGGCACCGACCATGGGGTCGAAGCCAGCAGCCATCATGGTAGCGGCGAGCAGGGCGTAGAAGGGAACGGTCTCCTCGCACATACCATAGGTGGTACCACCGAGGGAGAAGATGAGCATCAGCACGGGAACGAGCATGATCTCGTTGCCCTTAAGCTTCTGCACCAGAACAGCAATGCCGTTGTCCAGAGCGCCGGTCTCGGTCATCATGCCGAGGAAGCCGCCCAGGATCATAACGAAGAGGCAGACGGGCAGAGCGTCAGCAAAGCCCAAGATCGGAGCGGTGCAGAAATCGCTCAGGCGGGCAGCGGTAACCTCGCCGCCGGACGTACCGGAGACGATAACGGTAATAATCGCAACAATTGCCAGCAGAGCAAGAAGAATGGTGAACGATGAAGGCATACCGCGCTTTTTCTTAGCGGTCTCAGTCATAGTTCTCATCCCCCCTTCATAAATCATTTAACTGATCTCGCTCGAAACGGCTCTTCCGTGCCGTGCATGCCGTTTGGTGCGAGATATTTACCAGACAAAACCGCTCGGGGTGTGCAGCAATACACCCCGAGCGAGATGCTAGATGCTCTTACTTGAGCGTGGCGTACATGACAGCCTTGATGGTGTGCATGCGGTTCTCGGCCTCGTCAAAGACCTTGGAAGCGGGGCTCTCGAAGACCTCGTCGGTGACCTCCTGCTCCGTGATGCCGAACTGCTCGCACTTCTCGGCGCCAATGGTGGTGTTGGTGTCGTGGAAGCTGGGCAGGCAGTGCAGGAAGATGGCACCCGGGTTGGCCATAGCCATGACCTCGGAGGTGACACGATACGGGGTGAGCTGAGCGATGCGCTCGGCCCAGACCTCGTCGGGCTCGCCCATGGAGACCCACACGTCGGTGTAGAGAACGTCAGCGCCGGTGACGCCGTCCTTGACGTCGGTGGTCAGCTTGATGGTGCAGCCGTTGGCCTCGGCGATGGGCTTGCAGGCCTCGATGACGTCGTCAGCGGGCATGCACTCCTCGGGACCGCAGGCCACGAAGTTCATGCCGAGCTTGGAGCAGACGACCATGAGGGAGCGAGCGACGTTGTTCTTGCAGTCGCCCATGAAGACGAGTGTCTTGCCCTTGATGTCGTAGTTGAAGTTCTCCTGGACGGTCAGGATGTCGGCGAGCATCTGGGTGGGGTGCCACTCGGTGGTCAGGCCGTTCCAGACGGGCACGCCGGACTTAGCAGCGAGTTCCTCGACGTCATCCTGGGCAAAGCCGCGGAACTCGATGCCGTCATACATGCGGCCGAGAACGCGAGCGGTGTCCTCGATGGACTCCTTCTTGCCCATCTGCGACGAACCGGGATCGAGGTAGGTGACGCCCATGCCCAGATCCATGCCGCCGACCTCGAAGGCGCAGCGGGTACGGGTGGAAGTCTTCTGGAAGAGCAGGACGATGTTCTTGCCCTCGAGATAGCGGTGCGGGACGCCAGCGCGCTTCATATCCTTGAAGTTCTTGGAGAGCTTGAGCAGGTACTCGATCTCCTCGGTGGTGAGGTCGAGGAGCTTGAGGAAGCTACGGCCGGAGAGGTTAACACCCATGGTTCGTTTCCTTTCGAAGAAATGGATTACTAAAAGTTTTTAGAGGTGCCGTTTGACGGGCGAAACCGGTGCGGTTGTAGGGGGACCGCACCGGAAACGGAAAGACTTAGAGGTCCTCGCGCCAGAAGGGCATGCTCATGCAGCGCGGGCCGCCGCGGCCGCGGGAGAGCTCGGCGGAGGGCACGACGAGAAGGTCCAGGCCCTCCTTGTACAGCACGTCGTTGGTGACGGTGTTGCGGGCGTAGACGCAGATCTTGCCGGGCTCGACGCACAGGGTGTTGGAGCCGTCGTTCCACTGCTCGCGGGAGGCCGCGATCGGGTCGCCGCCGCCGCAGGGGATCAGCTTGACCTGGTCGACGCCGGTGGCGTCCTCCAGGACGTGCTCGAGGGTGTCCTCGATCAGGCGGATGTTCACGTCGCCCGGGTTCTTGCCGGCGGTCAGCTCGTAGACGCGCAGGGTGCCCATGATGGCGGGGTGGATCGTGAACTTATCGACGTCGATCTGGGTGAAGACCGTGTCGAGGTGCATGAAGGCGCGCGAGACGGGGATGTCGAAGGCCAGGATGCGCTCGACCTTGGAGTCGGAGTTCCAGAAGATGTTCTGGGCCATGACGTCGATGGCCGCGGCCTGGGTGCGCTGGGAGATGCCGACGGCGAGGGTCTTCTCGTTGATGTTCAGCACGTCGCCGCCCTCGGTGTGGAACTGGCAGTCGCGGCGGAAGTACAGCGAGACGTCCTTGTAGTCGGGGTGGTACTTGAAGACGTACTTGCCGTACAGGGTCTCGCGGTTGCGGGTGACCGAGTACATGCGGTTGAGGTTGACGCCCTCGCCGACGACCGCGAACGGGTCGCGGGTGAAGTAGAGGTTGGGCATCGGGTCGATGATCAGGTCGGACTCGGACTCGGAGTTGACCAGGGAGTCGAGGGTCGTGGAGGCCGTGAGGGGCATATCGATCTCGGCCTTGGTCATGCCGGCCATGGTCTTCTTGACGAACTCGAGGTTGTCCTCGATGGAGTCCAGCTTCTCGCGGACGATCTGCGGCATGTGCTGGCCGCGGATGCCTGCCTCGGCGATGTACTGGTCGGTGAACTCGGCGCGGGCGCCGGGGACCTGGTCGAACACCTCGGCGACGAGGTTCTCGAGGTAGAGCACCTCCACGCCCTGGTCCCTCAGGATCTGGGCGAAGGTGTCGTGCTCCTGCTGTGCGACCTCCAGGAACGGGACGTCGTCGAACAGGAGTCGCTCGAGCTCGTCGGGCGGCAGGTTGAGGAGCTCGTCGCCGGGACGGTGCAGGCAGACCTTCCTGAGCTTGCCGATCTCGGAAGGCACGTGCAGACCTTTCGTCATGGCCTCCTACCTTTCTTTCGGGCCCCTGTCAGGGCCGATTCGTTAGCGCCCCTCCGTGTGAGGCGTTATTGCTGACGACATATTTATATCCAAAATCAGCCCATACTTCCACCTCGCCCCCGAACGGTTTTTTATGAGGGGTGAACGGCATACACATATACTTCACGCATGGCACACTTTGACTTAATAAAGTGTATTTACGTGCTTAAACGTCTTTTCAATCCAAATATCGAATGAAACGAATCTTTGATAAACCACCCTCAAATTGCATATTTCCAATAAAGCTATGAATAGAATTGGCGATTCATACCGCGTCTCAACCATTTTCATTTTTATTCAGATAAAAGTTTGTCCTATTCATTTCCGGTAAACAGATTACCGTTTACCAGACGCTTGGTACCGTTCACCGGAAGCTCAGTATAAGGCCCAGCGGATACCGGCTCGCCTTACGGTCCCATTTGTAACAACTTGACTTCTCGGTATAGAAAAACAGGCCCGCTCCCCTCGTGGGAAACGGGTCTGTTTTCGATAATCATAGGCAGTTTTGAGCAGCCTTCGAGAGCCGTCGGGATCCTAGCGGCCAAACTCCGCCAGCGCCTCGCCCAAAAGCCTCAGGCCCTCGCGCAGAACGTCCTCGCTCGCGCAGTAACCCAGGCGTGCGCCGCAGGGAAGCTCAAAGCGGCTGCCGGGCACCAGCAGCACTCCCCTCTCGGCCAGCAGGCGCTTGCAGAACTCCTCGTCGTCCCCAGGGATATCCAGCTGGATAAACGAGGTGGACACACCCTGCGGGGCCGTCCAGGAGACGCGGTGCTGCGTATCAATCCAAGCCTGCGCGATATCGCGGTTGCCAAACACGATCTTGCGGTTGCGCTCGAGAATCTTGTCCTTGTGCTCGAGCACATAGGTTGCCAAGGCATCGTTGAACACGCCACCGCAGATCATGGTGTAATCGCGATAGGTGCGGATGCGGTTGGAGACCTCTTCGTCTGCCACAACCCAGCCCACGCGCGCTGCAGGCGTCGAATAGGTCTTGGACACGGAGTTGGTGACGATGGCCTTCTCGTACACGTCGGCCATCGACATAAAGGCCTCGGTGTTCTCGAGCGGCAGGTACACCTCGTCGCACAGCACGTAGGCGCCCACCGAACGGGCGAGCTCGGCAATCTGGCCGAGCGTATCGGCATCGAGCACCGTACCGATGGGATTCGATGCGTTGTTGATGCAGATGAGCTTGGTATTGGGGCGCACCAGGCGCTTGAGCTCCTCGATATCGGGCTTCCAGCCGAGCTCCTCGCGAAGCTCCCAGTACTCGACCTCGGCACCCAACGTGCGCGGGATCTCGTAGAGCGGCGCATAAGTGGGCCACTCCGCGATGACGTGGTCGCCGAGCTCGACCACGGCCATGATGGCGTTGAGGTTCGCGCCCGTGCAGCCGTTGGTCTGCAGGATGTGGTCGGGATTGACCTCGCGACGATACAGCTTAGCGACCTCGGCCTTAAAGTCGGGCGATCCTTCGATCCAGCCGTAGTTCATCTTCTCGCGGTCCAGGCGCTCGTAGAACGTGGCGCCGTCATGCTCGTCGAGTGCGCGCAGCTCGCCCATGGTGAGCGACGAGATCGTCGACTGGGCGATATCCCACGTGGCACTCTTCTCCCAAACGTTGAGCCACTCCTCAACGCCGATTGTCTTGATATCCATGGCTAGACTCCTGACAAAAGTGGTCGTCCAATCGTACTGGCGTTTCTCATACAAGTTTGGGGCGGTGCGAAAACCCGCACCGCCCCAATGGGAGACATCTAATGGCAGCTAGATGTTTTTGTTAAGACCTGTACGGGTCCTTGAAGACCTTAGAGGTCCTCGCGCCAGAAGGGCATGCTCATGCAGCGCGGGCCGCCGCGGCCGCGGGAGAGCTCGGCGGAGGGCACGACGAGAAGGTCCAGGCCCTCCTTGTACAGCACGTCGTTGGTGACGGTGTTGCGGGCGTAGACGCAGATCTTGCCGGGCTCGACGCACAGGGTGTTGGAGCCGTCGTTCCACTGCTCGCGGGAGGCCGCGATCGGGTCGCCGCCGCCGCAGGGGATCAGCTTGACCTGGTCGACGCCGGTGGCGTCCTCCAGGACGTGCTCGAGGGTGTCCTCGATCAGGCGGATGTTCACGTCGCCCGGGTTCTTGCCGGCGGTCAGCTCGTAGACGCGCAGGGTGCCCATGATGGCGGGGTGGATCGTGAACTTATCGACGTCGATCTGGGTGAAGACCGTGTCGAGGTGCATGAAGGCGCGCGAGACGGGGATGTCGAAGGCCAGGATGCGCTCGACCTTGGAGTCGGAGTTCCAGAAGATGTTCTGGGCCATGACGTCGATGGCCGCGGCCTGGGTGCGCTGGGAGATGCCGACGGCGAGGGTCTTCTCGTTGATGTTCAGCACGTCGCCGCCCTCGGTGTGGAACTGGCAGTCGCGGCGGAAGTACAGCGAGACGTCCTTGTAGTCGGGGTGGTACTTGAAGACGTACTTGCCGTACAGGGTCTCGCGGTTGCGGGTGACCGAGTACATGCGGTTGAGGTTGACGCCCTCGCCGACGACCGCGAACGGGTCGCGGGTGAAGTAGAGGTTGGGCATCGGGTCGATGATCAGGTCGGACTCGGACTCGGAGTTGACCAGGGAGTCGAGGGTCGTGGAGGCCGTGAGGGGCATATCGATCTCGGCCTTGGTCATGCCGGCCATGGTCTTCTTGACGAACTCGAGGTTGTCCTCGATGGAGTCCAGCTTCTCGCGGACGATCTGCGGCATGTGCTGGCCGCGGATGCCTGCCTCGGCGATGTACTGGTCGGTGAACTCGGCGCGGGCGCCGGGGACCTGGTCGAACACCTCGGCGACGAGGTTCTCGAGGTAGAGCACCTCCACGCCCTGGTCCCTCAGGATCTGGGCGAAGGTGTCGTGCTCCTGCTGTGCGACCTCCAGGAACGGGACGTCGTCGAACAGGAGTCGCTCGAGCTCGTCGGGCGGCAGGTTGAGGAGCTCGTCGCCGGGACGGTGCAGGCAGACCTTCCTGAGCTTGCCGATCTCGGAAGGCACGTGCAGACCTTTCGTCATGGCCTCCTACCTTTCTTTCGGGCCTTACTGGCCGAATGTATCAGCGCCCCTCCGTATGGGACGCTGCTTGCTGACAGCTCTAGTTATATCCAAAAACCACCCGCAATTCCACCTCGCCCCCGAACGGTCAACAAAGTGCGATGAACGGTATATCGCATATGATTCCCCCATGATGCACTTCGGTTCTCTAAAGTAGGTTTTCAAAGGTAAACGTTCTTTTTTCTGAAGAATCAAGCCAGATTGCATAAATAACTTCGCGTTTACGAACTGCATAGCGAAAACGGTTTTCTGCATATATATAACGCTTGTCCACGATTCGATTTGGATTCGATTATATTCAGCTTGCAATCATTCTTATTCATATATTCTCACCAGTTGAGTGAGGATACAGATTGCTAGCAAACCGAGACGGGCGGTTAGTTGTATGCCTTGACAGCGTAAGAAGTAGGTAAAGATACCGTTCACGCGATACGTCCGTGCCACAAGTCGACTAAATTGAGACAATAGTGATTAGTGTTAGGCTACCGTCCCCTGTGGGGACTGAACGGACAGATGCATATGCCGAGCAAAATCGAAAAGAAGCAAGCCGCCGCAAAGCTGCGCAAACCGCCGCGCGACTTCTCGTACACGCAGAACCGAGAGCTCAGCTGGCTACGCTTTGACAACCGCGTGCTCGATGAGGCTTTCGATGAGTCCGTGCCGCTGTTCGAGCGCCTTAAGTTCGTCTCGATCTTCGAGTCCAACCTCGACGAGTTCCTTATGGTCCGTGTAGGCGGCCTGTCCGACCTGGCCGAACTCAAAAAGCAACCCGTCGACAACAAGAGTAATATGACTGCCTCTGAGCAGGTCGAAGCCGTCGTGGCGGAGCTGCCTGGGCTCCTCGACCGCTGGGAGTCCATTTTCAAGAGCATCGAGGGCAAGCTCGACGCCCTGGGCGTCCACCGCGCGCGCGTCGATTCGCTTACGCCCGAGGAGCGCACCTTTGTCACCCGCTACTTCCAGGCCTACGTGTCGCCGGTCATCTCGCCGTTGGTCATCGACCCGCGCCACCCCTTCCCCAACCTGCGCAACGGTGCACTCTACCTGGCTTGCGGCCTGGACGGTGTCAC
Organism: uncultured Collinsella sp.; assembly: GCA_934655965.1. Taxonomy (GTDB): domain Bacteria; phylum Actinomycetota; class Coriobacteriia; order Coriobacteriales; family Coriobacteriaceae; genus Collinsella. The sequence goes on from CAKUHK010000047.1 coordinate 8,430, forward strand.
CGACGAGGAGAGCCTGCTGGGCCTCATCGAGATTCCCGCCTCGATGAACCGCGTGGTCGAGATCCCCTCGCCCACCGGCACCTACTCCTACATCTTGCTCGAAGACGTCATCCTCGCCTGCCTGGACAGTTGCTTTGGCTCCTATAAGCCGCTCGACCGCGCGCTCATCCGCGTCACCCGCAACGCCGACATCGATCCGGACGGCGAGGGCGTCGAGGAGGAAGAGGACTACCGCCAGCATATGAAGCGCATCCTCAAGAAGCGCCTGCGCCTGCAGCCGGTAGTGCTCGCCGTCTCGGGCTCGCTCGAGAAGCAAACGCTCAAGACCATCCGCAAGGCGCTCGAGCTTTCGCGCCGCTCGGTCTTTACCTGCGATATCCCGCTCAACCTGGGCTACGTTTTTGGCATTGAGGGCAAGATCCCCGAGCACCTGCGCAACGAGCTGCTCTTTACGCCGTTTAAGCCGCAGCCCAACCCCACCATCGACATGAACCGCTCCATCCGCGAACAGGTGCTGCAGCACGACAAGCTGCTCTTTTATCCCTATGAGGCCATGAACCCGTTCTTGGACCTGGTTCACGAGGCAGCCTACGACCCCGAGTGCATCTCGTTGCGCATCACGCTCTACCGCGTGGCCAAGCAGAGCCGCCTGTGCGAGTCGCTCATCGACGCCGCCGAGAACGGCAAAGAGGTCACGGTGCTTATGGAGCTCCGCGCCCGCTTCGACGAGCAGAACAACATCGAGTGGGCCGAGCGCCTGGAAGAGGCCGGCTGCACCGTCATCTACGGCTCTGAGGGCTTTAAATGCCACTCCAAGATCTGCCAGCTCACCTATCGCGAGGGCATGGCGCTTACGCGCCTGACGCTGTTGGGCACCGGCAACTTTAACGAAAAGACGGCCAAGCTCTACAGCGACTTTATGCTCATGACCGCCCATCCCGGCATCGGTGAGGACGCCAACCTGTTCTTCCGCAACCTGTCGCTGGGCAATCTGCGCGGCGATTACCGCTTCCTGGGTGTGGCGCCCGTCGGCCTTAAGCCGCTCATCATGCGCGGCCTGGACCGCGAGATTCAGCGCGCCCTTGCCGGCGAGCCCGCCCGTGTGTTCTTTAAGCTCAACTCGCTCACCGACCGCGAGGTTATCGACAAAATCGCCGAGGCATCGTGCGCAGGAGTCCGCGTGGACATGATCATCCGCGGCATCTCATGCCTCAAGCCCGGTGTTCCGGGCAAGACCGAGAACGTGCACGTCCGCTCCATCGTCGGACGCTTTTTGGAGCACGCCCGCGTTTACGCCTTTGGCGTGGACTCGGACATGATCTATCTGAGCTCGGCAGACATGATGACGCGCAACACCGAGCACCGCGTGGAGATCGCCTTCCCCGTGCTCGACCCCACCTGCCGCGCCCTGGTGCACGAGTACATGGGCATGCAGCTGCGCGACAACGTGAAGGCCCGCAGCCTGACAAGCGACGGCACCTGGGTTCCCGTGGAGCGCAAGGAAGGCGAGAAGCCCTTCAACTCGCAAGAGGCCCTGCTGGAGCGCGCCTATCGCAACGCCGAGACCGTCTCCGCTCCCCCGGCGGCAAAAACTCAGCTTGTCACGGAACCGGAATCCGTGGTCGAGGCTGCACCGGAACCCGTCATCGAAGCGAAGCCGGAGCCCAAGCCCGAGCCGCAGCCGGCAGCGCCCAAGGTCCAGGAGGTCCAGGCGACCGTCATTGAGCCCGAGCCCGCACCTCAGCCCGAGCCGCAGGCCGCTAAGCCCGCGCCCGAGACGAGTGTCCGTCGTGAGAAGCCCGTTGGCAAGACCCAGGCCATTGAGCGCCATCGTCCCGGTCGCGTGCGCATGGGTCTGGGCCTGATCGGTCTAGGCCTTAAGACGCTCATTACCGGCAAGACCAAATAGACGTTTGTAGAAGCGCCCCGCATTTGAGGAAAGCCTCGGATGCGGGGCGCTTTTCCCTGCTACCATGGTGCGGACAACAACGCGAATGACAGGCAGGAATATGAAGCTCACCATAGAATCGATGACGTACGGCGCCGACGGGCTGGCGCACGCCGACAACGGCAAGGCCGTCTTTGTCCAGGGCGCCGTGGCAGGCGACACCGTCGAGGCCGAGATCGTGCAGGACGGCAAGTCGTTTATGCGCGCCCGCACCACCGAGATTCTGGAGCCGAGCCCCGATCGCATCCAGCCTCCCTGCCCCTTCGTGGGTATTTGCGGTGGCTGCTCGTGGGGCAATCTCTCGCGCACCGCGCAGCTTGCCGCCAAGGAGCAAAACCTGCGCTCCACGCTCGAGCGCATCGGCAAGTTCAGCCCCGATCAGGTCGATGAGCTGGTGCAGCCTATCCGTCGTACCAAGGACGACTGGGGCTACCGCAATAAAATCGAGCTCGAGCCGACCGTTGTCAACGGCCGCGTGCGTCTTGGCATGCACGGCGTCGACCCCAGCAAGATCGTGACCGTTGATTCGTGCCCGTTGTTCGACAAACGCTTCCCCAAGGCGCTCAAGTCGGTTGTTGGTGCACTCAACTATTTGAGCGGCAGCCACGACTTGGACCTTGAGCGCGTGGGCATTCGCGCCTCGCGCCGCACCAAGGCGCTCGAGGTCGCACTCTGGACGCCCACGGGCTCTTTCCCGCGCTCGCAGGTCTCGCGTGTGCTGGCAGACGCCGCGCACCCCACCAGCGTGGTGCGCGTGATGAGCAAGGGCGAGAAGAAGGCGCGCCGCGTCTCCAAGGTCGAGATGCTCGCCGGCGAGGGTTCATGGACCGAGAATATCGCCGAGGGTCAGATGCGCTTGTCTGCCCCGTCATTCTTCCAAGTCAACACCAAGGGCGCCGAGATTTTAATCGAGCTTGTCATGGACGCGCTCGACCCGCAGGAAGACGAGCTGGCCGTGGACCTGTACTGCGGCGCCGGCACCTTTACCCTGCCGCTCGCCCGCCGCTGCGATTTTGTCGCCGCCGTCGAGGCCTATGGCCCCGCCGTGCGCGACCTGCGCCGCAACCTCGAGATCAACAAGCTCGATAACGTCGACGTCATTGGCGGCGACGCGGTGCGCGAGTTCCCCGACCAGGACGCCGATGTCCTGGTGGTCGACCCACCGCGTGCGGGCCTCGCCCCCGAGGCGATCGACCTTATCGCCAGCACAAGTGCCCGCGACGTGGCTTACGTGAGCTGCGATCCGGCCACCCTGGCGCGTGACCTCAAGCACTTCGTCGAGGAAGGCACCTTCTCCCCCGTCAAGATCACGCCGGTCGACCTGTTCCCGCAGACCTTCCACTGCGAGACCGTCGTCCACCTCAAGCGCAACTAGCCACTTAACCATTGCCCGGAAAAATCATTCGGCGATTGAGCGTGGCAAGTGTAGGCCTTCGGGGTATAAGACGGCTAATTGTATGCCGCCTATGAAAGGAATTCTCATGCCCAGCGTTGCCGTTCTCGCCGCCGATGGCTTTGAAACTATTGAATGCTTGACCATGGTCGATGTCATGCGTCGCGGCGGCGTGCGTGCCACGCTCGTCTCTATCATGCCCACGCGCGAGGTCGTGAGCTCGCTGCAGATCCCCGTGACCTGCGATGCGCTCTTTGATGAGATCAACTTTGACGAGTACGACTGCGTCGTGCTGCCCGGCGGTCTGCCCGGCGCTACCAATTTGCGCGCTGATCAGCGCGTCTGCGACGTGGTCTGCGAGTTCGCCGCGACCAAGCACGTTGCCGCTATCTGCGCCGCGCCGTTTATCCTAGGCGAGCTCGACCTGCTCGAGGGGCGCCATGCCACGTGCTTCCCCGGCTTTGAGAAGAGCTTCCCCGAGGGAGCCTATACCGGCGAGAAGGTCACGCAGGACGGTAACATCATCACCGCCAGTGGCATGGCCCAGTCGCTCCCCTTTGCGCTTGAGCTGCTTCGCACGCTCGCCGGCGACAAGGCTGTCGAGAAGGTCGCCGAGGGCATTCAGCTATGATTTTGGCTTCGCAATCGCCGCGCCGTATCGAGCTGATGCGCGAGGCGGGCTATGACATTCGCATCATTCCTGCTGATATCGATGAAACGCCGTTTGATGGCGAGGCGCCACTTACACTTGTCGAGCGCTTGGCACGAGCCAAAGCCGCTGCTGTCGCCGCCGAGCATGCCGAGCCCAACGAACTGACCGTCGCGGCCGACACCATCGTCACCTTCGATGGCAAGATTTTAGGCAAGCCGGCAAACGAGGACGAAGCACGCACTATGCTCCGTGAGCTTTCGGGCCGCACACACCAAGTTGCGACCGGCGTCTGCATCGTTAAGGCTGGCGACACCGCCGCCCCGCATGCTGCCGAGAGCCTGTCGTTTGTCGACGTGACGGACGTGACGTTCTACGAGCTTTCCGACGAACAGATCGAGCGCTACGTCGCCTCGGGCGAGCCCATGGATAAGGCCGGCGCCTACGGTATTCAGGGTGTCGGCGGACGCATGCTCGTGCACGATATTTCGGGCGACTTCTACAACGTGGTGGGTCTACCCATCGCACGCGTCGCACGCGCGATTCAAAAACTCTCGTAATTCCATCTGGCGCTGGGTATCCCCCAGCGCCTACAATTTTGGCGTACCGTACGGATCCCGACCGGGCATAAGGCGCGGCGGAAAACCGATAGGAGAAAACATGGACACACTGCTTGAAGCCATTGACGTTTGCGATGTCGATGGCTTTTGCTTTGGCAACTATACGGACGAGGAGGCCGGCACCGGTTGCACCGTAATCGTGGCAGCCGAAGGCGCCACCGGCGGTGTCGACGTTCGCGGCGGTGCACCGGCATCGCGCGAAACCGACCTGCTGCGCCCCGAGAACACCGTCGATAAGGTTCATGCCGTCTGCCTCTCGGGCGGATCGGCCTTTGGCCTCGAGGCCGCAAGCGGTGTTGCCCGCGAGCTCGAGAGCCGCGGCATCGGCCTGCCCGTCGGCCCCACGCAGGTGCCCATCGTATGCTCCAGCTGCATCTTCGACCTTGCCTATGGCGACCCCACGGTTCGTCCCGACATCGATGCCGGCATCGCCGCCGTACGCGAGGCGCTCGATAACACCCCCACCACCCTTGAGCAGGGCAACGTAGGCGCCGGCACCGGTGCCACGGTGGGCAAGCTCATGGGACCCGCCACCTGCATGAAGGCCGGCCTTGGCGCCGCCGCCGTGGCACTCGGTCCCGTCAAGGTGGGTGCTGTGGTCTCGGTCAACGCCTGCGGCAACGTCGTTGACCCCCTCACCGGCGAGTGGGTCGCCGGCATGCGAGCCGCAACCGATAGCGACCAGATCGTCGACATGGAGCTCGCAGCATTTGCCGCCGCCGGCTCCATGCAAATGCCGCTCGACCGCACCAACACCACCATCAGCTGCATCGTCACCAACGTCGAGCTCACCAAGGCCCAGGCCACCAAGGTCTCCCAGATGGCCGCAGACGCCTACGCGCACGCCATTCGCCCCACGCACACCACCAACGACGGCGACACCATCTACACCCTCGCCAGCGGCAAATTGGGCACCCAGGCAAGCGCCGCCGTACCCCTCGACCTGCTGGGCATGCTCGCCGTAAGGGCCCTCCAGACCGCCATCGTAAACGGAGCCAAAACCGCCAAAACCTCCCACGGCATCCCCGGCGCCGCCAAATAACCTCAACTGACCGGTTGCCCGGCGGGTCTTGGTTATGTTTGCTGCTCTACAGTCCTGGCTCGCACGAAGAGCACATTAAGTGCTCTTCGGCTCGTGCGGAACTCGCGACAAACATAACCAAGCCCCACCGGGCAACCTACCAACTAGCTTCTTTTCAGCCCAGGCCCCTGTGTACCGCGCGTCGAAGATCTTCAAATTCAAACTGTCTGACAATCGATTCTTATAGCAAAGGCCCCTTGGCCTTTAGTTTGATACAAGTTCCGCACGAGCCGGAAAGCACTTAATGTGCTTTCCGTGCGAGCAGGACTGTTCGCAGTAGCAAACTAAAGGCCAAGGGGCCCAGTCAACCTATCAGCAGCGATTACTCAGCAGCTAGTTGAATTTGAAGATCTTTGAGGCAAGACGGTATAGGCCGAGTGTGGTTTTGTCTCCGGCCCGTCCGTGCAAATTGGTAAAGAAGCCCACCACACCATAACGTGCGCGACGATACATGCGTTCGTCGTAAGCCTTCAGATCATTCCACAGCGTCTTCAGGCGCTCATCGGCGCATTCTTCCTCGGAAAGCTTGGTGAGCACCGAGCAGATCGCCATCATCATGGTGAAGTAGCCCATCATGTACGAGCGCAGACGCGAAGACTCAACATCGCCGTACAGATGGAACGACTCCATCATAATGCGCGTAACGCGGAACTGCTGGTCCAGACGCTTGACCATCGTAGCCTCGTTGACACTCTGGCCCTCGCGGCCAATGAAGTAGCGGTAGAGGTCGATATCGGCGTAGTACATGGTCTTGCAGCGCGGCAGCGGCACGTATGCGTAGATGTTGTCCACGTAGAAGGTGTGCGGCGGCATGGGCAGGTTAGACTCGCGCAACACATCCGTGCGATAGCACAGGCTGTGCATGAGCAAATTCTGGTCCAGACGGAAATGACCGATCTGATCCCAGGTGAAGATCTTTTTGCGCGGCAGGGCAAACTTGTAGCCAATAGCGGTATGCGTGCCCTCGTAGACCTTCTCGTACACATAATTCGAGATAAACAGGTCGACGCGCTGGTCGCGTTCCTCAAAGCCACGCAGAATCGACAGCATGGTCGAAAGCGCCGCGCCATCGAGCCAGTCGTCGGAGTCTACGACCTTGTAGTAGGTGCCCTGCGCCTCGCGCAAGCCCGAGAGGACGGCGATACCGTGGCCGCCGTTCTCCTGGTGCACCGCGCGGATGATACCGGGATAACGGGCCTCCCACTCGTCGGCCTTGGCGGCCGTCTCGTCCTTGGATCCGTCGTCCACCACGATGATCTCGATATCGGTAGCGTAATTGCTCCCCTCCAGAATGGAGGTGATGCAATGGTCCATGTCCTTGGCGGCGTTATACGAGGGAATACCGAATGTTATGACTTTATGCATGGCAGGCGATAATCTCATCCGAAAGATCGAGGGCGGAATTGGTCACGGCGTCCATATCGTAGTAACGATACTCGGCCAAACGACCCACCGGGTGGAAATTCGTCAGGTTCTGAACGCGCTCAAGATAGCGCTCATAGAGCTCACGGTTCTCGGGCTCGAGAATGGCGTAGTACGGCGTCTCGCCCGAGCCGGGCGTATAGGCCTTGGAGTATTCCTTCATGATGGTGGTCTTGCCGGGCAGGACCTGACCGGTCATGTTCTTGAACTCGGTAATGCGCGTGTAGTCCTCGCTCGTGGTGTAGTTGACGGTGCCCACGGGTTGGAACTGATCCATATCGAGCGTCTCGAACTTCATATCGAGCGTGCGGTACGGCAGGGCACCTAGGTCGAGGTTGAACAGCTCATCGAGCGGACCGGTGTAGACGATCTCGCCGCCATAGACCTTGCCGTCAACTTTAACGGTGGTCTCGTCAATCTCGAACAGATCGCGAGCGTCCACGTCGCAGAATACATCGATCAGATCGTGGTCGAGCATGTGCTCGAACAGCGCGGTATAACCATCCTGTGGCATACCCTGGAAGGGGGCCTGCGGGAAGTAGCGATCATCGTCGCCCACAAAAACGGGAACGCGGCCGGTGATCGAGGGATCGATTTGATCAGGAGTCTGGCCCCACTGCTTCATGGTGTAGTGCAAAAAGACGTTCTCGTAGACGTAGTCAGCGACCTCGGCCAGGTCGGGGTCGTTCTTCTTGCGCAGCTCCATAATGGGCACCTTGACATCCTTGCCAAAGGTCTCCACGAGCTTCTGATACAGCTCCTCGCCGCGCTCATCGCCAAAAGCAAGCTTGAGGCTCGCATGGTTGAAGGGCACGGGCATGAGGGTGCCGTTGATGTTGGCAAGAACCTTGTGCTGGTAGTCCGTCCACTTGGTAAAGCGCGACAGGAAGTTGTGCACGCGCTCGTTAAAGGTGTGGTAGATGTGCGGACCGTACTCGTGGATCAGGATTCCAGCCTCGTCAGCGCAGTCGTAGGCATTGCCTGCAATGTGGCTACGACGTTCCAGAACGGCAACGCGATAGCCGATAGTCTCGGCAAGACGGCGGGCACAAACGGCACCAGCGTACCCGGCACCGACAACGATCATGTCGTACGCACCGGCATTAAAGCCTTCAGGCAGGCCTGAGGTAATCTGCATCGATACTCCTTGTCAAAAGCCACACGCTTTTTAACTGGGCTTTTTCTCGAACATACGTCGAGACATATTTATCAGAGCGATTATAGCGCTAATGCGTCCTATAATGAGCTTGCCACACAAGGAAAGCTCAAGCACCGCGGCGTACATAATTGAAAGGTAAACCCGCTAGCAGCGGGTTTATTCGTGTACAGCCAAGGGCCTGGAGCTTAGCGAAACGCTTGTAAGGAGTAACATGAGCGATTTCCTTAACCGTATGAAGTCTGCCGCCAAGGCCGACCTTAAGACCATCGTCCTGCCCGAGGGCGAGGACCCGCGCACCATCGTCGCGGCGAACAAGATCATCGAGGAGGGCCTGGCCAACATCGTCATCCTGGGCAACCCCGACGACATCAACGTTCCCGGCGCCACCGTCATCGACCCGCGCAACGCCGAAAAGCACGAGGAGTACGCACAGAAGTTTGCCGAGCTCCGCGCCAAGAAGGGCGTCACCATCGAGCAGGCTCGCGCCCAGGTGATGGACGCCACCTACTTTGGCACCATGATGGTCAAGATGGGCGATGCCGACGGCCTGGTCTCCGGCGCTTGCCACTCCACCGCCGACACCCTGCGCCCCGCGCTGCAGATCCTCAAGACCGCCCCGGGCACCAAGTTGGTCTCGGCCTTCTTCGTGATGTGTACCGACACCCCGCAGTTTGGCACCGACGGCACGCTGATCTTTGCCGACTGCGGCCTCAACATCAACCCGTCTTCTGACGAGCTCTCCGAGATCGCCATCGCCTCCGCTCACTCCTGGTCCACCTTCATGGGCAATGTCGAGCCGCACGTGGCCATGCTCTCCTACTCCACCATGGGCTCCGCCGGCGGCGAGGTCGCCAAGAAGGTCCAGGAGGCCGTGAAGTTCTGCCAGGAGAAGGCTCCCGAGCTCGCCATCGATGGCGACCTGCAGCTCGACGCCGCCATCGTCCCCACCGTCGCCCAGCTCAAGGCCCCCGGCTCCTCCGTTGCCGGTAAGGCCAACGTGCTCGTGTTCCCCGACCTCGAGGCCGGCAACATCGGCTACAAGCTGGTCCAGCGCTTCGCCGGCGCCGACGCTTACGGCCCCATCCTGCAGGGCATCGCCAAGCCGGTCAACGACCTTTCGCGCGGCTGCTCGGCCGACGACATCGTGGGTGTCGTGGCCATCACCGCCGTCCAGGCTCAGATGGCTGAGTAGCGAACGTACTCGCCCGAAGGCCGCACAGGGTAACCCCTGAAAACATCCTCGACCAATGAAACGCCCCCGTTC
>CAKUHK010000048.1:0-17829 GCA_934655965.1 uncultured Collinsella sp.
CAAGACCGGCTACGACAACATCATGCGCCTGGCCGTGCACGCGGTGACCGAAGGCAGCATCGTTCCCAATATGGAGCGCTAGCGTTCGTTACGCATTGGCATAAAAGCGACGGGGCCGCAGGATCAACTCCTGCGGCCCCGTCTTGTGTGCGCGGATGTGTCCGCCAATCCGCGGCTGTCGATGTCTGCCGTTACGCGATGGTTGCGCTGTAGGAGGCGACGTCCTCGTAGGAATCGGTCAGGTAGGCGTCGATGCCGATGGTCGTGTTGACCAGGTCGTCGAGGCTATCGAGCTCGCCGCTCGAGAACGTGAATTCCTCGGTGGCGTTGGTGCCGGGCATCAGGTGAGCCGAGAACCAGGGTTCCTTCATGGTGCCGTTGACGTTGGTCCTACCGCTGGGAGCGTAGAAGGTCAGGTCCTTGTCGCTCTTGTTGGTGATGTTGACGACAAAGCCGATGTCGCCCCAGTCGTCCTTGAACTTCTCGGTGATGGTGATGGTGCACAGGTCGTCATCGGCGACGGTGACGGCGGGGGAGATTTCGACGCTCTGGACGTCGTCGTCTTCGACGGCCTCATCGATCTCATCTTCCTTTTCGGCAGCCTCGCGATCCTTCTTCACCGTGCCGGACAGATCCTTGTCGGACTTGGTAAAGACAAGATTGCCGTCATCCTCTTCGAGGATGAGCTTGCCGTCCTTGAGCTTCATGTCGTGCGACTCGTCTTCGGCGGTGATGGTTACGGTGGTGGCGTCCTTGGCCTCCCATTTAAGGTCGACAACCTCAAGGAACAGGTCGAGGGCTCCTGTACCGTCCTCATCGAGAATCAGGACGCAGTGGACACCCCAATCCTCGAGCATCTTCATGTACTCATCGGTCAGCTCTTCGCCCTCCAGGGTTCCTCCCGAGAGCTCCCAACTGCCGACGAAGTTGGCCTTGGGATCCTTGCCACCGCCGCCGCTGCAGCCCGTCAGGGCAAAGGCGAGCGCTAGGACGCATGTCAGGAATGCGAGTACGGACTTTTTGAACGTTGTCTTCATGGTGTCCTCCTTCTTGTGTGAAAACCCATAGAAGCAAATGCGGGGGCGGCGGAACCCCCGCCAATTACCAGATAAAGGGACTAGGGCCTGGGCGTTCCGCAGTTGCTGCAGAACTTGCCGCCGTTTTCGCTACCGCAGTTGGGGCAGAACCACTTGGCCGGTGCCGGTGCGGGTGCGGGGCTGCCACACTCGGGGCAGAACTTGCCGGTGTTGGTGGCACCGCAGCTGCAGGTCCACGTGCCGGCCGCGGGCGCGGCGGCGGGAGCCGGTGCGGGGGCGGGTGCCGGTTGCGGGGCGGCCTGCTGCTGCGCCTGGCCGGCGGCGAACAGCTGGCTGGCGTTCATGCCGCCCATGCCGCCTGCCATGCCCATGCCCATAAAGCCGGCCATCGCACCGTTGGGGTTGGCCGCCGCGGCGCGCATCGCGTCGCTCTGGGCGCTGGCGATGTTGGCGGCTGCCATGGTGGGATCGCGCATGACCGCGGCCTTCTGCAGGTCCTTGATCATCTGCTCGTCTTCTTGCGAGGCGGCGATGGAGTTGACGCCAAAGCTCACGATCTCGACGCCGCGCAGATCGCGCCAGTCGGCGGAGAGGACCTCGTTGAGCGCGCGGGCGAGCTCGGTGGTGTGGCCGGGGATGGCGCTGTAGCGGATGCCCATCTCCGAGATCTTGGCAAAGGCGGGCTGCAGGGCGGTGAGCAGCTCAGACTTAAGCTGGCTATCGATCTTGTCGCGCGTGTAGCTATCGGTCACGTTGCCGCACACGTTGGTATAGAACAGCAGCGGGTTGGTGATGCGGTACGAATACTCGCCGTTGCAGCGCACGGAGATATCGACGTCCAGGCCGATATTGTTGTCGACCACGCGGAAGGGCACGGGCGAGGCGGTGCCGTACTTGTTGCCGATGATTTCCTTGGTGTTGATAAAGTAGACGCGTTGGTCCTTGCCCGCGTCGCCGCCGAAGGTGAAGCGGCTGCCGATATTGGCGAAGGTTTCCTTGATGGAGTCGCCCAGGTTGCCGCTAAAGACGCTCGGCTCGCTGCCGGTATCGAAGACGAACTCGCCGGGCTCCAGCGCGACCTCGATGATCTTGCCGTTTTGCACCACGAGCATGCCCTGGCCGTCGTTGACGGCGATGACGGAGCCGTTAGAGATAACATTGTCCTCGCCGCGCGTGTTGGAGCTGCGGCCACCGGTGCGCTTGACGCCCTTGCAGGCCAAGACGTCAGCTGGCATCGATTCGCAATAGATAAATTCCTTCCACTGGTCGGCCATGACGCCGCCGGCGGCTCCCAATCCAGCTTTCAAGAGTCCCATGGTGATCTTCCTTTCTCGTCAAAGTCGGGGTGGTTTTGGTCAGAATGGTTAATCGTCCTTGTTGTCCTTCATGACAACGGTGGTCTCGGTATGGCTGAAGGTATCGTGCTTCTCGACTAGGTCGAGCTCGCCGCAGTACTCGTCGGCGTGGGATGCCTCGTTGGCTGTCTTGAGCTGACCTACCAGCAGCACGTCTCCGATGATCACGATGATTAGCGGCGCCACGATATTGATGAGGATGCCCTCGATATCAAAGCTGAGGTAATCCGGATCGAAGGCGTATTCGCCCATAAAGAGGATCTGGGAGAGGACAAATCCGATCACAAAGAACAGCAGCGAGGCGATGATGAGCTTGGGCTTGGAGCAGGGGAGCTCGCCGACCATGCGGCCGGTCTGGCCGTTCATGGCAAACAGGTAGCTCTTGCCGTTCCACGAGGTGGAGAGCATCCAGACGGGGAACAATGCGTAGTCGCTGTCTTCCCAGGTGTAGTCGAGCTGCTTGCTTTCGACCGTGGCGTCGTCGTACTCGTCGATGACGGTCTCGCGCAGGGCCGAGATTGTGCTCTCTTCCATGCGGCGCTCGGCACGCGCCTTGCAGGTTTCGCAGTCTTCGTCGTAGCGGTTGGCGATGTAGCCGGGCATATAGGCGACCGAGAACGGGCGCAGCGCGTCGTAATCGAACGGTTCGATGGCATCCATGTGGCCGTCGGGCATCTTGGACGATCCGTCGACGGGCACGCGCTCAAACGAGATATTGCCCTTACGGTAGGCATCGTAGTGGTCGGTGGTCGTGACGGTGCGGTCGGATTCCTCGGTCACGGTCTCGTTGGTCGCGTCAAAGTACACTTCGCCGTCCACGCGGGCGCCGTAGAGCCAAAACGGCACGTAGACGCCTTGGACCTCGTCGATGTGGTTGCCGGTGACAAAGCTCTTGGGCAGCAAGATCTTGCCCTTGTAGTGCTCCTTGAGCGCGGCCATGACGTCGTCGCGCCCGAGCTTAAACGGAATGACCAGGTCGGGGGAGAAGTCGCCCGAAAGCTGACCGGGTGCCACGGCGGGGTTGCCGCAGTACGGGCAGGTGGTAACGGCGACGGTGCCGTCCGAGACCAGCTCGGCGCCGCATGACGAGCAGATATAGCCGGCGTTCTGGGCCAGTTCTTGCACCGCTTCGTCGACGGCGGGCTTGGGCGTTGCGGCTGCCGCATCGGCTTTGGCATCTGCCTTGTCCTGGCGCTCACGATAGAGGGCCTCGACTTCCTCGACCTCAAAGCGCGAGTCGCAGTAGTCACAGACGAGCTTTTGCTCGGCGCTGGCAAAGTGGAGGGGGCCGCCACACGCGGGGCACTGATAGTTGACGCTTTCGAAGGCCATGATCGGTCCTTTCCGTGCCGGGAGCTAGGCGCCGATGGCGCCGCCGCAGTATTCGCAGCGCCCGCTGGCATCGGGAATGGTGGTCGCGCCGCAGAAGGGGCAGGTGACCGCGGTCTTGGGGGCCTTGGCGGCAACAACGCTGTCGCGCGTCTCCTGGCGCAGCTGCACCAGCGCGTCGCGGACCTCGGTTGCCTGGCGCTTGGCCTCGCGGTACTCGATGGACCCGCGCTGTTCGATGGTGGAGTCGTTCACGCGCAGGTTGATCTCGGTAAAGTACGGGGTGTTGACGTGGATGGTCAGGTTAAAGTCGTAATCCAGGTCGTAGCGCGGCGGGTCGTAGCTCTTGCGCTCGCCGTCCTTGGTCTCGCGATAGATCTCGGTGCGGTGCTCGTCGATATCCATATCGCAGCCGAGTACCTGCGAAAACTCGATGATGTCGGGATTGGCGTCGCGCCAGCGCGTCTGCGAGGTAATGATCAGCAGCCCCGCATCCTCGTCGAGCATAATATTGGTGCGCCCGGCTGAGAGCGTGCGCGTGGGGTTGAACGACGCCAGGCGCTCGGCATTGGCCTCGCGGTAGGCGAGCTGCTCACGGATGTCGTCCGCGGTGCTGGAGCGATAGCCGCCAAAGAAGGGGGAGAGCTTGCCGACGCACTCTTTGCACAGGTAGCCTTCGTTGATCTTGGTCTTTCCCAAAAGTCCCAGCTCGGTACCGCAAATCGCGCACTCTTTCTTCTCGAACATCTTGTCAAAGAAGCCCATGGCTGCCTCCCATCAACAGGTAGCGTGTGTCACTTTTGATGATGGGGGAGCAGGCAATCTTTCACGATACCCAGACGGCTCAACGAGTCTCCACAACTGGGACACATGGCCCATTTTTCACCTACTCATTGGGGACGTACTTAAACGAGTGCCCACTCATTTAAGTACGTCCCCAATGAGTGCTGAGGGACGTTCCTTTCCTGCCGGCACCTGGGGACAGTCTTTGTTGAATGTGGGTGCTGCCGCTTGCTACGCGACGGTGATGGCGACCTGGGCGTAGCGGGTCGTTGGGCGCTCGGCGCGGGTTTTAACGCTGAGCGTGAGCACGAAGCGGTCGCCGGGCTGTGCGTCGGTGGGCACGGTGAATGTGGCGCCCATCGTACATTCCTGCCACAGCGACAGATCTTGGGCGCCTGCATAGCGCGACGGCCCCATGGCGACGTCCCAATGCGTGTCGAAGCCCCTGCCATCGGGGTCGACGATGGTCGCCGCAAGGTCAATGCACTCACCGGCTGCGGCGCTCATGTCGCCCGTGACCTCGGCAACAAACGCCGGATGCGAGCAGGCCGCGGGCTCGTGGGCGCACCACTGCGCGCGGGCGGCGAAGTCTTCCTGGTAGGCGCGCAGATAGGGATTAGGATTGCCATCGACGGGCGTGCCTATGGCCGCAAAGCCGGCAGGTGCGTCCGAGTCGGGATGCCCGTCAAGGAACATGCGGCCGAGCAACGTGTCAAAGTCGCGGTTATCGATGCCGCGCAGGCCAAACGGCAGTAGCGGAATATAGGTCATCGAGTCGCCCTCGGCCATAAAATCGCCGCGCTCAAACTGCATTGCGGGCATGCCTTCCAAGCCCCAATCCAAGCGGGCATGCTTGCCAAACTGGAATCGCTCGGGCTCGTTTTCGTACACCCTGCCATCGCCATAGAGCATGTAGCGCGCCATAAGGGGGCCGTTGCCTTGGGTGAGGTTCTGTGCAGGCCAGGGAGCTTGGAACAACGGCAGCGTATCGGGCTGAGCCATCTTGGCATCGACATAGCCACCATACATATACGGCACGCACCAAAACGTGAGCTCGGGAAAGAGCTCACGCCCATGATCGAGCCACGAGTTGTCCTGTCCCACGCCATCCGAAACGCCCAACACGCGAACCTTGCGATAAACCCGCTGTTGCACGTCTGTCCATTCAGGCGTATCACGATATCGCTCAGCAATACTCATAAGCGCACGAACGATCGTATTCATACCGCCCCAGCTGAGCAGCCAAAGCGTACGCGGGTCATCATCCAAAATCGCTTGAGCAATCACGCGCGAGCCCTCAGTCTCCTCACGCACATCGCCCTCAAAGGCAGTATTGCCCACAAACGTACGTTCAATCATCTGAGCAGGCGAGGGAAACGGCGGCTCGCCGGCAGCGTCTGCATTCGCCTGCAGCTGAGGCCAAGCCTGGGCATACTCATTGCTCCAAAGGCTCTCAATCCAATGCTCAGGAAACGGTCGATACGAGCGAAGCTCCCCAGCCAACGGATCAGGCTCATGGGGCACAACCTCCCACTCATAGGATCGACGCCCCTTAGTCCGCCAGTGCGGATTCACCTCACCAAGCGCATGGACGCCATCCCCAAGAAAGTGATACTGCGAAGCCGTATACACCACAGCCTGAACATCAAGTACATTAAGATACAGAGCCAAATGAACGAGCGAGTTCATATCATCGACTTCCATATCGGTAGTAACAATCGCCCGAGTTAAATCGCGAGTCATAAGAAAGCTCCAACCAAATAAATCTCAGCCAGTTACGCGCAAGGCAAGACGGGACCCCCGCCCTCATCGCCGTCAACCCGGTGGCCCGCTAGAAGCGCTCGTCCAGGGTCTACAGCAACGTCAACGCAGCGGTGCCGAGGGCTTACCTCTGAAAATATTCCGCAGGGGGCGGCCCGGTTGCACAGCGCGAAGCGCGTGGTGCAACCGGGCCGCATGCCCGAGGACATTTTCAGAGGTAAGCCCTCGGCCCCGCGATGGGACAGATTACCTATCGACCCTGGCCGACCACTCCCAGCAGCCCACCGGCTCGCCGTCGATGAGTACGTTGCCCCCGTCGAAGTCTTGATAACACAGGTCGTTGAATTGGTGGATCCACACGCCATGGTTGAACGTCTTCTTGGGCGAGCCGTCGGCCTCGCGGTAGCGCCCGGTCAGGTCCTCGACATGGCTAAAGTAGGTGAGATGCACGTTGGCGCCGGCAGCGCGCAGGCGAGCCGTGAGCGGCAGCACGGTCTCCTGCGGTATCACGAGCTCATCGCCCTTGGAGTGCGTAAACCACAGCGGTGTCTTGGCAAGGGCAGCAACGTCCTCGTCCGTGGCGTTGTACCACGGCGCGCAGCAGGGAAGGCCCGCGGCGAAGAACTCGGGGTAGTCGGCGCACAGGCGCAGCGTCATAAAGCCGCCGTTGGAAAGGCCAGCGACCACGATGCGGTCGGTGTCGATGCGGTCGGCATGCTCGGTGACAAACTCGTCGATGAGCGCCTTAATGACGGGGGAGTAGATGCTCTGGTTGGAGTGGCCGAGCTGCTCAGTGCCGTTGTCCATCCAAAACGTGGGCGACTGCGGCACGAGAACCCAGGCAAAGCCGCCAAAGTAGCGTTGGATCTGCGCCTGGCTGATGGCCGTCACGCGGTTGCCGATATAAGCGCGCGTGGCGCCCTCGCCTTGCGTAGCGCCCTTGCCCTCGCCAGCGCCGTGCAGGTACACCACGAGCGGGGCCTTCTGGGGCACGACTGTCGTTTCGGGCGCGAAGGGGTTGAAGCAGGCGGAGTCCTCGGCCTTAAAGCTGGGCTCAAAGAAGCCGTACTCGAGCGCGATGCCGTTGACGGCGGTCTTTTGCGTGGCATTGCTCCAGCCCTTGAGCGCGGGACAGATGTCGCCGCGGCAGGTGTCAAAGACCAGGCCGCAGGTTGGATCGTCACCGTCATTGCCGGGAAGGGCCGCGAGCTGCGTGATGCGCAGCTGGTCGTCGAGCAAGCGCGAGCCCATCACGCTGCCCTCGATCTTCTTGGTCAGGCGCTGCTCGGCGATCTCGAGCGCCACATGGGTGCCAAAGGCGAGCTTGCGTCCGCACTCATCGCACGGATAGGCGGCGAGGACGTCGACATAGCCTACGGAAGGTGCGGCGTGGTCGGCGCCGCGCTCTTTGCGCATCAGGATCTCGCCCGTGCGTTCATGGCGCTCTACATATATATGGAAGGTGCGCGCATCGATATCGTTGGCGCGAACGGTGCACGGCAGGTCGAGCACGACTTTGCTGATCCAGGGGCCAAAGTCTCCCAGCGTGGTGACGGTTGCGTAGGTGCACGATTTGAGTTCCATGAGCTGCCTCCTCTGCGCCGCGAGTGGTAAACATCAGCGGCAATACAACTTAAACATGTTTAGTTTAATGCAGAGCTACAGAACAGGCAGATGAACTCGGTAAACGGTCAAAATGAACACTCAACAAATTACTAAACATTCGTTTATCACCATTTAGCAGGGCTTTTGTTGATGGGTCAACAAAGAATAGAGGTGTTTACCAAATTAAAAGACCACGTAAATAGGCATTTAGCAGCAGAGCGTCAAATAGACAATCCCTTACCGTTCAAGTACGTTCACCCCCGATTTCCTACCGTTCACCGGACTACAGACGGCAAAATTGCCACAAATTAGACGTTCCGTGTAAACTAAAGCCCGTAAACGTTCAGTAAACACATTGTTTACGACAGCGTATCCAAGGGTTCGGTGGCCGTAAGGGGTTATAGTCGCCGAGCCAAAGGCGTGCCTACGCCCAAACGAGTAGGCACACGATGATATGGGGAGGGGTCCCATGGCAGTAGATAACAAGCAGATTGCCACCGATGTCCTCGAGCTCGTGGGCGGTGCGGAGAATGTTTCCGTCGCCACCAACTGCATGACGCGTCTGCGTCTGACGCTCAAGGACAACAACAAGGCCGACGTGGAGAAGATCAAGAAGGTCAAGGGTGTTCTGGGTTGCCAGTTCGCCGGCAGCCAGCTCCAGGTCATCATCGGCCAGAACGTGCCCAAGGTGCTCGCCGAGTTCGTCGCCATGTCCGGCGTCAAGCAGGGTGCCGCGGTCGACGAGAACCTCGATGCTCCCAAGGAGAAGTTCGAGCTCAAGAACCTGCCGAACATCATCCTCGACTATCTGTCGGGCTCCATGACCCAGCTGATCCCGCTGCTCATGGCCGGCGGTCTGTTCCGCACCATCGCTGCGGTCCTCGGTCCCACCATGCTCGGCGTTCTCTCTGACACCGATCCGACCTACACGTTCCTCTACACCACCCTGTACGAGGCCACGTTCACCTTTATCCCCATCTACCTGGGTTATGCCGCCGCTAAGAAGCTCGGCGCCTCCCCGGTTCTGGGCATGCTCCTCGGCGGCGCCCTCATGGCCCCGTCCGTCGTGAGTGTCGCGACCCAGGATGGCGGCGGAATCATCTCCGTCTACGGCATTCAGATCGCCGCTGCCAACTATCAGCAGTCCGTCCTGCCGATTATCCTTTCGGTGCCTGTCCTCTACTTCGTCGAGAAGTTCTTTAAGAAGGTCATGCCCGACGTGCTCTCCACGGTCTTCACGCCGTTCTGCACCATGATCGTTGCCATCCCCATCGCCTTCATCGTCCTCGCCCCGCTCGGCAACGAGATCGGCAGCCTCATCGCTAACGCCCTCTTCGGTCTCGCTGACATGGGTGGCATCGGTATCCTGCTCGTCATGGCCGTCCTCGGCGCCTTCTGGCAGCTCTTCGTGGTCTGCGGTATGCACATGCCCGTCATCCTGCTCGCTCAGGTTCAGATCATCGCTGCCGGCTACGATCCCTTCGTCTTCGTTTCCACCAACTGCGCTATGGCCGCTGTCTGGGGCTGCGCCTTCGGTGCCTTCCTCAAGATGAAGAACCCCGACGAGAAGGGTCTCGCTCTGGGCTACGTCATCTCCGCCATCGCCGGCGGCGTCACCGAGCCCGCACTCTTCGGTATCCTCATGCGCTTCCGTCGCACCATGTTCGGTATGTTCATCGGCGGTGCCATCGGCGCTGTGTTCTCCGGCCTCATGGGCGTTACCTATTACCTCGCTGGCGGTGCCTCCAACTTCCTGGTCTTCACCAACTACCTGCAGGGTGGCCAGATGAACACCGTCTGGGCTATCGTCGGTATGGCAATCTCCTTTGTCATCGCCGCTGCCGTCGTCTTCGTCGCCGGCTTCTCCAAGGAGGAGCTCGCCGAGATGGAGGCCTAAGGCCAAGCCATTCGGTCGCATACGACCTTACCTACACGACAGGGCCCCGTCAGGCGCAAGCCCGGCGGGGCCCTTCTTGCAAGGTAGACTGGAGTGGGCAAGTGGTGTCCGCCCGCAGGGGTTTGTTAAACGGCGGGGGCTTTCGCATCAGGGGTTACCGCGAAAGCTTCTGCCGGTTCGCAATTCCTTTATCGAGCGAAAGGACATGCAGATGAGTTTGGGAAAACTGACCGTCAACGGTCGTCAGGACGGTTTTTTGTGCGAGGGCAAGCCGTTCTTTTGGTTTGCCGATACGTGCTGGAGTGCGTTTACCAGCATCCCCGAGGCCGACTGGGACTACTATCTGACCCGCCGCGCCGAGCAGGGCATGAACGTGCTGCAGATTAACACGCTGCCGCAGTGGGATCGCTGCTGCCCCGATCTGGGCATTTGGCCCTATGCCAGCGAGGATGGCGTGCGCTTTGATTGGTCTCAACCCAACCAGGCGTATTGGGATCGCGCCGCCGCCATGTGCCGCGCTGCCGTCGAGCACGGCATTCGTCCGGCGCTCGTGCTCATGTGGTGCAACTACGTGCCCGGTACCTGGGGCGCTAAGATCGCCGAGCGTTGCGGTGCCGAGGTTATGCCGCGCGAGGAGGTCCGTGCCCACGTTGCCCGCGTCGTCGAGAACCTGGGCGAGTTCGATCCCGTCTATGTGGTGACGGGCGACACGGACTTTGCCGGTGACGAGGCGATTGCCTATTACGAGGATGCGCTCGACGAGGTTGCGAAGCGCGCGCCCGAGGCCCTGCGTACCATGCACATCAATCGCGGTAACCGCACGATTCCCGCGCAGTATTTGGACCGCCTGGACTTCTATATGTTCCAGCCCGGCCACAACTACGAAGGCCAGCCCGAGGCCTGGCACCTGCCGCAGGACTTTATCGCCAGCTATCCCAAAAAGCCGATGGTCAACTCCGAGCCCTGCTACGAGCAGATGGGTGCGTCGCGCAACGTGTACTGGCGTTTTACCGCGCAGGACTGTCGCGCGAGCGTGTGGTCTTCGATCCTTGCCGGCGCCAGCGCGGGCGTGACCTACGGCGCCCACGGCGTTTGGAATTGGCAGACATCGCGCAGCCAGGGTTCGGTGCTGGGCGAGGGCTTTGACATGCCGTTCCGCTGGCAGGAGTGTCTGCAGTTTGCGGGCGTGTGGGATTTTGCCGCCATCGAGCATGTGCTTGTCGGCCTGGGTGCCACGGCGTGCGATGACGCCCTTGCCGTGGTCCCCGCACAGGAGCTGCTCGACGACGCGCGCGAGGCCATCCGTGTGGCGCGTATTGGTGAGCGCGCCGTTACCTACCTGCCGCGCACCACGGCACTCACGTTTAAGCTCGACGGCGCGCGTGGCTGGACGGCGATGGCCCTCGACATGGAGGCCAAACGCATTGCCAAGCTGCCCGTGCGCGATAACGGCGACGGCACCGTGCGCGTGGCCCAGCATCCCTTTGAGCACGATGCCCTGGTTGTCCTGACCCCCGAGCACTAGCTCCAGTCGCTGGCAACCTCAATTCCTCAATATCCTTCTCCAACGCATGCAACCCAGTCCCACCATAAGTTGCGGTGAAATAGTTCCCAAATAACGGCCCTAGCCGGCCAACAGGAACTATCTCACCGCAACTGAGCAAGCGATCGGAGAAGGCCCCCTTCAGTTGCGGTGAAATACGGTTTGATTTTGGCCTTTTGGGCTAGAAACAGTCCGTATTCCACCGCAATTTTTGTTGGGTGCGGATAAGGCCAATTACGTGACACTTCGGGCATCGCGTGGATATTAAGACCCGTTCTCCATTAAAATGGTTTTCCGGACATCTAAGCGGGTGGGGGTTACCATGAGGGACCTGGGAGACACAACCGCATATTTGCGCCGGGGCATACGGGAGATTCTGTGCCTGGCGCTTTTCTTTTTCACGTTTTTGGCCGGCGAGTACTTCTTTGACGTACGCGTGGCTGAGTTTGTGCCAGCGAACGAGGTTGTTGTCTACGAGAGCATCGTCGTCGGCGCGAGCGTGATTGGCTATTTTGTGCGTCCTCTCCTGTACTATCGCCGTCCCCAGGCAATCGATGCAACGAGCGATATGACGGGCGTGCTGCTGGTGTCGGCATTGCTGCTGTTGATCATGGCAGTGCAGTTTCAGGTCGTGATTGCGGGCGGTCTGGTGGCGTGCTGCGCCTTGGGCTACTGCGGATCGACCGCCCATGCCAATCTGGCGCGGCGTTTTGCGCAGACGCCTTGTCTGGCACGTGCCGTGGCGGTTTCTTATGCTGCGGGCATTTTGGTACAGGTGCTCAACCATATGGTGATGCCTGCGGGCATTCCTCAACAGTTTGTCCTTATCGCCTGTGCGATTGCGCTGGTTGGGCTGCTTCACGGTACCCGCCGAGCTAAATTGCGCGATGAGTCTGCGCCGGAGTTCGAGTTCGAGATTGCCGAGCTATCGGTCGATGCGTCGGAGTATGGCGCCAAGTGGCGCGATAATCCCGAGGCAAAGGCGGCCTTCCAAGGTGCCGTAGTGCGCTTGACGGTGGCGACCGCCTGCCTTACCGGCGTATTCGCGGCTCTCAACGCCGGTCTTACAACCTCGCATGCCGCCGGCGCCATCGATCTTGGTGACTGGCCGCGCTTGCTGCTGGTTGTGAGTGCACTTGCCGCCGGCGCCCTGTATGACCTGCGAGGACGCTCGTATATGAATATCATCATGACGTGCGCCGCCATGCTGTCCACGCTCTCATTCTTCGTGCTTATCACCGATGGCAACGGCGGTAATGCGCTCGCCGCCACGATTATCTTTTACCTGGGCACGGGCTTTTTCGTGGTGTTCTTCACCGCGAAGTTCGCCGCGATTTCGATGTATGCGCGCTGGTCGTATTTGTGGCCGTGCATGGGCCGCGTCATCAACAACATTTGCTCAATGCTTGTGACGGCTCCGGCGGTGGCGATCATCTCGAGTCAAAACGTGCTGATGGCGGTGGGCGTCGTACTCGTGCTGTTTGTCGGCATTGCGATCTCGCTGCTGGGACAGTTTGGACAAGGCGTTGAGGACGAAGCGGATCACAGAGGCCTGGCGTTTGCCACCGACGATCTTGGCAAGAGCCGCGCGCCCGATCAGACCGACGCGGTGCCCCCGGAGACGCCGGAGCTTTCGTTTGACGATCGACTCGACGGCTTTGTAGCCGCCTTTGGACTTACGAAGCGCGAGCGCGATGTGCTGGAGGCGTTGGTCGTTTCGGACGATAGCGTGCAGGACGTGGCGGCGGCGCTCTTCCTTTCGCGTTCTACGCTCTACCGCCACATCGCCTCGATCAACAAAAAGACCGGTGCCGCCTCGCGCGTGGCCCTCATCAACTTCTTCTGGTCCTGGACGCCCCAAGACTAGCCAACCACCACAAAGGGGACAGGCACCTTTGTGGTGGTTTTTTACCTGCAAAAATATGAATATGAGACATTTGTCACCTGCCGTTTTGGCGCTCGAAGGCATATGAATGTGATGTTGAGCGAAGCAGAACGGAAGGGGTGCGTCTATGGCGTCTCAGGGTTGCGCGTCTAATAAAATTGCGGGCGCGCTTATCGCCGTGGTTGTTGTTGCCGCGGCGGTGACACTCATGCGAGCTTACGGCGCCGGCGCCCATGGCGCTCAGGGAAAGACTGCCGCACAAGCATCGCTCAATGATTGTGCCGCCGCTCCGGTGGCGGTCAAGCTTATCGAGGACGGAGAGGCGCGGGCGGTCTATGAGACCGACGATGCCGAGCTGGTCGCATCGACCTTTGCCGCGCTCGACGGCTGCATCGTGGGAGATGCGGTGGATGAGCGGATGAGCGACGCCGGTCGCACACTCGTCTTTGCCTATGCGGACGGCTCGGAGCGATCGGTGGAGCTCGAAGGCAAGAATATCGTGCTCGACAAGACGGCATATCGCCTCGACGGTGCCGAGGAACTGTGGCGACAGCTAGCCGCCATCAAGAACAGCCAATGAAATGAGGGGTGTACGGGATGAGTGACTTGAGATTCTGTCCGGCGTGTGGGGCGCAGCTGCCTCGGGTTGCCGGTGTGCCGGTACGGTTTTGCCCGGGTTGCGGCGTCCGGCTCGAGGGCGTTGCATGCGGCCCGGATGCCACGGGGTCTGTGGATGATGCGGCTGACGATGATGGCGCGGGTGAAGGTTGCGAGCCGAGCGCGGCCGTGCCGGCAGATGTGCCAACGCGGAGTGCCGAGGCCGCGTCACCGTCTGGCGGCACAGTCTCGGCGGACGCTCCTCGCGCCGGCGAACTTGAGCTCCATACCGCATGCGATGCTTCTGGAGGCCAGGCACTCGCGCAGGTGGCGTTGCCGCGGGGTTGGCGTATCGAAGAAGCGCATCTTGAGCGTAACGGTAGCTTCGACTGCCCGATTTCGGTTGGCGTGACGGCGGCGGGTTCGACGGGCGAGCGGATTGTGTACCGCTCCGAGCTCTGCTACGTGGATGCGGGCGCCGTTGCCAAGCGCATTCCCACGCAAACCGAGCGCAAGGCGTTTATGCACGTGGAGGCAGCTTGCGATGAGTTGGCCCAGGCCTGCGCGGCACAGCTGGGTGCGCGGGCGGAGGTTGTGGCCGAGCAACCGTACCCATCGAGCGCGGCGGTCGATATCGAGCACGAGCGTGCCCGCGTAAAGCGCGAGGCGGCAAACGACTTTGCGATTCAGGGCTTTACGATGGAGCCGAGCGATGTGATCTATGAGTGCCGCATGCGTAGATACCGGATCGCGGGCGCCCCGGTGCCCACCGAGCTTGCGGTGGCTGCCAAAGTCGAGGGCTATGTGGCCTCGATCGGCGGAGTCGCGGGCTCTATGGGTAAAGGCATTGCCGCCGGGGCCGAGGCGCTGCTGGGCGCGGGCCTTTCGAGCGGGCTCATCGGCGGCGTTCTGGGCAAGCGCCTGCGCGAGCGCCAGGCGGCTGCGGCGGCGGGGCAGGGTGTCGTGCAGGAGCAGGCCTCGGATCAGGGCGATTGCCCAGACGAGGCACCATTTAAGCTGGGGGCGGCCGACCTGTTGCAGTGGCGTATCAGGGACAGCTTCTGCTTGGTTGCGCCAGAGGGCCGTCTGGACGAGGCGGCCTCTACGGCGCTTGCCTCAATGGCATCGACCCTGCGGCTCAACCCGGAGCTTGCGCGCGAGGCGAGCGCTCAAAAGCAGCAGATGGTGCTCGAGCAACGCCAACGCACGCAGATGAATATCGCCCAGCAGCAACAGCAGTTTGCAGCCTGGCAGCAGATGCATGCTTCGCAGCAGGCGGCGTTCGACAGCTACCAGCAGGCATGGTTCGACCGCAGCGATCGTCAGCACGCCGCGAACATGGCCGCCAGCGCAGCCAATTTCTCTAGCGCAGGTGTGGGAACGGGCGCGGCCTCGTATTCCGATGCCATTCGCGGAGTCAACCATTACACCAGGCCCGACGGCACCGATGTCGAGGTTTCGGTGATGGCAGACCAGGCTTGGGTGAACGGCTCGGGCGATGTGATCGGCACGCGCGATGGCTTTGAGCCCGGTTTTGGCTGGACGGAACTACCCCGTCAATAGCGTGAGCGGGCTATGTCTGAATCGATGCCGGGCGTGTTTCTCGGCACCGTGATAAAGAACGGGAAAGGAACAACGATGAGGGAGACGGTTATTTCGCGCACGGCGTTTGTCGCGGCGGCGGGAACGACGCTGCTGACGCTTGCGGGGTGCGGCGGACAGCAGGCGCAGGACACGACGGGCTTTAACGACGACCGCCCGGTAAAGGACAAGATGGGCGCAGGCTCGTCATCGGGCGATTCCGGCGATGCGGGCGGCAGCTCGGATGCGGACGGCGGCTCGACGGATGCGTTCGATACGTGGTCGGATGACTGCTGGGACGCGCACCGCAACATCAGCATCGCGGCATTGCTCGAGCTTAAGGGCTGGCAGTTGCAGGAATTTGCGTCGCAACAGGGCTATACCTGGCAAGATGCGCTCGAGATGTACGAGAACGAGGCAGGCCGCGTACTCAGCGTCTGCAATATCAGCAAGGACGGCGCAACCGAATGGCTCGGCGAGGACGAAATCGGAAAGCTCGACAAGGGCGGAACCGGGAGCACCGTGATGTTTACGCTGCAACTTGCGGGCTATTCGAGCTGCGAGGACGTTATCGCGGGCTTTTCGGTGCCGGTCGAGGATCGGGCACAGATCACCTCGGGCTCGTGGATCGCGTGCGTTTACGGTTCCAACATGGCGCGTCACGTTGCCATGGTGAGCCCGATGGAAAATGGCGACTATCGCCTGGACCTCATTACCGAGGAGGCTATCAAGACCGGCACGTTTACCCAGGGCGGCGGTGCCCCCACGATTGACGAATTTTGGCAGGAGAAGACCGGGCGCGCGCTCGGCTAAGCGCGACGCGACCGACATCACAGCGAGGGATGAACATGATGAACGAGATGACGATGAGCCGTGCGGCCTTTGTGGCGGGCGCGGGCGCGGCGGCTTGCGCGCTGGCTGGCTGCTCGGGCGGCGCGGGCGGCGCCAAGGCGGCGAGCACGGCGGACGCCGCCTGCGTGGATGACAATGCCAACGTGACGGTCTATGCCGCAATCAACCTGGGCGGTGCCGATCTGGCGCGCCTGCTCAAACATCAAAATTATGAGTGGCAAGGCGAGAACGTGGGCTACGGCGCCGTCGATGACGCGGGATTTTTCGCCTTTACCTTTTCCAAGGTTTCGGACGATGTGGACGAACTTGCAAATAGCGCGATTCCGCTTTCGGAGTCCGAGTACGAGGAGCTTGAACCGGGCGGTGGAGACGATAGCGTGGCGATCTTGCTTTCGGTGGCCGGTTATACGACGGGCGACCGCGCGCTTGCCGGCGCAATTGGCGATGCAGCGATGGTGCAGGAGAAGTGTACGGTTGACAATTCCGCGTATTGGCTGGTCAGGGCACTCGACGGCAGCCGCTATGTGATTTCGGCCTACGACACCGAAGACGATGGCGACAGCGCTCATGACATCTATATCTACAACGAGGCTTTTATTCGCACCGGCTACCTGAGCGGCGGCGACCAGATCGATATCGA
Organism: uncultured Collinsella sp.; assembly: GCA_934655965.1. GTDB lineage: Bacteria > Actinomycetota > Coriobacteriia > Coriobacteriales > Coriobacteriaceae > Collinsella. Next base: position 16,866 of record CAKUHK010000048.1, read on the forward strand.
CGAGCTCTGGAGCCGCCTGGCCAACGCCTCATAGCGCATCAAAACCACCACAAAGGGGACAGGCACCTTTGTGGTGGTTTTGCCGGCTGCGGACTCGGTAAAGCGCGCCCGCATCGACGCCCTGCCTGCGCTAAACTGTGAGGCACGTACGCGATTACGAGAGGAGCCCGCATGGAGGCTTACAAGCAAGAGTTCATCAAGTTTATGGTCGAGTCCGACGTTCTTAAGTTCGGCAGCTTTACGCTCAAGAGCGGCCGTCAGTCCCCGTTCTTTATGAACGCCGGTGCCTACGTGACGGGCTATCAGCTTAAGAAGCTGGGCGAGTATTATGCCCAGGCCATCCACGATAACTTTGGCGATGACTTTGACGTGCTGTTCGGGCCGGCCTACAAGGGTATCCCCCTGGCCGTCGTGACCGCGATTGCCTACCACGAGCTGTACGGCAAGGAGGTCAAGTACTGCTGCGACCGCAAGGAGGCCAAGGACCACGGTGCCGACAAGGGCAACCTGCTGGGCTACGAGCCCCAGGACGGCGACCGCGTGATCATGGTCGAGGACGTCACCACCAGCGGTAAGTCCATCGACGAGACCTATCCCAAGGTCAAGGCTGCTGCCGATGTCGAGATCAAGGGTCTGATCGTGTCCCTCAACCGCATGGAGGTCGGCAAGGGTGGCGTGACCACCGCTCAGAAGGAGATCGAGGCCAAGTACGGCTTCCCCGTCGCGAGCATCGTCTCCATGGCTGAGGTCGTCGAGACCCTCTACAACCACGAAATCGACGGCAAGGTCGTCATCGACGACGAGCTCAAGACCGCCATCGACGCCTACTACGAGCAGTACGGAGCACGGGAGTAGTTACGCGGTTTTACCAAACCGCGTAACGGCTTGACGCTGCGCGGGCCGCATTTGGACAATCTGACGTTCAACTTCAAGGGCGCGACCAGAAGGTCAGCGCCCTTTCGTT
>CAKUHK010000049.1:0-17815 GCA_934655965.1 uncultured Collinsella sp.
AAGGCGAGCTTGAGCGCCTCCTCGAGGGTGTTGACCGGGGTCATGTGCATGTCCTTGATCATCTGGTGATCGCACAGATCGGTGACCATAATCACAGGGTGATGTGCCAGGATGCGGGCGAAGATCTGGCTCGTCCACTGGTCGGGCAGGGTCTCGTCCTTAGGACGGTCGATGCAGGCGCGCTCAAACTCCGCCGGATCGTTGTCGGCGATGTTGTGGTAGAAGCCCTCGCCACCGTGGCCGTCGGCACAACCGGCAACGTCGATAATCACGCCGCCCTCGGGAAGCGTAGCCTCGGCAGAGCACATGCCCTTTACGGCCTGGTAGATGTTCTGATCGAGCGGGTAGCCACCGTTGGTGGTAATGGCGATCTCGCACTCGACAGGCTCAACGCCGGCAAGGCTCTTCACGAACTCGCAACCAGCCTCATGTGCCTTGTGGATGTCGCCGGCAAAGGAGCCGATGACCTCGTGCTTACCGTTAAGCACCACGTTGAGCACGAAGGCGAGGTGAGCCATCTCGGCAGCGGCAAACATGTCCTCGCTCACATGGTTGTGGCACAGGTTGCCGGCACGCGAATGGGAGTCATTCACAAACTGACCGTTATGGTTGTACATGATGGTCTTGTAGCTGGCGATGCCAGGCAGGACGGACTTGCGGCTACCAGAGAAACCGGCAAAGAAGTGCGGCTCAATAAAGCCCTCGGCAAGCAGCAGATCGCAATCGGCGGCAATCTTGTTGATAATGCACTCGCCACCAGAAGGTAGGGTGCCGATCTTCTTCATCATGCTGTCGTCAGTTGCGACGTGCATGACGATCTCCTCGTTGGCAACGATCTCCTCGCCATACTTGTTGACGAGCTCCTCATGCGTCGAGGGACGGTGCATACCAGTCGCAACCAGAATACGCACACGAGCCTCAGGCGCAGCAGCATGAATGTGATGCAGCAGAATAGGCATCGTCACACGCGAAGGAACCGGACGCGTATGGTCGGAGCTAATGATAACGATATCCTTCTTGCCAGCACAAAGCTCCTCGAGCGAAGGCGAGCCATAAGGATTAGCCAGTGACTCTTCTACCAGCTCTTGCTGCGTTTTCGTAGTCTCAAACTCGTTTTGATGACCCTCCATCACACCTGCGAAGTTCTTGTCCTCAAGCTCCAGATGCAGCTTCTTGTGGTCAAACGGCAATTCACATTCAAACAACGACGAGCGCCCTCTTCCTTTCATCTAACACACTAGATAAACCGTAGGAAGGATACGCCGCTCACCGATAACAACCAACCACCCACCAACCCGTTAACAAAACGTTCACAATTGACGAGTACAAAAAGGCGGCCGCAGCCCCAAAAAGGAACCACGACCGCCGTCCAAAACGCGCAAAGCGCCAAATGCATCTCAATCCCGACCGATAAGGCGCTAGGCGCGAAGCGCCGCACGCGCCGCCGGGACAGATCCCCATCCAAAACGCGCGAAGCGCGCCATTCTTCCCTCAGCCCGTAATCCCCAGAAGACCGAGGACGAAGGGACCCGATGGGTTTCCCTCTGAACACACTCCGCAGCACGAAGCCCCCTTATCCGCAGCTCCGAAGGAGCAGGATAAGGGGGCTTCAAGTGCGAGGACGTGTTCAGAGGGAAACCCATCGGGTCCCGGTGAGAGCCACAGGGCTATCTATTACCCCGTGTTTTGCAATCCTGCCGAGACGCCAGTCACAGTCGAAAGAATCAGGCTCATGTACTCGGCCTTCTTCTCCTCGGCCATCTCGTCCTGGTTCATACGCACCTCGCGAAGGGCGCGAACCTGGGCGATGGACAGAGCGTCGACGTAAGGGTTACGGACGCGGACGGCGCAGCCGAGCACGCGGCGGCGCTGCAGCGGCCATTCGTCACCAACGATGGCAAGGACCCACTTACGGGTGAGCTGCATCTCGGTAAAGACCTTCTCGGACAGATCCTCGCGGTCACCCAGGTGCAGGTACATCTTGGCGATGCGCTGGTCGGTCTTGGCAATCGACATCTCGATGTTGTCGATGAACGTACGGAAGAACGGCCACTCCTGGTAGGCGGCCTTGAGCTGATCAAGATCGCCAAACTGCTCGCAGGCGGTGCCCAGGCCGTACCAAGCGGCCAGGTTAATGCGAGCCTGGCTCCAGCTGAAGATCCACGGAATGGTACGCAGGTCGTCGAGCGACTTGGCGCCCAAGCCGCGCTTGGCGGGACGCGAGCCGATCGGCAGCAGGCCGACCTCGGTCAGCGGCGTCACGGTCGAGAACCACGGCGTAAAGTCGTCGGTGTGCAGCAGGTCCAGATAGCGCTCGTGGCTCACGGCGTTGAGCTTCTCGGCCATATCCCAGAACTTCTGCGTGGTCTCGGTGTTGGTCTTCTCGACACTCGGGGCAGACTGCAAAAGCGTTGCGGCGGCAACGGACTCAACATGGCGCTGAGCCAGCGTGCGGTTGCCGTAACGGGCAAAGATGACCTCGCCCTGCTCGGTGAGCTTGAAGAAGCAGTTGACCGAACCCTTGGGCTGCGCCAGAACGGCCTTGTTGGCCGGACCGCCGCCACGGCCCACGGCACCGCCGCGGCCGTGCATGAGCACGAGGTCGATATCGTTCTTCTCGGCCCACTTGGCAATGCGCTCCTGCGCGGAGTGCAGGGCGAGCATGGCCGTGGTAGGACCGGCATCCTTGGAGGAGTCGGAGTAGCCCAGCATGACCTCCATGCGGCGGTTGGTCTGGGCAAGGCGCTTTTGCACCACGGGCAGCGTGAGCATCTGGTCGAGCACGTCAACACAGCCCTCGAGGTCCTCGAGCTGCTCGAACAGCGGGATCACGTCGAGCTCGGGGACATCCTCCTCGTGTGCGAAGGAAAGGTGGGCGAGCTCAAAGACGTCGGCCACATGCTGGGCGCTCTTGGTGAACGAGATGATGTAGCGATGCGCCATCTTCTTGCCGTAGCGCTTTTGGATGGAGCCGATGGCACGGAAGGTGTCGATGACCTCGCGCGTCATGGGTTGCAGGTCGCCGTGGATACCGTTCTCGTGGATATCCTTGAGGGCGCGGGCGTGCACCACGGAGTGCTGACGGAACTCCATCTCGACCATATGGAAGCCGAAGGACTCGACCTGCCAGATGATGGTCTGGACCGGGCCGTAGGCAGCACGGACGGCACCGCAGGCGGCCAGCGAGCGCTGGACGACACGCAGGTCCTCCAGGAACTCATCGGCACTGTGGTACATGGTGTCGGTGATGCGGCGCACGGTGGCGTTCAGACGGTCGGCCATGACGAGCATGACGGCGCGATGCGGCTCGTGCTCGGAGATGAGCTCGGCGCGGGCCGTGTACTGGGCGCTCATCTCGACCTGATGGTTCCACAGGTTCATGAGCTCGGCAGACGGCTTGCTGTAGGCGGCCTCGAGCGTCAGGTTACGGCCGATGCGGCGGCACTTGTCCTCGAGCTTGAGCACCATATGGGTGAAGTACTTTGCGGCGACCTCGCGGCTCACCTTAGCGGTGACGTTGGGGTTGCCGTCGCGGTCAGAGCCGATCCAGCTGCCGGGATGGAAGAACGCCGGGCACAGCGGCGGCACGGTACCGGCCTTGTCACCCAGCACCCAGTCGTCAAAACGACGATAGATGACGGGGATGACGTCGAACAGCGTGTTATCGAAGATGTCGATGATGGTATCGGCTTCCTCGACCGGCGTGGGTTTCTTGAGGGCGATGGGGCTCGTACGCACCAGGGCGTCGATCTCCTGCAGCATATGGCGCTCGTTCTCCACCAGGTCGGAGCCGCCCAGACGCGGACGCTCCTCCAGCAGATTGGAGATACGGCGGATCTTGCCCTCGACGGCCTTACGACGGGCCTCGGTGGGGTGTGCGGTAAAGACGGGGTGGAACTCAAGCTTGCCGAGCAGCTCGTTGGCGCCCTCGACGCCCATCTCGTCTACCAGCTGGTGGTAAGCGACGGTGAGTTCGTTGGCGGGATCGACCTCGGTATCGGTCGACGCGCCGGCCTCGCGCTCGCGCAGCTGCGCCACACGGTAGTTCTCCTCCGACAGGTTTGCCAGATGGAAGAAGCTCGTAAAGGCGCGGACGATGACCTGCTGCTTATCGAGCGGCAAGCTGTCGATCAGGTCAACGACCTCGCGGAATGCCACGGCGGTGGACTCATCGGCAGTAGGCACGCCCTGCTCATCGACGGCCTCGTCGGCAGCACGGCTACCGGGGTTGCCGGCATTGGCCACAATCTCGGCCGACAAGATCTTGTCGAACAGGTCCGCGATCTCGGGATCATACTCGCTAAGCACACGACGCTCCAGGCGCAGGAACAGCGCCAGATTGTCGCGCAGCTCCTCGGGGATCTCGATCTCGGCGAGACGCTCCCTGGACTCGGCATTCGAGCCGATTCGGTTAACGAGGCGGTTGACCACGGCAGCGACGCGCGCCGCGGCTTCGGGTACAGACTGGTTGCTTAGGTTCTCAGCCACGTTTCCTCCCATTCCTCCTTCTATGCACGTAACATGCGGTATTCATTATAGGCACTTGAGAAATACTTTCGACACTGATTGCGCTTTACCACACAAAAGTATTTTCTGCATTGCAAGGGTTTTTGCCCCAAATGGTCGTATTTCTCGGTAGGCGGCATACACAAACGAGGGCATTCCGCATAAAAGCGAAACACCCCCGTAACAATCGCTCACCATGAGCAGGGCACATTTGCAGGCCCGCAGCTCAAAATGATGCGCTACAGGCGCTCGCGAACCGCCTCGACAACGTTGTCCAGATCGGCGAGAACCTCGTCGTGGCTCTCCATGTCGCGCACCTTGACCTTGCCGGCGGCAAGCTCGTCGCCACCCAAGACCAGGATGAGCTTGGCGCCCACCTTATCGGCCTGCTTAAACTGGGCCTTGAGCGAACGGCCCTGGTAGTCGGCCTCGGTCACAATGCCTGCGGCGCGAAGCTCCTGCGTAATGGCAAAAACGTTCTGGCGCAGCTCCTTGCCGGCGTTGGCGACGTAGACGCACGGGGCCTCCTCGGCACCCAAGTCGCTGCCAAAGGCCTGCAGGGCCAGCAGGGCGCGTTCAAAGCCGACGGCGAAACCGACACCTGCCGTGGGCTTACCGCCCTCGAGCTCGACCAGGCCGTCGTAGCGGCCGCCGCCACCGATGGAGCCGACACCGGCACCGGGGGCCTCGACCTCAAAGACGGTGCGGGTGTAGTAGTCCAGGCCGCGCACCAGGGTGGGATCCTCGACATACTCGATACCGGCGGCATCCAGATAGCGCTTGACCTGCTCGTAGTGCTCGCGGCACTCGTCGCACAGGTTGTCGCCCATCAGCGGGGCGTCGGCCATGATCTCGCGGCAGTGGTCGTTCTTGCAGTCGAAGGCACGCAGCGGGTTGAGCTCGGCGCGCTCGCGGCACTCGTCGCACATCTCGTCGGCGTGGTCGAGGATGAACTGCTTGACCTGCTCGCGATAGGCCGGACGGCACTGGGCGTCGCCCATCGAGTTAATGAGCAGACGAAGCTTGGAAAGATCGAAGCCCAGGCGCTTGTAGAACTCCATGAGCATGATGATGCACTCGGCGTCGGCTGCCGGATCGGGAGCGCCGAGCCACTCGATGCCCACCTGGTGGAACTGGCGCAGACGGCCCTTCTGGGGACGCTCGCCGCGGAACATGGCCTCGGCATAGTATGCCTTAAAAGGCGTGGAGCCCTGAGGCACCAGGTTGTTCTCCACGACGGCACGCACCACGCCGGCCGTGCCCTCGGGACGAAGGGCCAGGCGCTGCTTGGGCTTGAGCTTGGTGTCGGTGCCCTCGGTAAAGACACGCTCCAGGTTGGCGCCGCTGAACACGCGGAACATCTCCTTGCGCACGACGTCGGTCGACTGGCCGATGCCATGGACAAACACGTCTACCTGCTCGATCGCGGGCGTCTCGATGGGCTTAAAACCAAACGGCTCGAACACGCCGGCGGCAATCTGCTGCATCTTTTGCCAGGCGCGCATCTCGGCGCCGATAAGGTCGCGGGTTCCCTCCGCCTTCTGTGCCTGCATGGGCAAACACCTTTCTTTTGTATCGCGTCATAGGTAACGGTCATTATACGGCACAAACATAAACCGCGGCGGCGCGTCTGACCGAACGAGGGTATGGGGACTCGTTCGGCCTGACGCACCGCCGCGGCATGTGATCCGTTTCGTGGGCTCGTGGCCGCCTTGGAAGCCGAATGACGGTACGAGCATCCATTCGGCTTCCAAGGCGGCCACGGGCAAACGGGCAATCAGGTATGCGTTCCCGCCCGCTTACTCCCCTGCCACGCTTGCGCGCAGCTTGGCGGCGATGGGCTCGGACGCCAGCAGGAATACGAGCATGACCACGGAGCACACCAGGCACACGATCCAGGTGCTCGCAAAGGAACCCGTGGCATCGAACAGCACGCCCGAGACAATGGCGCCCACGGTGCCACCGACCATCTCGAGCGAGGTGATGGTGCCCGTGACCTTTCCGAGGTCGGCCATGCCAAACTGCTTGGATGCGGCGATGGTGGGCGTGATGGTGCCCATGCACGTTCCGATACCAAAGCTCACGGCGGCCACAATAGGGCCAAGGTCTGTCGTCGGGAAGCACAGCGCCACACACGCAATGATGCATGCAACGGAGCCAAGGATATTGCCAAAACGCAGGCCAAAGCGATCGTAGATCGCACCGAGCGAAATCTTGGCGATAACGACCGTGACCATGTAGGCAGAAAGCACGGTGCCTGCCCACATGGGATCGTGGCCGCCCGTGACGATCTTGGCACCGTTGACGGTGACGCTCGTCATGTTGGTGACTTGGTTGGGCAGGATGGCGCCGTTGACCAGGCCCATAAAGAGGAAGGCGACGACGAGCAGCCAAAATGCCGGACTCTTCTTGATGCGCGACCAGCCGACGCTGACCTCGGGGGCCGCCTTCTCGCTTTTATCGCCCGCGGTGGAAACGGACGGGTCGCCCGGATTCTCGCCGAGCGGTTTGAGGCCGATCTCGGAGGGCTTGGTGCGGAAGGAGTAGGCCGTAATGGGCAGTGCTGCCACGATGCAGACAGCAGCGAGCACCAGGAAGGCGGAGCGCCAGCCCACGCTCACAATCAGCGAGCTCACGATCGGCGAGAGGATAGCACCGCCAAAGCCCGAGCCCGAGAGTGCGATGGAAATGGCAAGGCCGCGCTTAGCGGTAAACCAGTTGGCGGTCACCAGGCTAATGAGCAGACGGGTCGAGGCCACGGCAAAGCAGCCCGAGACGGCAAAGAGCACATAAACCTGCCAAAGCTCGCCGACAAAGCTCATGCCCACGAGCACCGCCGAGGTGGCGATGACGGTAAGCGAACCCAAGACTCGACCGCTTACCTTGTCGGCGACATGGCCGATGACAAGCGAGCCCACAACGCTCACCACGGTAGAGATGGCGTTGGAGATGTTGTACTGGGCAAGTGTGATCCCAAGGTCGCTGACGATGAGCGGCTGGAACAGGCTCATGCAGTTGACGAAGATGGTGTAGCACGTGGCCATGATCACAAAACCGGAGGCCACCACAAGCCAGCCGGGGAAGAACTTACGTTGCTGGGACATACTGCTCCTTTATAAACAAACGAATAGCCTGCGCCGGGCGCCGGTAGTGCCCAAGATTGCCTTGAAAGACAAGGGCATAGGCCTTATGGCCATGCCCGCAGGCTTGAAAGGCAAGGTTGGGTGCTACCGGTGGTCGGCGATGTAACCTAAGGCAACTGCCGCATACGCTGCAGCGCCGAGCGGCAATTCGGCATCGTTAAAGCGCGCCTTGGGATGATGCTGGGCAAAATGCTCGTCTGTGTCAGTCACGGCTGCACCCACGGTAAAGTACGCGCTCGGGACCTCGCTCGAGATCAGCGCGAAGTCCTCACTCGCCATGGCATGGAACAGCGGCAGGAAAGCGGCCTTAGGCAGCACCGCGCCCACATAGCCAAGCGAAGCCTTAGTCATATCGTCGTCCAGCACGAGCGGCGGAACATCCGAGAGCGTCTCGATGGTCGCTGGGGTGCGATACGTCGCCGCCACACCGTTGACGACCTCGGCGATACGCTCCTTGAGATGTGCCATGAGCTCGACATCGAAACCGCGCAGCGTTCCCTCGAGCACACAGGTGTCGGGAATGACGTTTGCGGCCTGACCGCCGGCAAACTTGCCCACGGTAAGTGCGACCTCTTTAGCAGCCGGCACTTCGCGAGCGATGAGCTCCTGAAGCGCCAGGTGCACATGCACGCCCGCCGTGATGGGATCGATGCAGATCTCCGGGCTCGAGCCATGACCGCCCTTGCCCTGGAGCGTAATGCGAAAACCAAACACGCCCGAGAGCGCCGGGCTTCCGTAGAGCACCAGGCCAAGCGGCGACTGGCTGTTGACGTGCATGGCGAAGGCGGCCTGGGGACGCGGGTTTTGGAGCAGACCATCGGCGATGGCGGCACGGGCGCCCTCAAAGGTCTCCTCGCCCGGCTGGAACAGCAGCTTAACCGTGGCGTTGGCCTCTACGAGCTCGGCCTCGCGGCCTTTTAGCAAACGAGCCGCACCAAGCAGCGCCGTCGCATGCATATCGTGACCGCATGCGTGCATGCAGCCGTTGGTGGAGGCAAAAGGCTCGCCCGATTCTTCCGCAACGGGTAGGCCGTCCATATCGCCACGGAGCATGATGACCGTACCTGCTTGCTCGTCTGTGCACGTACCATTGCCCTGAGCCGCTGCGACGGCACCGGCGCCGATGAGGCCAACGACACAGGAGCCATCGACAAGCACGGCATGGGGAATATCCATCTCGTCCAGACGCGCCTGGATATAGGCGGACGTCTGCGGAAGGTTGTTACCGAGCTCGGGCGTCTGATGGAGGTCATGGCGCCATGCGGCAAGCTCATCGGCAAATGCCTGAGCCTCTGTGACCAGGCCATCGCCGATAGCGGTCTGCGCCACCGCAGTGGTCTGAGGCGCTGGTTGCGGTTGAAGATCGGACAGAGCTGGTGCCATAGATGCCCTCCAGTAACGTTTTTGCAGCAAGCACTTTGATAGCGTAAAGCGCAAAGAACAACTTTAAGGGCGAGGCATAAAAAATGCCGCCCCAGAAGGGCGGCGCAACAAGTTGTTTACAATTGCGGGCGCGGCTTTCGGCGCAAGAAATCGAAGTGCGTCTCGCTCAAGATAATCGATAGGAAGATGAGCGCAAAGCCGGCGAGCAGGCGCGAGGTGAGCGCCTCACCCATTAACAGCACCGAGAACAGCACACCCGAGGGCGATTCCATCGAGAGCAGCAGCGAGCCCGTCGAGGCCGGGACATGTGCCAGACCGACATTTTGGATGAGCAGCGCCACGCACGTACAGCCCACCGAGAGGAAGGCCATCACGGCGGTAAAGCTCGGCGTCCATACAGACGCGGGCGCTTGGGTCTCAAAGAGCAGCGACGAAACCAGGCTCAAGACGCCATTGCCCACGAACATCCAAAACGTGATGACGTTGATGTCCATCTTGCGGCCGTACTTGGCGGTCACCGCCATCTGGATTGCGAAGAAGACCGCGCCGCCCAGCGTAATGGCGTCGCCAATGTTGAACTCGACGCTGTCGAGCGCCACGAGTCCAATGCCCGCTAGGCACAGCAGCGCGGCACCCAGGTTATAGCGCGTGAGCTTTTCGCCGCTCAGGAAATAGCTCGCAAAGGGCACGAGGATGCAATAGGTGCCCGTCAAAAACGCATTTTTGCCCGCCGTGGTATACGCCAGACCGACCGTCTGCAAGGCATAAGCGGCCCACATAAGTGCGCCCATGCTAAGTCCGACGATAAGGTTGCGGGCGTTGAGGTGCGCGAAAATGCGCTTGTAAAAGATGATGAACATAACCAACGCCGCAGGCAGAAAGCGCACGTAGAGCAGTTCAAACACCGGAATGGTATTGAGCGCGTCCTTCATGGTCGTAAAGGAATAGCCCCAGACGACCGCCACCGAGAGCAGCAAGACTTTCCAGAACAACGGCGAGCGCGCTCCAGCACCGCGGGAGGTGCCGCCCGCACCCAGGTCTTCACGGGCAACAGGGCTATCGGGCATCATTTCGATATTGTCGGTGGTATGCTGGGCCATAGGGCATCCTCGCGCTCAATCTGGGCGTGGTGTCCGCATGCGCATGGCCGCATGCCGCCTCATGGTCAAATAAAAACAGGGCGCACCGGACCCCCGGCACGCCCCGCTACTGTAGCAACAACCAGCACTGCATCGCAATCCAGCCCGCTAAAGTATCGACCCGGAAACTGTGACGTTATGGCGGCGTTTACGTTGTTGTACTAAATCAACTTAGTGGATTCTAGCTTTTCGATGATCCAGTCGTTGGCTTTGATGACTGGGCGACGGAAGACGATGCCCAGGGCGAGCGACGGAATCAGGTAGCTCGCCAAGATGCCGAGCTCAATCCAATACTCCATATGGTAGGCGCCGGCCATGGCGGCATGCATGGCGTTGATGCCGTGGGTGAACGGCAGGAACGGATAAATCGCCTGGAACACGGGGCCGGTCATCTCGATGGGGAACGTACCGCCCGAACCGCCAACCTGCATGACCAGCAACACGACGGCGAGCGCCTTGCCGATATCTCCAAACGACACCGTGAGCGTGTAGACGATATTGGAGAACACAAGGCTTGCGACCCAGCCCGCCAGCACAAACTGCAGGGGGTTGTCGCACTGGATGCCAAAGAATAGAATGTCGCCCGCACACACGAGTGTTGCCTGCAGCAGGGCCAAGCCGCCAAAGAACAGGTAACGGCCCAGATAGATCTCGTGCAGGCGCACGGGGATGAGCTCGTTGATGAGCTCGTCGTCAACCGAGACCTTCATCATGGCTGCAAGCACGATCGAACCGACCCACAGCGACAGAATCGTGTAGAACGGCGCCATGGCAGAACCGTAGTTGCGGATCGGATAGACCGGCTTGCGGTCGAGCGCGACGGGGCCGGAAAGCGACACGGCCAGTCCCTCGGGATCATTGCCGATCATCGTCTTGATCGTCGCCAGGTCGCCCGACATCAGGGCGCTGTCGAGCTCGTCCTTAAAGGCGCTGATCTTTTCCGACGCCTCGCCCAGCTGATCGGAAGCTTTGTTGACCAGCTTTGCAGCCTTGGAGAGGCCCTTTGCCAGCGAGCCGGACGCGTCGGTCAGACCGTCTACGGCACCATCAAGATCGCCCGAGATGCCGTCGAGTGAGTCCAGAATGCCCGAAACCGTCTTCTTGAGCTCCTTGGCCTTGACCGAGAACGTGGAATCGTAATCGGACTTGGCACCCGAGATACCCGCCTTGGCATCGGCGATGGCCTGGTCGACCTCGGCACGGGACGCATTGACCTCCGCCATGCTGTCCGAGAGGGACTTCGCCGTGGCCGTCAGGTCCTTCGCATTGTTGCGGTACTCCATGGCAATTCTGCCCAGCGACGTCGCAGCGGACTTGAGACCGTCTTTGAGCTTGTCGTCACTCACCTGGTCGGCAAGGTTGCGGAGCTGATCGGCCATCGCGTCGATATCGTCGGCACGCGAATTGAGCGCCACAGCGGCTTCGTTGAGCTGAGAAACCGTAAGGTCGACACGCTGATTCGCGGCATCGAATGCCTTCGCGAGCTCGGCGGACACGTTGTCAAACGACCCCGAGCTTCCGTCAATGGCCGCGTCAACCGCATCGTTGGCGGCCTTGAGCGCTTCCTTGGAATCATTGATGCCGCTCTTGGCGTGCTCCATCAGCTGCTTCGTCGACTCATCGATGGTACCCGTCTGCTTGAGCATGCCGCCCGCCGACGTGAGCGAATCGGACGTGGAGCTCAAAATGCCCGCGAGCGACGTCGCGCTGGCCTGAACGTCTTGCAGGTCCTCGACCGAATCGCCCAACGTCGAGGACAGGTTGGCGATAAAGTTGCTCACCTGGTCGGTGCTCATATAGTCGAGCAAGCTGGACACGGTCTTAAGACCGATGGTCGTGATGGTCTCGGTAAAGGTCTCGTTGACCTGGCTCTGGACGGCGCTCGAGCCTTTTTCGGTCACAATCTGGGCGATGGCGTTGGCCTTTTGGTTCTCGTAGAACTCGATGTCGGCATGCTTCACGTCGGTCGAGAAGAGCGTCATCATGTCGGCGCTAAACGTTTTGGGGATGACGACGGCAGCATAGTACGCGCCCGACTTGACGCCCTCGATCGCCTTATCGCGGTCGTTGAGGACAACCCAGTCGAAGTTCTCGTTGCCGCGCAAGGTGGCGGTCACGTTTTCGCCCACATTGATCTCGACGGGAATCAGATCGCTCTCATAACCCTCGTCGGTATTGACCACCGCGATCTTAAGGTTGCCGGTATTGCCGTAGGGATCCCAGCTTCCGGCGATGTTAAACCATGCGTACAGGCAGGGCACAATGATCAGGCCCATTACAACGATCATGCCGATCACGGAGTGAGACACGTTTTGGACATCGCGCTTAAACAGGTGCAGGATGTTTTTCATTTATGCCTCACCTCCCTTGGAGTGCTTGCCGAGCGGGGCGGTTCTCCCGTCATTTGCGGCTGCGCCGTCGACGCCCTCGGATTTATGGTGCGAGCCGATATGCGGCAAACGGTCCGTGGGCTGGTCGCCGCCCTTGACGCCGCGCTCGCTGGCGTTGAGGCCGAACATGCGACGGGCGGCAGGAATGGCAGCCGTGTGCTCGCGCATCTCGCGGCGCAGGTCCTCGTCCGAAAGCGCCGAGATACGCATCTGGGTATTGAGGCTCGCACGGATGTACTCGATGTTGATGAGCCAGCCGCAGATGGCGATAACCGAAATGATCCAAATGACGAGCAGGATGATCTTTCCGTTGTTGTCGATATCGAGCACCGTCGACAGTACAAAGAGCAGGATCTGCACGCCCACCACGGCGGCGAAACCGCCCTTGATGTAGTACGGGTAACGATGCTCAAACGCCACGGCATGATCGAGCAGCTCGCGACGGTACGAATCGGAATCGAGCATGACGCGCATAGCCGTGCGCAGCGAATAGCGCTGGCGCGGCAGGTCGTTGGATTCGCAAATCATAAGACCCGTCGTGGCAAGCTGCTTATCAAAGAGCAGGTTGAGGTTGAGCAGCAGCGGACGCAGCTGCAGACCAATAAAGAGCGCAATGATAAGGAAGACGCCCAGGATGCACAGGTTGAACAGGTAGTTGAACGAGTACATGCCGCCGACGATCTCGCGCAGCAGGTTGATGCCATAGGTAAAGGGCAGCAACGGATGCAGCCATTGGAAGAAGCCGGGCATCATCTCGATGGGATACATGCCCGACGAGCCAGGGATCTGCACAATGACGAGGATGACGCCGATAGCTTTACCGATATGCTTAAAGGTAGTGGACAGCGCATAGATGATGTTGACGTAGGTGAACGAGATGGCGATGCCACCCAGCACAAAGAGCAGCGGATTGACGCACTGAACGCCAATGACCAGATCGCCCACGGTAACGATGATGGCCTGGAAGGCACCCAGAATCACCAGCAGCAGCCAGCGGCCAAAGTAGCTCTGGCGCGCCGTAAAGGCACCGATGCCCTCGCGGTCGACCTCGAGCTTGTAAATGGCGATGAGCACGTAGCCGCCCACCCAAAGCGCCAGGTTGGTATAGAAGGGGGCAATGCCCGAACCAAAGCTCTTGACCGGGTAAATCGACTTGGAGGTCAGCTCGACCGGAGATGCCATAAAGTCGGCAACGTCATCGACGTCGACGCCCATCAGCTCCGCCAAATCGCCCATGGACTCCGAGGTCTGCAGCGCCGCGATGTCGTTAGCGGCGGTTGCAAGCTTGTCCTGGACCTTGGCAAGCGAGGCATCGGTCTGGGCCAAGGTGGTCTTGGCCTGGCCGAGCGTGGCGTCGAGCTGCGAAAGCGTGCCGCGCGCACTTGCAATGGTGGGCGTGAGGCCAGATACGATACCCGTCAGGTCTCCCGAGACGGCGGCAAAGGAATCGAGTGCACTCGAGGCCTTCGGCAGCGCGTTTTGACCTAGGTCCGTCTGGGTCTGGCCGAGGTTGGTCGCACCGGTCTGGATTGCGTTATTGATAGCGTCGCCGGCGCCCGAGACAGCCGCAGCGTCATTCGCCATGGCACTCGACTGCGCGAACAGACCGTCCTTGATGCTCTGCAGCTTCTCATTCTGCTCGCGGAGCGTATCGATGGTCGACACGATAAGCGCATCAACGTCCTCGGAGCCGGTCGACGTGTCGTTGGCAAGGATCTGGAGATGCCCAATGACAGCGGTGTTGTGATCGATCGTAGCCTGGAGAGACTCGAGCGAGTTGTCGATGCGGGTGGTCGTAGATGTGACCGCGCCCGTCAGCTTGCCAATGGCGGCGTTCGCGGAAGCCGATGTCTTGGTGAGCGCAAGACTGCCCTCCGAGAGTGCCTTGGAAAGCGAAGTGATGGAATTGCCCGCCGTGGTACGAGCTTCGCCCAGCAGATCATTGCCTTGGGAGATCGCCTGCGTCAGCGACGGCGCCTGACCCTGCAAGCCGGCGAGCGCCGCATCGGCCGAGGCGATGGCACCACTCGTCTTATCGATGGCGGCATTCATATCGCCAATCGAATCGCGCACCTCGCCCAAAGTGTCGGATGCTTCGGACACCGAACTTGCAAGCGAATCCTGAGTCTGGGTTGCCTTGTTCTTAAGGTCGACGCCTGCATCCTTGGCGATACCCGCCACGGTCTCGCCCACCGTAGAGACAAACTCCGCGTTGATCTGCTCCTCGATGGTGTTCGCACCGGTGTCGGTGACCTTGGGCGCAATGGCGCTCTTCTTCTCATTGACGTAGTACGTGAGCTTGGGCTGATGGTAGTTGCCATCGAGCATCGAGACCAGGTTATCCGAGAAATTCTTGGGGATCACGATCGCCGCATAGTACTCACCGCTCTCGACGCCCTCTTTAGCATCGGCGGCCGAATCGACGAAAGTCCAGCCCAGCTGGTCGTTCTCCTTGAGCTGATCGACGACTTTATCGCCCGCGTTGAGCTCGCCCACCAGGTCGTTTTGGGTGCCCTGGTCGTTATTGGCGATGGCGATCTTGATGCCCTGGGTGTTTCCATACGGATCCCAGTTGGCCACGATGTTGTACCAGGCATACAGCGAAGGAATAACGCACACACCAAGGGTAACCACCAAGGCGACGGGGTTCACAAGCAGTCGCTTAATGTCGCGCTTAAAAATCGCAAAGGAGACCTTTGCATCGGATAGTTTGCTGCCGAGACTCACGCTTGGACCATCCATCCTGTCGTTGAATCGAATCGTACTATCGATAACCATTGTACGTAGGCGTTTTAGCGTCTCGAAGCACAATGGTATTGAGTTTTGCGGGTAGCAATATACTACGAAGATTAGTTAACGTACAGTTGTACAGTATCTTTAATTTCAGCAGGTCACAAAACCACAACCCGCACAAATAAATGATCCCTTGGGGACGGAGGAAAACGGATCACCGGGTCAGACCGATCCTTTCGGTGATCCGTTTTCCTCCGTCCCCAAGGGATCATTCAGAAGCAAACGAGAGAGGAAAATCTCCCACTTCAAGCCCGCATTCGAGCCAAAAGTGGGAGATTATCCACTCTCGTTCTAATCTAGTTATGGTGCCGTATCCCCAAGCTACATAAGGTCGCAGATGGCCGCGGCAAAGGCTACAGGGTCCTCGGGGAGGATGCCCTCGACGAGCAGGGCCTGGTCATAGAGCAGGCCGGAGTACTGCTTGATCTTGTCGGCGTCGCCCGCCTTCTGAGCAGCGACAAGCTTGGCAAAGACCGGGTGCTTGGCATTGAGCTCGAGCACGCGCTGGCTCTTGGGCATACCCTCGGGCGCGCCCTCGGGACCCTTCTGGAGCACCTTCTCCATCTCGAGCGAAAGCGGGCCCTCGGTAGTAATGCAAGCCGGGGCATCGGTTAGGCGCGCGGAGACGGCGACCTTCTCCACCTTGTCGCCGAGCGCCTCCTTCATAGCGCTAAAGAGGTCCTCGTTCTCCTTGGTGGCGTCCTCGGCCTCCTTTTTCTCGTCCTCGGTCGCCAGGTCAAGATCACCGGTCGCGACGTTCTTGAGCTCCAGATGACGATCCTCGACCTCGGGCTCGGCACCGTCGGCAACGGCCTTCTCGGCAGCCTCGCGAGCAGCATCGTCCTCATAAATCTTAGGCATATCTGCCGCCACGTACTCGCGCATGGCCTGGAACGTGAACTCGTCCACGTCCTGCGTCAGCAGCAGCACGTCGTAGCCGCGGTCGAGCACGCCCTTTACCACAGGCATCTTGGCAAGGCGCTCACGCGAGTCGCCAGCGGCGTAGTAGATGGCCTTCTGGTCTGCAGGCATGCCCTTGGCATACTCGGCCAGGGTAATCATCTTCTGCTCCTTGGCGGACCAGAACAGCAGCAGGTCGGCGAGCTCGTCGGCCTTCATGCCATAGCTCGAGTAGATGCCGTACTTAAGGCCGCGGCCAAAGTTCTCAAAGAACTTCTCGTAGGCCTCGCGGTCGTTGTCGCGCATATCCTCAAGATCGGCGGTGATCTTCTTCTCAACACGCTTGGCGATAGCCTTAAGCTGACGGTTCTGTTGCAGCGTCTCACGCGAGATGTTGAGCGACACGTCGGCGGAATCCACGACGCCACGGACAAAGTTGTAGTAGTCGGGCAGCAGGTCGTCGCACTTCTCCATAATCAGCACGTTAGAGCTGTAGAGCGACAGGCCCTTTTCGTAATCCTTGCTGTACAGGTCGAACGGAGCGCGGCCCGGGACAAACAGCAGGGCATCGTACTCGAGCGTACCCTCGGCATGGAAGCTGATGGTGCGAGCCGGATCGTCAAAGTCGTGGAACGTGGACTTGTAGAACTCGTCGTAGTCCTTCTGCTCAACATCGGAGCTGCGCTTCTTCCAGATCGGCGTCATGGAGTTGACGGTCTCGAGCTCCTGGTAGTCCTCGTACTCGGGCGTGTAATCGTCCGGCGCGTCCTCGGGCTTGGGCTTCTGACGGCTCTTGCTCACCATCATCTGAATCGGGTAGCGCACATAGTTGCTGTACTGCTGAATCAGGCTCTTGAGGCCCCACTCGGTCAGGAAGCGGTCATAGGTCTCGGCCTCACCGTCGGCGTCGAGTTTCTCGTTCTCGCGCAGCGTCAGGATAACGTCGGTGCCGTGCTCGGCGCGCTCGCCGTCCTCGATGGTGTAGCCCTCAAGGCCGTCGGACTCCCACACATGGGCGACATCCTCGCCATAGGCGCGGCTGACGACTTTCACGTGGCTGGCGACCATAAAGGCCGAGTAGAAGCCCACGCCAAACTGGCCGATGATGTCGACATCGGAGCCCTGCTGCTCGGCGTTCTCGGTCTTAAACTCCTCGGAGCCGGAGTGGGCGATGGTACCCAGGTTGCGCTCGAGCTCCTCGGCAGTCATGCCGATGCCGTTATCCGAGATGGTGATGGTGCGAGCATCCTTGTCGAAGGAGACGCGAATGGCAAGGTCGCCCTGGTCGAGCTTGACGCTCGGATCCTGCAGGCTCTTAAAGTTGAGCTTGTCGACGGCATCGCTCGCGTTGGAGATAAGCTCGCGCAGGAAGATTTCCTTATTGGTGTAGATAGAGTTGATCATGAGGTCGAGCAGTTTTTTGCTCTCGGTCTTAAATTGACGCATGTGCAATCCTTTCGCGCTACCCCTGCCCGCAAAAACGGCTCGGTTGCCCGAGCCGCATTGCAGACCTGCTATGTTCAGACTTAGATTTTATAACCCATTAGCGCGCATATATACA
>CAKUHK010000050.1:0-17024 GCA_934655965.1 uncultured Collinsella sp.
TGATCAAGGCAGTGCTGTTTGACATGGACGGCGTGCTGGTCGATACCGAGTGGTTCTACAACCGTCGCCGCGTGGCGTTTATGGAAGAGAAGGGGTTCCATTTTGACGAGATCCCCGATCTTTCGGGGTCTAACGAGCCCGCCATTTGGCAGGCGCTGGTGCCCGACGATGTTGAGCTGCGCGAGCGCTTGCGCGTGGAGTACAAGCAGGTCTACAGCCCGGTCCATCCCGTTCCGTATGCCGAGTTGCTCAACGAGCAGACGGAGCCGGTGATGCGCGAGCTACACGAGCGCGGCGTGAAGTGCGCCATCGCGAGCTCGTCCTATCGTGAGCTGATCGACGAACTGGTGGACATTGCCGGTATTGCCGACGTGCTGGACTACACCATCAGCGGCCACGAGTGCAGCGCGTTTAAGCCCGACCCCGAGATCTACCTGCGCGCCATGGAGGCACTGGGCGTGGAGCCGGCCGAGTGCCTGGTCATCGAGGACTCTCCGATGGGTATTGAGGCCGGCAAGTGCTCCGGCGCCCGCGTCCTGGCGCTGCGTCCGCACGAGGGCGTAAACCTCGATCAATCGCGAGCCGATGCTGTTATCGACAATCTGACCGACATTTTGGCCGCTCTGTAGCGTTGATTCACCGCAAAAAGCACGGGCTCAAACGTTTTTTGCGGTGGACTGGCTCGATTTGGTTTCGATTTTGATCCGCTTGGCTTCGATTCGAACTAAGTGAGTAGACTTTTTGGCGCAGGCCGAGCACAAAGCGTATCTGCCTTAGTAAAACCGCAGGTCACTGGGGTGGCGGTTTTGGGTGTGCTCGGCAGGTCGCGTAAAGTCTACTCACTTAGATTATTGCCCTTTGGTCGTAGGAGTTGCTGGTCCCGTTTTGGTTGTCGAGAGAGGGTGAATTGAGGCGCCCTCTGTCGCTCCATGTTACAATCGCCGGCATGCCCCACAATTACATCTGCCTTCGAAAGGAGCCTACGTGGCGAACGCCATCGATCAGCTCACGGACCGAGTGCTCGTGCTCGGCCGCCTTACCATCGTGCGCCGCGCCATCACTGCGGTGGCGGTTACCATCTCCGCCGTACTCCAGACCTTCCTGATCCAGGCATTCATCCGGCCCGCCGACCTGCTCCCGAGTGGCCTTACCGGCGTGGCGGTCCTGTTCGATCGCATCACCTCGCTGGGCGGTATTCATATCGACACCTCGCTCGGCATGCTCGCGCTCAACATTCCCGTGGCGCTCCTGTGCTGGAGCGGCATCAGCAAGCGCTTCGTCATCTTCTCGATGATGCAGGTTGTGCTCTCGTCGCTGTTCCTCAACATCTTTCACTTCGCGCCGTTTTTGGGCGACAAGATCATGCTCATCATTTTTGGCGGCGTGGTCTCGGGTCTGGGCGCCGCTATCGCGCTTAAGTCCGGCGCGTCGACCGGCGGCACCGACTTTATCGCGCTGTGGGTGTCCAACCACACGGGTAAGACCATCTGGGGCGTCATCTTTGGCTTCAACTGCGCTATCCTGGCGATCTTCGGTTTTATGTTTGGCTGGGACAACGCGGCATATTCCATCGTGTTCCAGTTTATTTCGACCAAGACCATCGACAGCTTCTATCGCCGCTACGACCGCGTGACGCTACAGATCACGACGCGTAAGGCCGACGAGATCATGACTGCCTACGTCGACCATTTTCAGCATGGCATTAGCTGTGCCGAGGTCATCGGCGGGTACAGCCGCGAAAAGATGTACCTGCTGCACACCGTTGTTTCGACCTACGAGAGCCAGGATATCGTCAAGCTGGTGTGCGATGTGGACCCCGGCGCCGTGATCAACGTGTTCCACACGCTCGACTTTGTGGGCGGCTGGTGGGGCGGGCATGTCGACGAGCCCATGCCCACGGCCGTGCCCGATCCGGATAAGCCGGCGCGCATGGCCAGCAGGCAGGCGCGCCTGAACGATCAGGAGAGCTTGCAGCAGGATGACGGCAAGTAAGGATTTGCTGTATATGGTATATCGTTTTATCAAATTGAGGTAACATATAACAAGACGTTATATACGTATTAGTTATTTCGCTATTTTGATAAGAGTGCCCCGATATGTCTACGCCTAAAAACGCCCCGCTTTACCAGCAGATTTACGATGAAATCAAGGATGCGATTGAGAAGGGTGTTTATGCACCCAAGGAGCGTATTCCGTCCGAGCTCGAGCTTGCCGAGCAGTACGAGGTGAGCCGTATCACGGTGCGTCGCGCCGTCGAGGAACTGTGTTCCGATGGCTACCTGGTTAAGCAGCAGGGCCGCGGCACCTTTGTCGCCACGCCGCACATCAACCGCCAGTTCCATGCCACGGCGCTGCAGACGTTTACCGAGCTGTGCGCATCGAATGGCATGAAGGCGGGCGCGCACGTGATTGATCGCCAGATTGTGCCGGCGCGCCAAAACGAGATGGAGTTCTTTGGCCTGCAGAAGGACGCGCTGTTGCTGCACATTAAGCGCGTGCGTACGGCCGATGGCGAGCCCATCTTTGAGGAGAACATTTTCGTGCCGTTTGATGAATATCGTGAGCTGCTGACGGCCGACCTTGAGGATAAATCGATCTTTGGCGAGGTCGAGCGCGTGGGCGGTGCCCCGATCGTCTCGGTTGGTTACCGCACGGTCGAGGCCGTTCGCGCTAACACCGAGCAGGCGGCCGAGCTGGGCATTGCCCCGCACGACCCGCTGCTCAACCTGCGCGCCGGCTTTATCGGCCCCAACAGCGAGCCAGTCCTGATGGGCAAGCAGTACTACGTGGGTTCTCGTTACGTCATCGTTCTCTAAAGTTACCCTTCACCACAGAATGAGGGTGGATAATCTCCCGTTTTTGGCTCGCGATCGGGCTCAAAGTGGGAGATTATCCACTCTCATTGTGTGAGTGTCCGAAAATCCACTCTCATTCTCCTGCGGATCGCGTTGCTTGCGGGCTGCGGTCGTGTGCTGCTGTCTCCGTGGCGGCGTATAATCGGCGGCAGATGAATCTGACGTTAGGAAACCATGACCGATAGCATGCAGCAGATGGCGCTCGATACGCTCGGCGCCTATTTTGGCTACACCTCGTTTCGCCCGGGCCAGGACCGCATGGTCGATGCGATTCTGGCCGGCCGCGATGCGCTGGGCGTTATGCCCACGGGCGCCGGCAAGTCCATCTGCTACCAGGTGCCTGCGCTTATGCTGCCCGGCATCACCTTTGTGGTGAGCCCGCTGCTGTCGCTCATGGAGGACCAAACCCGCGCGCTGCTCGCGGCGGGCGCACGCCCCAGTTATCTCAACTCTAGCCTTACGCCCGCCCAGCAAAATACCGTACTCAAACGGGCGCGCGAGGGCCGCTACCAGCTTATGTACGTGGCGCCCGAACGCCTGCTCGAGCCACGTTTTCTGGCCTTTGCGCAGGAGGCCGCGGCCGCCGACGGCATTGGCGTGCCGCTCGTGGCCATTGACGAGGCCCACTGCGTGAGCCAGTGGGGCCAGGATTTCCGCCCCGCCTACCTGCAGATTCGCGAGTTTATCGACTCGCTGCCGCAGCGCCCGATTGTGGCGGCCTTTACCGCCACGGCGACCGAGCGCGTGCGCGCCGACATTCAGCAGATGCTCGGCCTGCAAAACCCCGCGACCGTGGTGACGGGCTTCGACCGCAAAAACCTCTACTTTGGCTGCGAGGAGATGGGCGACAAGGCCAAGACCGCGTGGGTGCGCGACTACGTGATCGCGCATTCGAGCGAGAGCGGTATCGTGTATTGCTCGACCCGCAAGACGGTCGATGCTCTGGCCGGCGAGCTTGCCGAGGCGCTGGGCCCCAGTGGCATTCGCGTGGGGCGCTACCATGCCGGCATGGGCAACGACGCCCGCCGCCAGAGCCAGCGCGCCTTTATCGACGACGACATCCAGGTGATGGTCGCCACCAACGCTTTTGGCATGGGTATCGACAAGCCTAACGTGCGCTATGTGATCCACAACAACGTGCCCGAGAGCATCGAGGCCTACTACCAGGAGGCGGGCCGCGCGGGTCGCGATGGCGATCCGGCGAGCTGCCACCTGCTGTGGAACGGCAACGACTTCCGCATGCGCCGCTTTTTGATCGACCGCGGCGATGCGGCAGACGAGTCGCTCGACGACGAGCAGCGCGCGTGGGCGCTCCAGAACCGCTACCGCCTGCTCAGCCAAATGGAGGGCTACTGTAATACCACCGGCTGCCTGCGCGAATACATGCTGCGCTACTTTGGCGACGAGGCCGCGGCCGAGCATGCGGCGGCCGGCACAGGCGGCACGGCGGACGAGGCCGAGGGCTGCGGCAACTGCAGCAACTGCCTCACGCAGTTTGAGGTCGAGGACGTGACCGACATGGCCCGCGCCACCGTGCGCTACGTGGCCACGCGCCCCATGCGTTTTGGCAAGTCGCTCATTGCCGACGTGCTCCACGGCGGCAATACCGAGCGCATTCGCCAGATGCACCTGGACGAGGATCGCGGCTATGGCGAGCTTTCGAGCGAATCGGTCGGGCGTATTAAGGACATCATCGGCCAACTGTGTGGTCGCGGCTACCTGGCCACCTCGCAGGGCCAGTATCCGGTGGTAGGCCTGGGTCCGCGTGCCGGTGAGGTCGAGGACGAGGCGTTTGCCTTTACCGTTAAGCGTCGCGCGTCCAAACGTAAGGCATCGGCGCGCGCCCGTCGTGCCGTTGACTTGCTGCGCGAGGAGGCCGAGCTGGATCAGCGTCCGCGCGTGGGCGACGACGCCGAGCTGTTCGAGCGCCTGCGCGCCCTCCGCAAGGAGATCTCGACCGAGCTGGAGATGGCGCCGTACATGGTCTTCTCCGACAAGGCCCTGCGCGGCTTGTGCCGCCTGCGCCCGCAGACACGAGATGAGCTTATCCAGGTCAACGGCATTGGCGAGAAAAAGGCCGACAGCTTTGGCGATCAGTTTATGGCGGCGATTGAAGAGTTTGAGTCCGAGCACGCACGGGATGGAGCATAACGATGGCAACCGATAACAAAACCGAGCGTTCCGAGCGCACTGACGTGCCCGCCGTGCCGCTGTACCAGCAGGTCATGGATGACCTGAAGGGCGAGATCGCGCGCGGCGTATATCCGACCGGTTCGCGCATTCCTTCCGAGATGGAGCTCGCGAAGTCCTACGGCGTGGGGCGCATCACCGTGCGCCGTGCCATCGAGGAGCTGTCGCGCGCGGGGTACCTTAACCGCCAGCAGGGGAGGGGCACCTTTGTATGTGCTCCCAAGCTCAAGCGCAAGATTGTCCAGAAAGGCGATGTTCAGAGCTTTACCGAGGGTTGCGCCGCCAACGACATGGTAGCGGGCGCGCGCCTGGTCTCGCGCACGGTGGTCGCGGCGACGCGCGAGGACGCGGCGTTCTTTGGCGTGGAGCCCGGCTGCGAGCTTATCGTGGTCGAGCGCGTGCGTACGGCCGACGGCATCCCCGTCATGCTCGAGAACAACGCCTTTGTGCTGGTCGACCACCCGTATCTGCAAACGCTGACCGAGGGGGACCTGGCGGACAATTCCATCTTTGCTGTCGTTAGCGAGCATACGGGCCGCGCGCCACTCAAGTCCGATCCCTGCACGGTGGAGATTGCGCTGGCCGATGCCCAAGCCGCACCGCTGCTCGAGGTCCCGGTTGGTGAGCCGCTGTTCTACATGGAGGCGTACTTTACCGACTATGATGGGCGGCCTTTGCTGCTCGGCCGACAAAAGATCGTGGGCTCGCGCTACGTGTTCGACATCTAATGTCCAAAGATAGAACAACATAGAACAAATTTGCTGAAATGACTTCACCTGCGGTAGCTTGCGTGGTATAAATAGGACAACATAGAACGACAGCAGGTACGAGCTTCTGTCGCTCAAGGTCGCCACACAAGGAGGAATATCAGCATGAACGCACATGATCTGGTCCAGGAAATCATCGAGCGCAAGGGTAAGATCGAGAACGTCTTTTGGATCGCCTGCGGCGGTTCGATGATCGACCTGATGCCTGCCAACGAGCTGCTCAAGCGCGAGGCCACCACGTTTACCTCCACGGTCTACACCGCGCGCGAGTTCTGCCTGATGGCCCCCAAGAGCCTTGGCGAGAAGTCGCTCGTCATCGCCTGCAGCCATAGCGGCAATACGCAGGAGGTCGTTGACGGTTGCGAGATGGCGCTGGCTGCCGGCGCCGAGGTCGTCGCCATGACCGACTGCGAGGGCTCCAAGATTGACAACGGCAAGTGGACTACCTGGGTCTATCCGTGGGGCGAGGGCGTATCGCAGGCCGAGGTGCCGCAGGGCATCGGCGTGCTGCTGGCCGCCGAGCTGCTCGACCAGCAGCAGGGCTACGAGGCGCTCGCCGACATGTACACTGGCCTTAAGCAGATGGACGCGCTGCTGCCCGCCGCCCGCGAGAAGGTCAATGCCGAGCTGGGCGACCGCTTTGCCGAGCTCTGCCAGCAGCATAAGTTCTTCTATATCCTGGGTTCCGGCCCCAACTTTAGCCAGACCTATGCCATGGCCATCTGCTCGCTCATGGAGATGCAGTGGCAGCACTGCTGCTACATCCACTCCGGCGAGTACTTCCACGGCCCCTTCGAGGCCACCGAGCCCGGCGTGTTCTACTTTGTACAGCTTGGCGCCGGCGAGTGCCGTCCCATGGAGGAGCGCGCGCTTGCATTCCTCAACACGCACACCGACACGATCATGGTGCTCGACGCGCTCGAGTACGGCGTGGGCGACGTGCCCGCCAGCGTCCGTTCGTTCCTGGAGCCGATCTTCTTCTACGCGATGAGCTGCGAGCTGCGTGCCGCCCGCGGCAAGGTCTTCGACCACAGCCCCGAGTTTCGCCGCTACATGGGCGTCGAGCAGTACTAAGTAACGGGGAAACAACTTTTCACGACGGGGCCTTCGCCAAGCGCAGGCCCCGTTTGCGTTGCGGCGGCCGATTTTTTTCATGTGCGAAAATGAAGGTGAATACTTTTCCCGAGAAGTGAACGACTTAATTTTGACCCCCGAAACATCCGCACTTTTTGGCGCCAAAACCGCAGGAAAACTTCGACGAAACCGCAGGAAACAGCGCCTCAAAAGTGTCAATGCTTCGGGGGTCCGATTTTGCTCGTTCACTTCTCGGGAAAAGTATTCACCTTCGATTCGCAAGTGTGCCGCGTGAGTCAAAAAAAGCGGGCCGCGCCGGGGATTTCCGGCGCGGCCCGCTTAGTATCGCGCTAAGATTCGCGAGGTTGCGTCAGCCAACGGCCTACTTTGCGTCGTAGGCCTCGGCATCCCACCAGTCGAGCTGAGCGATGTTATCGCGGATGTGCTGGCAGCTCTTGTGGAAGCCCTCGAGCTCGTGCTCGGACAGGTCGAGCGTGTAGACCTCCTCGACGCCCTCGGCGCCGATCACGCACGGCAGGGAGGTGAAGATGCCTTCCTCGCCATACTGGCCGGTCATGAGCGTGGAGGCCGAAAGAACGGCGTGCTCGTTGTGCAGCACGGCGGCGCAGACGCGCGCAGCGGAGTTGGCGACGGCGTACTCGGTGCACTGCTTGCCGGCGTAGGTCACGTAGCCGCCCTTGCGCGCGAGCTCCTCGACCTCCATGTGGTCGAAGGCGTACTTGTCGGGGTTCTCGGCCTGAAGCTCGATGAGGCTCTTGCCGGCGATGGTCGCAGCCTTAAAGGCGGCCAGCTGGCTAAAGCCGTGCTCGCCGATCATGTAGGCGTCGACGGACTTGGGGCTCACGCCGATCTTCTTGGAGATCTCGGTGCGCAGACGGGCGGAATCCAGACCGCAGCCCGAGCCGATGATCTTCTTGGGATCGTAGCCGGTCAGGTGCCACAGCTCGGTGCACACGACGTCGCAGGGGTTGGAGATACTCACGAAGATCCCGTCGAAGCCGGCGTCGACGATGCGCTTGGCAAAGGAGCGGGCAGCGTCGGTGGTAAAGAACAGCTCGCCGTCGCGGTTGCCGGCGGCCAGCGCGACCTTACCGGCGGCGTTGACGATGACGTCGCAGCAGGCCAGTTCCTCGTAGTGGTCGTAGCAGTTGACGATCTTGGTGTTATACGGGACAAACGAAAGGGAGTCGCGCAGGTCCTGGACCTCGGACGTCACCTTGGCCTCGTTGATATCGCACAGGTACAGCTCGTCGGCAATGCCCTGCATAAGCAGGCTGTTGGCGACATGTGCTCCTACGTGGCCCTGGCCGACCACACCGATCTTACGCGTCTGGTACATATGAGTATCCTTTCGGCCGAGTTTTTCGCGTTGAAACATTGTAGCGTCCTGCCGTCACTTTGCTAGACTAAAGCGCCTTAGATTTTTGGGACATGCCTTAATCTCTACTTTTGGGGCGTTTTGGGCCGCTGGCGGCATCACTGGGCGATGTGCTCGCGCGGATGGGGCCGCTCGTTGTACCATAGCTGCAACTGACTCGTAAGGAGCATCCATGCCCATTCGCATTCCCGACGCCCTCCCTGCCGCCGCGCAGCTCGAGAGCGAGAACATCTTTGTCATGACCGAGTACCGCGCGCTGCATCAGGACATCCGCCCGCTGCGCGTACTCATCCTCAACCTCATGCCCACCAAGATCGCCACCGAGACGCAGATCATGCGCAAGCTCTCCAACACGCCGCTGCAGGTGGAGGTGGACCTGCTGCGCACCAAGACGCACGAGGCTACGCACGTGAGCGCCGGCCATCTGGAGACGTTCTACCGCACGTTCGACGACATCCGCGACATCCACTACGATGGCCTGATCATCACGGGCGCGCCGGTGGAGCAAATGCCGTTTGAGGAGGTCGACTACTGGCCCGAGCTCTGCCAGATCATGGACTGGTCCACCACGCACGTGCACTCCACGCTGCATATTTGCTGGGGCGCTCAGGCCGGTCTGTATCACCACTACGGTATTCAGAAGTACGATCTGCCGGCCAAGGCGAGCGGCGTGTTCGAGCATTATTTGGTGAAGCCGCAAAGCCCGCTGGTGCGCGGCTTCGATGACCGCTTCTATGCCGTGCACTCGCGCAACACCGACGTGCGCCGCGAGGACGTGGAGGCCGAGCCGCAGCTCGAGGTCGTGGCCGTATCTGACGAGGTGGGCCTGTATATCGTCAAGTCGACCGACAGCCGCCGCTTCTTTGTCTTTGGCCATCCCGAGTACGACACCGACACGCTGCGCTTGGAGTACGAGCGCGACGTGAACCGCGGGCTCAACCCCGAGGTGCCGGCGCATTACTTCCCGGGCGACGACCCCACGGCCGAGCCGCGCAACGTCTGGCGCAGCCAGGCCCAGCTGTTCTACACCAACTGGCTCAACTACTACGTCTACCAGACCACGCCCTACGACCTAGCCCGCGCCGGCGAGGAGCACTAGGCGGCTGCGATGCCGTGGCCGTGGCTGCTGCCGTGGCTGTAGCGCGCGACGAGCGTGGAAAATCGGACACACGAGAGTGGAAAATCGGACGTTCACAAGATGAGGGTGGATAATCTCCCGTTTTTGGCTCGATAAGGGGCTCAAAGTGGGAGATTATCCACTCTCATTTTCTGTACATGTACCGAGCTGGTGGCCCGTTGCGCGTCGAGCACGTGCGGGCAACGTCGCAAAATAGGTAGTTTCGAGCCTCGGCAAGTATTCTTTCAAAGAATTCGACGGACCTAGAGGCCTCCAAATGTGAAGGCAGGGACCTCTTAGCAAGGCTTCTACCTGCAAATCTAAGCCATCAGCCTAAATCGCTCAAACCCGTCAAGCATTTGGTCAGCTTTTGGTCGGCATTTGGTCAGACTCCGCATGAAACCGTCTGGTACGTTTGCGCCGTCTAAGAGCTAGGAGGCGACATGGGAAACGCAACGGCGAATCAGAGGCTTACGAGTCACATTAAAGCATGCGAGCAACAGATGAGTTGCGTGTACGCACGCACGGCGGCGGAAGCAAAGCAGATTGAGCGACGAGTAGCGGCGGGGAGCCTCGAGATGGTCATGCCGGGGCTGTATGCGCGTCCGGAATATTGGTCCGAGCTCAAGTTTCGGCAGCGCTATCTGCATCGGGTGCGGGCGCTCGCGCAAAAGCACCCCGACTGGACATTCTGCTCCTATACGGCGGCCGCGGTTTACGGCCTTTCGGTTTCGCATGCCAATTTGACGCACATCCACATCGCCGTGATGCCGACGCAATCGACGACGCCTAGCTCCAAGATCGTTCGCCATCGCTATGTTCGGCGTGCGAAGGCCAGCCAGATGGACATTGCCGTGACCGATATCGACCAGACGATTGCGGATTGTCTGGTCGACGCATCATTTGTCGAGGGCCTGATCATTGCGGACTCGGTGCTCCACGAGCAGCTTATGTCCAAACAACATCTCATTGCGACGATCGACAAGCTTGGCCTGAATCGTCGCGGTGTGGTGACGGCGCGCAGGGTTGCGCAGTGTGCCGCCGGCCTGTCGGAAAGCGGTGGTGAGTCCAAGGCGCGCGCTTTGATGATAGAGCGTGGCTGGCAGGTTCCGGAGCTGCAGGTTGAGCTGTTCGACCCGGTTGAGCCGGGAAAGCCGTATCGCGTTGACTACTTGTGGCGCGTGGACGACCGGTTAATTATCGGGGAGTTCGATGGCTTCATTAAAAGCGAGAAAGCGGCGGAGGAGGGTAAGCTCGCAAAGGCGCAATTTGACGAGCGCCAGCGCGAGTCGAGGCTTTCGCTGCTCGATAACTGCAAGATTGTGCGCTTGTGCTGGGATGATTTAAGGGACCCGACAAAGCTCGATCGCAAGCTTAAGGTTGCCGGTGTGCCGCGTGTGGGCTGAGACGGTGGTGGGGCGGCTGCTCGCGTCTGCATGAGCGAGGAAACCCGGACGGACGAGCGCGGATTTTCGGACGCGCGTTGGCTGAGCGTGGAAATCTGGACACACGAGAGTGGAAAATCGGACGTTCACACGATGAGGGTGGAAAATCTCCCACTTTTGGCTCGATAGCAGGTCCAAAGTGGGAGATTATCCACTCTCATTTTGTGGGGTGCGATACGACGGAATTTAGGCGCTGATGATGTTGGGTAGCGGCAGGTCGTGGGCGTCGGTGGGGACATGCTCGACGCGCTGCTCGTCAAAGGCGATGCCGATGATTTGGCACGATGCCGAGAGCGTGGGCAGGTAGCGGTCATAGCAGCCGCCGCCGTAACCCAGACGTGCGCCGGTGCGATCGAAGGCTACGAGCGGCACAACGACCATGTCGAGTGCCTCGGCAGGCACGGTAGGGAAGCGGTCGCTGTCGATGTCCATGGCAGCAAAGGCTCGCGTGGGGTGAGCGATGAGCGGAGCCGTGCCGACGTCGCCGGCGGCGACTACTCGCATGCACATGCGCTGGCCACAAGCCGCAGCGTCGGCTGCCGAGAGCACGCACGGATAGGCTACGCGCCAGCCGCGGTCGGCGGCAGCGATGGCAAAAGCGGCAGGATCAACCTCGGAGCCCATGGCGGCATAGACGGCAACGGTGCGCGGGGCCGCGGGGTCCGAGCGCCCCAACAGCTCAACAAGCCGCGCGCAGACATCGGCAGACTTCGCCGCCCGCACATCCGGTTCAATAGCATCGCGCCGAGCAATCACCACCCGCCGCAATTCAGCCTTATCCATCCCAGCCTCCTCTAGCAAACCTGCCAAAAAGGGACAGGTTTATTTTGGCAGGTTTTATCTGGGCAAACGCGAAAACCACCACAAAGGTGCCCTGTCTCCTTTGTGGTGGTTTTGGTTACTGCGGCTAGGCCAGCAGGTCGACTACGTTGAAGCCGGCGTTGCTCTTGGCGATGACTTCGCGGCCGCCGAAGACGCAGATGGGCGACTCGGCTGCGATGCGCGTCACGTCGGCGCCGAGCGAGCGCAGCTCAGCGGGCGTGGCTGCGAGCATCTGGGCACGGCGCTCCTCGCGGGCGTGCGGATCGAGTCCGGCCAGGTAGGTCGTGTTGCGGCGCTTGGTGAGCGCGTACGGCTTCACCGGCGCGTCCATGCCGCTCACGCAACTCACGATAAAGCCCTCAAAGGCGGCCTCGTCGGGCTCAAAGCTGCCGAGCCATGCGCCCGCGCGCTCCACACGCTCAATCGAGGGGTCGATTGCCGGGTCGCGGTAGGTGTAGAACGCCGTCTGGCGCTCGCCGGCCGCGCGGAATCCGCAACCGTACGCGCCGCCCTTTACGCGAATCTCATTCCACAGGTAGTCGTAGGAAAGCGCGTTGGCAGCCACGGCCCAGGCGCCCGTCACGTCAATGCCCAGGCGGCGCGGGTCGCAGGCGCGCGCCGCAAAGCAGATGTCGCTGGGGATCACAAAGGCCTCGTGGCGGTCGCACGGCGCCGGCACCACGAGCGCGCCGCGGCCGGCAACGGCGCCGTCGCCGGCACTAAGCCCCAGGTCGCCCGCGTCATCCCAGTACGCATCGAAGTCCGCATCGCTGCCGGTAAAGCTCGCCATGCAGCCATCGGCCACAAAGATGCGGCCCGCCAGCTCGGCAAGCTTGGCGCGCAGGCCGTCCAGGCGCTCGTCAAAGTGCTCGAGCAGATCGCGCAGGAACAGGTAAAAGTCCACGCCCGAGAGCTGCTCGCGCACCACGGCCGAAGGCGAGCTGTAGCTCATCGCGCGGCCCAGCGCCGCCGAGTGGCCGTTGTTAATGAAGCCCTGCTCAAGGCCAATGCGAATCTGCGTGAGTACGTCGCGCACACGGTCGGCGTCAGCATCGAGCAACAGCGTACTCGACCACACCTCGCGCGGCAGGCTCGCCAGCGCATCGATCTTCTCGGACAGGGCGCCGGCGCTCACCAGCAGGTAGGGGCGTACGCCGTCCACGTCGGGCTGCGTCATGACCTCGGTCGTAAAGCTCAAAAAGCCCAGCTTGCCGGCGAGCAGGTTGTCGAGTTCCTCGGCCGAGTGCTCGCTCGTGGGCAGCTGCTTGAGCAGGCGGCAGAGCAGCGTCACGTAGGGCAGGTCCTCAAATGCGACGCAGCTCAGGTCGAAATACTGCATGGCGTAGGCCAGGCGGTTGGTGGGAATGCCGTGGCGCAGGCAGGGGATGGGCACAGTCGTGTCCACGACCAGCGGCGGCTCGGGGCGCGCCTCGCCAATGTCGGACACGCGCAGGCGCGGCAGCGTGGCCTTGTCCTCGGGCGTGTCCTCGGCCTCCTGCGCGGCACGCAGCGCGGCCGTGCGCTCGACCACGTCGGCCAGCTCGGCATCGGTCATGGCATCGCGCGTGGCTGCCAGCTCGGCGGCCTCGGCACCTTCTGCGCTCTCGGCGGCGCCCACCGGCGCCAGCTCGACCAGCGCCATGTGGTCGTTCTCCAGCACCAGCTCGCGCAGCAAATCCTCAAAGTAGCTGCCGTCCAGCTCGCCGCGCAGCTCCTCGTACACCGGGCCATACTTGAGCGCCAGCGTCGCAGCGCCGTCATCGTAGAGCCAGGTGCTCAGCGCGTCGCACGCAATGGCCACGCCATCGGCGATGCCATAGTCGCGCTGGCGCAGGTCGTACTCGTTGCTGCTGATGATGGCCTCCAGGCGCTCGCGCGGAACGCCGTGCTCGCACAGGTCGCGGCAGGCGTCCTGGAAAGTGCGACGCAGCTCGCGCGCCACGCCGGGCTGCGCGTTCTGCAGCATGATGAGCTCGTAGGGCTGCAGACTCTCGGCCGCGGTGTAGCTCACCACGTTGCCGCCCAGGCCCGCCGCCAGGATGGCCTTCTTAACCGGCGCCTCGTTGGACCCCAGCAGCGCCTCGAACAGGATATCCGCCGCGATCGTGCGCTTGCGGTCGAGAGCGTTGCCCAGCACAAGACCCAGGCCCACCATGGCGTTCTCGGGCGTGGTGGCCATCTCGATGCGCTCGTACTCGCAGGTCACGGGCGCCTGAACGTCCAGCGGGTTGGGCGCCAGCGCGGACGGATCCTCGCCGGCGGCAACGGCTGCGTCCATGCGGCGGCTCGCGGTACTCGGCTGCGACAGATACCGCTCGTCCAAAAACGCCAACGCGCGGTCCGCATCCATATCGCCGTAGAGCGTTATGTAAGAGTTGGAAGGATTGTAATGGCGCGCGTGCGTGTCCAGGAACTGCTCGTAGGTGAGCGCCGGAATCGCGCGCGGATCGCCGCCGCTCTCGTGCGCATAGGCGGTGTCGGGGTAGAGCGCGGCGTTGACGGCGTCATCCAGCACGCTCATGGGGTCGGACAGCGCGCCCTTCATCTCGTTGAACACCACGCCGTTATAGCGCAGCGTGCCCGCGTGCAGGTCCTGGGCGCGGGCCTCACCGGCGTCGCCCTCGCAGTCCTCGCCCTCCGGCAGGTCCAGCTCGTAGTGCCAGCCTTCCTGCTCAAAAATGGTCGGCTTGGTGTAGATGGCCGGGTTGAACACCGCGTCCAGGTACACATCCATCAGGTTGTACAGATCCTGCTCATTGGTGGTGGCGACGGGGTAGATGGTCTTATCGGGGTAGGTCATGGCGTTGAGGAACGTCTGCATGGAGCTCTTGATCAGATCGACGAACGGCTCCTTGACGGGGAACTTGGCCGACCCGCACAGCACCGAGTGCTCAAGAATATGGAACACGCCGGTGGAATCGGCCGGCGGCGTCTTAAAGCCAATGGCGAAGGCTTTGTTCTCGTCGTCGCACGCCAGGTACAGCAGGCGCGCGCCCGAAGCGGTGTGGCGCAGCACGTAGGCGTCCGAGTCGAGCTCGGGCACGGACTCGCAGCGCTCGACGGCAAAGCCGTGACAAGTAGTACCGGGAACCAGCAGCGCGGCAGCGGCAGCGCGTGGATCGGTTGAGGTAGTGGACATATGCAGTCTCCTTTGACGCCCCAACGGGGGCGAATCGAGTCGAATCCTCGTGAGTATACCCATATGGAGTGCCGGGCCTGCGACGAACTGGAGGTAATGCCGCCGGGAAGCCGATGCGTCCTGGCCGTTCGGGATCGCACGAGCGTGGAAATCCGGACGGACGAGCGTGGATTTCCGGACGCCCACGGCATGAGAGTGGAAAATCGGACGGAATGGGCCGCCAAAAGCCCAAAAACCGTCCAATAATCCACTCTCATTTTCCAGCCGTCCGAAAATTCACGCTCATCCGTCACCCATACATCTCTCATCTCTCACTCGTCTCTAAGCCGAGAGATAAAGAGATAGACGAGAGATAATCACGAGAGATAACGGTGCTGCTAAGAGACAAATAACGAATCGAATCTTCAAACACTGATTGTTCTACCAGCCAAAACATGTTTTAATAAAGCAAATAGTAGATAGTTTATCTCTCATCTCTCACTCATCTTCGAGACGAGAGATAAAGAGAAAGACGAGAGATAATTACGAGAGATAACTGAGAGACGAGAGAAGCCCATTGGGACACTCGCCGCGGAGTCGAGACGAAAGGGCATGCAGATGAACGAAAACGAGCTGGCTAATCTGCTCGAGTCTTTAAGGCGCATGGGTTCGGATGACCTTAACGTCGAAGTTAAGGAGAGCGCCACGACGCTTTCTCGCGATGTGTGGGAAACAGTGAGCGCGTTCGCAAATACTGCCGGCGGAATCATTGTGCTCGGAGTGAGTGAGCGCGCAGGTTTTGTCCCGGTTGAGAACTTCGAGACCGAGAAGGTGCTCAACCAATTTGTCGCAGGCATGGGCGATGCGGGCGGCCGAGGAAAGCTAGCCAATCCGCCCAAATACACGATTGAGCGAGTGGAGCTCCAGGGCACCATTGTTCTCGTTATCACGATTGAGGAGCTCGATCCGTCGAGCAAGCCCTGCTATGTAATAGAGCGCGGCGCCCAGGGCGGCAGCTACAAGCGCATCGACGACAAAGACGTGCCGCTTTCATCGACCGAGGTGCTCGCGTTGGCGTCATACGAACGGACGAACCCGAGCGATCGCGACGCGGTGCCGGGTGCGGGCGCAGATGACCTCGACGAACCATTGGTCGACCGCACGATAGAGCGCGCTTTCTCATTGACGCCCCGGGCAATGCGCGGCGCGTCGGACGAGAAAACGAAGCTGGAGCGCCTAAATATCTTTGATTCCCAAGGTAGCGTTACTAAGGCTGGACTCTTGGCTGTGGGCACCTACCCGCAGCAGTTCTATCCCAAGCTCTTTATTGATGTGGCTGTCCATGTCGGGACCCAGAAAGGCGCGGCGGGATCGCTGAGGTTCATGGACCGCACAATCTGCGAGGGAACGTTGGGCGAGATGATCTCGGATGCTGTCGCGGCTGTCGCCAAGAATTTGCGCCGTACCTCGACCGTCCAGGGCGTCTCGCGCGCCGATTCGCTGGAGATTCCCGAGGAGGTCTTGCGCGAGGCGATTGCCAACGCGGTGATTCACAGGGAATACGGGGACCGCTTCTGTGGGCAATCGATTGCCGTCGACGTCTTTGACGATCGTGTCGAAGTGACAAACCCCGGCGGTCTATACGGAGGAAAGACTCGCGAGAACTTGTTTGACGGCAGCTCTCGATGCCGTAACGCGACGCTCGTGAAACTCATGTCGATTGTCCCGCTGCCGGATGGCGCAGGTTCGCCGGCTGAGGGCAATGGCTCGGGCATTCCGATGATGATCGATGCCATGCGTGCGCATGGTTTGGCCGAGCCCCTGTTCTGCCCGGGATTCGATCGGTTCAAGGTCGTACTTTACCGTTCAAAGATCGAGCCGGTCGATCACGGCGGGGACTTAATCGTGACGGCGCTCAAGCGTTATGGCGAATTGGGGACGCGCGAGCTGGCAGAGCGCACGGGGCTCACCATTTCCCAGGTTAGGTCGCGCGTCAACGCGCTCATTGCGCAGGGCGAGCTTGAGCCCACGGCGCCAGCGACGAGTCGCAACCGCAAGTATCGACTGTCAGAGCGCGCAGAGCAGATGTGCTAGCGGTTGCTGGCGGCGGTGGCCTTGCATTCCGTGCGCCCTGCCCCCACCATCCCGCCATTTCGCGCACCCTGCGCTGCAACCTGCAGCAAAGCAGGTACAATAGCCCAATGCGCATCGCGCACGACGATGATATCGGCGCCCGC
>CAKUHK010000051.1:0-16776 GCA_934655965.1 uncultured Collinsella sp.
TTGTTGGGGGTCGCCCATACGTTCTGCTACCTGCGCTATGGTGAGTGAGCTGTCGGCCAAAAGGTCCTTTGCTCGCTCCATGCGGCGCCTTCGAATGTAAGCGCCCAGGGACTCGCCGGTTTGGGTTTTAAAAGTGGCACATAGTTTGGAACGGCTCGTGTAAAGCCGCTCGGCCACCTCGTTCACGCTCACGCGCTTGCCCTTGTCGAGTGCGCTCTCGACCATCGCTGCCGCTTCGTTGGCAAGGCTTACACTAACGCGCGTATCCGCTGCTCGTTGTGCCTGCTTGTGGGCTGCGCGCGAGCAGGCGAGCTCGGCGACCATGGTCTCAACAATGCCTCGCATATAGACGTGCCCGCCTACAGTGCGGGCACGGTCCTCGTTAATCCGGCGCAGCGTGTGGCAGATGGCGGACGTCGCCTCTTCGTGCCATGGCTCGGCAAACGCCTCAAAGACTCCCGCAAACTCGGTGGGATAGCGGTGCTCCAGCTCATCAAAATACCCGGGCAAAAAGAGCACCGAGCGCGAGTGATAAAGCTGCCCCGCAAACAGCGGGCTCAGCTCCTCGCCGCAGTTATCTTGAATAAAACTGCAAACCGTATCGGTGGGCCACGGTCCGCGCAGCGGCTTAAGGTTCGCGGGCGTTATGCCGGCCTGGGGCATGCACGTAAGCGTGGGCGCGCTGACCTCGCTTACGCAGGCGTACGGCTCGGGTGTGTATTCGGCCAGGTGCATGTCGCGCGTCGGGGTAATGAAATGCTCCATGACGATGCAGCTGGGGGAGAGGGGCATGATCCACGCGCGGCCGTGTGCCCGGTCGTTAGCCACCTCGCCGGTAAAGACGGCGCCCTTGCCGGTAAGCTCCAGGCCAAACTGCTCAAACTGCGGAGCGTAGAGCTCGGTTATGTCGGTCGCTGACCGCCGTATTTGCAAAAGCGTCCCTTTCCTTTGCAGAAACGTCCACGCCTGGCTTGATTGTGAGCCATGGCTAACACGTCAATGATAAGTTCATTACGGTTAACTCTCAAGCCGTTAGAAAGGAATCTCATGGCAAAGGAATCAAAAAAGGAAGGTGGCGGTATCGGCGAGCTGCTTGCATATGCCGGCGACCGTAAATTCCTAACGTATTTGGGCATGGTGCTTTCGGCGCTCTCGCAGCTGCTGAGCTTTGGCCCGTACGTGTGCATCTGGCTTGTCGCGCGCGATTTGATCGCCGTGGCGCCTAACTGGAGCAAAGCCAGCAACATCGCGATGTATGGCTGGTGGGCCGTGGGCTTTGCCCTGGCAAGCATCGTGGTCTATTTTGCGGGACTCATGTGCACGCACCTCTCCGCGTTTCGCTGCGCGTCCAATATCCGCAAGGCTACGAGCGAACATCTGCTTAAACTGCCGCTGGGCTACTTTGACACGCATGCCACCGGCGAGTCGCGTCGTATCGTAGACGGGTGTGCCGCCTCTACCGAGACGCTGCTCGCGCACATGCTGCCCGATACCGCGGGCGCCGCCGCCATGGTCGTGGGCCTGCTCGTGTTGCTTTTTGCTCTCGATTGGCGTTTGGGTGCTGCGTGCCTCATCTCGGTCGTCATTTCGTTTGGCGCCATGGCCACCATGATGAGCGGCAAGGGCGCCGAGTTCATGAAGGCCTACATGGGTGCGCTGGTCAAGATGAACAAGACCGGCACCGAATACGTGCGCGGCATTCCCGTGGTCAAGGTGTTTCAGCAGACGGTCTACTCTTTTAAGGCTTTCCACGATGCGATTGCCGAGTATGCGCGCATGGCGCAAGACTATGCGGGTACGTTCTGCCGCGGCCCGCAGGTGCTCAACCTGACCGCGCTGAACGGTCTCGTGGCGTTCTTTTTACCTGTGGCGCTGCTGTTAGCACCAGGCGAGACGGACTTCGCGCACTTTTTGACCAACTTCACCTTTTACGCGATCTTCTCTGCTGTGGTGCCGACGGCTATGACCAAGCTCATGTTTGTGGGCGAAGCATCTCAGATGAGTGCCGATTCGCTGGCGCGTATCCGAAGCATCATGGAGTCCGAGCAGCTCCCCGTGCCCGCCCAGCCTAAGCACCCTGTTGGCGGCGATGTGCGTTTTGAGGACGTGAGCTTTACGTACGAGGGTGCCGAAGCACCTGCCGTCAGCCACGTAAGCTTTAGCGTCCCCGCAGGCAGTACCCTCGCCCTAGTGGGTCCCTCGGGTGGCGGAAAGTCGACGTGCGCAAGCCTCATCCCTCGTTTTTGGGATGTCTCCTCGGGTCGCGTGCTCGTAGGCGGAGTGGACGTTCGCGACATGGATCCGCATGAGCTTATGGACCAGGTCGCCTTTGTGTTTCAGACCAACCAACTGTTCCGACAAACGCTTGCCGATAACGTGCGCGCCTCCAGGCCTTCTGCCACCGATGACGAGGTGCGTTCGGCCCTCTCTGCGGCGCAGTGCGATGATATCGTTGCCAAGCTCCCACAGGGCATCAATACCATGCTCGGCGCCGGCGGAGCATATCTTTCGGGCGGCGAGGTGCAGCGCGTGGCGCTTGCTCGTGCCATCCTCAAGGACGCGCCCATCGTGGTGCTCGACGAGGCAACGGCTTTTGCCGATCCCGAGAACGAGGCGCTCATCCAGCGCGCCTTTAGCAAGCTGGCGGCGGGCCGCACCGTCATTATGATCGCGCATCGACTTTCGACCGTGGTGGGCGCCGACCAAATTGTGGTGCTCAACCAGGGCGGCGTGCAGGAGTCGGGCACCCATGCCGAGCTGCTGAGTCGGCATGGCCTGTACGCCAAGATGTGGGCCGAGTATGAGCAGGCCGCGAGCTGGAAGATCACTGCCGCGACCGCAGATGTTGCCGCCGCGAAGGGAGGCGAGGCTTAAATGTTCGCCTCATTCCAAAAGAAGTATTTCCTGTCCGACAAAGGTATCGCCGGCGTAAAGCGCGGCATGTTCTGGACCGCGCTCACCAATCTCATCACCATGGCCGGCATGGGCTTTTTGTTCCTGGTCATGGCCGGCTTTATCGAGCACCTCACCAGCGGGGCCGATCTGCCGGACGCACTGCCTATCGTGGGCGGCCTCGTCGTCTTTTTCGTACTGCTTTTTGCCTCCAATTGGCAGCAGTACTACTACACCTACTGCATCTTTTACGAGGAGTGCGGCAAGCAACGCATGGAGATCGCCGAGCGCTTGCGCAAACTGCCGCTGTCGTTTTTCGGCCGTCGCGACCTGGCCGATTTAACCGAGACCATCATGGGCGATGTCCAGACCATGGAGCACGCCTACAGCCACGTGCTCGGGGAGCTCTGGGGCGCCATCATTGCGAGCGCCATTGTGTTTGTGGCGTCGCTGTTCTTTTGCTGGCAGCTGGCGATTGCGGCGTTTTGGAGCGTGCCCGTTGCCTTTGCCGTGCTGTTTATGACGCGCGGACCCATGGCCCCGGTCTTCGATCGTGTCCGCGCCGAGAAGGTCAAGGTCACCGAGGCCATTCAAGAGACGCTCGACTGCGTGCGCGAGATTCGCGCGACCAATCAGGAGACGCATTATCTTGAGGGCCTCAACGCCGCGATCGACGCCGAGGAGCGCGAGACCACCAAGGGAGAGCTCGCCAGCGGCCTGTTGGTTAACTCCGCCTTTGCCATCCTTCGTTTGGGTATCGCTACCACGCTGGTCACGGGCGCCGCGATGGTCGCCGCCGGCCAGGTCGACTTTTTGGTGATGTTTGCCTTCCTGCTTATGGTGAGCCGCATCTATGCGCCCTTTGACCAGGCGTTGATGTTGATGACCGAGCTGTTTGCCGCCGAGTCTTCGGCCAAGCGCATGCGCTCCATCATGGAGGAGCCCGTGGCGCAGGGCGACGAGAAGTTTGAGCCTGCGGGCCACGACGTGGTGTTCGATCACGTGGCATTTGGTTATGGTGCAGGCGAGGACGGCCGCGCCGGCGAGAAAGTTCTTACCGATGTGAGCTTTACCGCCAAGGAAGGCGAGGTTACGGCGCTGGTCGGTCCTTCGGGTTCCGGTAAGTCTACGGTTAGCCGCCTGGCCGCGCGCTTTTGGGATGCCACCGCGGGCAAGGTTACCGTGGGTGGCGTGGATGTTGCGGGCGTCGATCCCGAGGTACTGCTGCGCGACTACGCCATTGTGTTCCAAGACGTGCTGCTCTTCGACGACACGGTGATGGGCAATATCCGCTTGGGTCGTCGCGACGCCACCGACGAGGAAGTCCTTGCTGCCGCGCGTGCCGCCAACTGCGACGAGTTTGTGAGCCGCATGCCGCAGGGCTACGACACCATGATCGGCGAGAACGGCTCCAAGCTGTCCGGTGGCGAGCGCCAGCGCATCTCCATCGCCCGCGCGCTGCTCAAAGATGCGCCCATCGTGCTGTTGGACGAGGCGACGGCGAGCTTGGACGTGGAGAATGAGACCGTGGTGCAACAGGCACTTTCCCGTTTGCTCGCCGGCAAAACGGTCATTGTGATCGCCCACCGCATGCGTACGGTGGAAAATGCCGACAAAATCGTCGTACTCAAGGACGGCGTGGTCGCCGAGCAGGGATCGCCGGCGCAGCTCAAGGCGGCAGGCGGAGAATTCGCCCGTATGGTCGCGCTGCAAAAGGAAGCAGCAGCCTGGCGGCTGTAAGAATGTGACAAAGTGACAGTCCCTCTGTCACACTTCATTGTATATGATGAAAATGTAACAAAACTGCCCTAAAACTTCCGTAAATGTGATAAATATCACGTTTTACCCAGGGTAAAATGTGAGAAATCTCACATTTACGGAAGTTTTTTGCGGGAGGTCGGTCATGCAGCGGGATATCATCGCCAAGCTTAATGCTTGGAAGGCGTCGGAGTATCGTAAGCCGCTCATCCTTAAAGGAGCGCGTCAGGTTGGAAAGACGTGGGCGCTCAAGGAGTTCGGCCGCGCCTCGTATCGCAACTGCGTATACCTGACGCTGGAGGAGCCATCTCCCGGGGTTCAAAGCGAATATGCGCAGTTTTTCGAGGGCACGCGTGATCCGCGGCGCATTATTTCAAATCTATCCTTGGCGTTTGGCCAGCCCATCGATCCTGGCGAGACGCTGCTTATTGTTGACGAGATCCAGGACTGCCCCTCTGCAGTTGGTGCTCTCAAGTATTTTTGCGATGAGGCCCCCGAATATCACGTTGCGTGCGCAGGGTCTTTGCTGGGTGTTCGCTTGTCCCGCGAGACGAGTGCCTTTCCGGTGGGAAAGGTCGAGTTCATGGAGATGCGCCCCATGAGCTTTTCTGAGTTTTTAAAGGCCGAAGGCGCCTCAAACTATGATGCGTATCTTGGCGGTCTGGATCAGATCGAGGCGGTACCGGATTTCTTTCATGTCAGACTCGTCGAGCACCTTCGCCGCTATTTTGCATGCGGTGGCATGCCGGAAGCTCTTGGTCGGTGGGTCGAAACGGGTGATATTGCTCAGGTTGATAAAGTGTTATCCGACCTCTTGGATTCCTATGAGCGTGATTTTGCCAAGCACGGTGGTCGTGCACAGTTCGCTAAGCTTTCGCAAATTTGGAACTCAATTCCAACGCAGCTGGCGCGCGAGAATAAAAAGTTTGTTTGGGGTGCGGTTCGCGAGGGGGCTCGTGCCCGCGAATATGAGGACGCTCTGGAATGGCTCGCCGATGCCGGTCTGATCACGTCGGCGCGACTTAATACCGGCGGCGGAATACCGCTCTCGGCCTACGATGATCTCAAGGCCTTTAAGGTTTACTGTCTTGATGTTGGCTTGCTGCGCCGTATGGCAAAGCTCGATGCTTCGGCATTCGCCATCTCGGACGCGATTTTTTCTGAGTTCAAAGGCTCGTTTGCCGAGAACTACGTGCTTCAGGCGTTGCTTCCGCAGCTGGATGCCGCTCCGCGCTATT
Source organism: uncultured Collinsella sp. (assembly GCA_934655965.1). Lineage (GTDB taxonomy): Bacteria > Actinomycetota > Coriobacteriia > Coriobacteriales > Coriobacteriaceae > Collinsella. Next base: position 5,889 of record CAKUHK010000051.1, read on the forward strand.
GGACTAACGAGAAACCAAAGCATGAGGTCGATTTTTTGATTCAAGTCGGAAACATTATTGTTCCCGTTGAGGTCAAATCGGGGGAGGTCATTCATTCCAAGAGTCTGAAATACTATGCCGACAAACATGCGGAGACGACCCCGTTGAGAGTCCGTTACTCCCTTAAGAACCTGAGGCTTGATGATGGGGTGCTCAATATTCCGCTGTATTTGGCCGACCGATCCGTCCCTCTTATCAAGAAAGCGCTCGCAGCATGACAAAGGGACAGTCCCTTTGTCATGCTGCGGGGCAGTGCGGATCGTTGTCTAATACTTTTCCTAGAAGTGAACGACCTTATTTGGACCCACGAAGCATCGACACATTTTGGAGGTTGTTTCCTGCGGTTTTGTCGAGTTTTTCCTGCGGTTTTGCTGCCGAAAAATGCGGATGCTTCGGGGGTCTGATTTCACTCGTTCACTTCTCGGGAAAAGTATTAAACCTCAATTTGTAGGGGGTGGGGGAGAGCGCTTCTCTTGCGCCATGGAATTGCACCATGGCGAACGGATCGCCGAAAACTGGATGCTCGGAGCCCTATAGTTTCCAAAAAGTTAACCGTTGTTGACCTGATTTGTTAGATAAACTAAACTCTTTCCCAAAAGTGTGCTCGAGCAAACTTATCAACTCGGGTGCTAAGGCACCGTGCCGCAGTTGTTGCGGAAAAGGGAGAGACATCATGAAGAAGTCCACGTTCAATACCCTGCTTGTCGGTGGCGGTTTTCTGCTTGGCACGGCCGGCATCAAGCTGCTCACCAGCGCTCCGGTAAAGAACGCCTGCGTGCAGGGCATCGCGTGCGGCATGCGCATCAAGAATGGCTACCAGGACATGGTCGAGCAGGCCAAGGCCAATGTCGACGACATGGTTGCCGAGGCTGCCTACATCACCCAGAGCGAGGCTGACGCGGACAACGCGGCCGAGTAGCGCTCCCGGGCACAAACTATGAGATTCTCGATTATCAGCGAGATCCCCGGCAGGGCCCGCCTCCAGTTGGCGGGTCCTGTGCCAGAGAGCGATCTCGATGCGCTTCTAAAGCTCAGTGGCGAAATCGATGGTGTGCGCAAGGTGCGCGTCTACGGCCGCATCGGCCAGATGGCGCTCGAATACGACGAGTCGCGCCGCGATTCCGTGCTGGCCGCCGTCGGTGCGCTCGATGCCCAGGCCATTGCCGACGCAAAGACAGGTTACGTGATGCAGCTTGAGCCACGCAAGCACAAGCTCGTCATGGATCTTGCCACACTTATCGGCACCCACTACGCGCGCCGCTGGTTCTTGCCGACGCCTCTGCGTGCGGTGTTTGTCGTGGCCGGTTACATGGCATTTTTGCGCGCTGCCCTTCATGAGCTGGCGCAGCCGCGCCTGACCGTTCCTGTGCTCGACGCTTCGGCTATCGGCATTTCGTTCGTCAAGCGTGATGTCGACACCGCGGGCCAGACAATGTTCCTGCTCAACGTGGGCGAGCTGCTCGAGGACTACACCCGCGCCATGAGCGAAAACGAGCTCATCAACTCGCTGCTCGATGTGCCCGACAAGGCGCAAAAGGTCGTCGGCGACACCGAGGTAAGCGTTGCCGCCACCGAGCTTGAGCCCGGCGATTTGGTTGCCGTGCGCACTGGCATGTCCATTTGCATCGACGGTGTTGTCGAGCAGGGGAGCGCCATGGTCAACCAAGCGACCCTGACCGGCGAGCCGCTGGCCGTCGAGCGCAGCGTGGGTGACGACGTGTTCGCCGGTACCGTCGTGGAGGACGGCAGCATCTTGGTGCGCGTGCGCGCCAATACGGCGCAAACCAAACTGCGCTCAATCGTCTCGCTCGTGCAGACGGCCGACTCGCTCAAGTCCGAGGGCCAGTCGCATATGGAGGACCTTGCCAACAAGATCGTCCCGTGGAACTTCCTGCTCGCGGGCCTGGTTGCGCTTACCACCCGCAGCCTCATCAAGACCTCAGCGGCGCTGATGGTCGACTACTCGTGCGCACTCAAGCTCACGGGTTCGGTCGCCGTCATGACCGCCATGAGCGATGCTGCCAAGATGGGCGTCATGGTCAAGGGCGCCAAGTACTTTGAGTCGTTTGCCAAGGCCGACACCATTGTGTTTGATAAGACCGGCACGCTTACCGAGGCGCAACCGCGTCTTGCCTGCGTACTCACCACCGATGGCTGGAGCGAGGACGAGGTCCTGCGTCTTTCCGCTTGCCTGGAGGAGCATTTCCCGCATCCGGTGGCACGCGCCGTGGTCAATGCGGCACGCGAGCGCGGGCTCGAGCATCGCGAGCGCCATGCCGCCGTCGAGTACATCGTGGCGCACGGCATCGCTTCGTCCATCGAAGGACGTCGTGCCATCATCGGTTCCGCGCACTTTGTATTTGATGACGAGGGCGCACAGCTCGAATCCGACATCAAGGAGCGCATCGAGTCCCAGATGCAGGGCCTGTCGCCGCTGTACCTGGCGGTCGACGGCACGGTCGTGGGCGTACTCGGCATCGAGGACCCGCTCAAACCCGGCGTGCGCGAGGCCATTGCCGACCTGCATGCGCTGGGCGTCAAGCACGTGGTCATGCTCACGGGCGATTCCGAGCGCACGGCCGAGCGCATCGCGCGTGAGGCGGGTGTCGACGAGTTTAAGGCCGAGCTGCTGCCCGAGGACAAGTACGCGTATGTGGAGCGCATTAAGAGCGAGGGGCGCCACGTTGCCATGGTGGGCGACGGCGTCAACGATTCGCCGGCGCTGGGCCTGGCCGACGTGGGCCTGGCAATGGGTGGCGGAAGCGACATCGCCAAGGAGGTCGCCGATATCATCCTGACCGATACGGATCTTGCCGCGATCGTGCGTCTGCGCCGCATGAGCCAGGGCCTCATTGATCGTCTGACGAGTTCCTACTCTAAGGTGATGCTCACCAACTCAGCGCTCCTGGCACTGGGCATTACCGGCGCGATTACCCCGCAAGCGTCGTCGCTGCTGCACAACGGCTCGACGATTGCCTATAGCCTCAACAACGCAAAGGCTTACCTGCGTTAGCCGACGTGTTCGCCCACGTTATTTGGCCTGCACCCGGATGGCATGCCGCCATTCGGGTGCAGGCTTTTTGCGTTTGACCGCTTGCTAGCGTCTCTATATAGTGGTGCTAGCAGTGCTAGCAAGTGAAGGGAGCGTGATCGACGTGGGTGCTGTTAGCGGTATGGCGCAAGTGAATGTTCGCGTGGATCGCCAGGTCAAGGACCGTGCCGAGGAGGCGCTGCGGCTTTCGGGCGGGTCGCTGTCCGAGCTCATCAAAAAGGTTGTGGCCAAGGTCGCTCAGGGCGGCGGTCAGTGTGAGGAGGTGCTCGCGGCCGTCGACGACCGGCAGCACGCCATCGCGCCCAAGTCCCCGTTTGCCGCGTCGTGGGCGGCCGCGGACCAGCTCTATGCGGACTTGGGTATCGTTACGTTGTCTGGGTCCGACGACCGCGATTGGGAAACGGTCTATGCGGAGGCCATGGACGAGCACTATCGTAAAAAGGGGATGATCCTGTGAGCGGGACTTCTCTCAAGATCATGGTGGATGCCAACGTATGGGTCGATTCGTTTTGCGCCGATCATGTAGAGTCGCTTGCCGCGCGGGCTTTTATCGGGCAGGCCGTGGAGGCGGACGCGTCGCTGTTCTTCCCCGTGCACATCGCCAAGGACGTGCTGTACGTTGTCCAACACGAGCTGAAGCGTAGCATTCTTGCCAGTGGGGGAGCGCTCGACGAGGCTTCTGCCCGCGCGATTGGCGATGCGGCGCTGGCGTTTGTTCGGAATATGACCGAAAACGCCACGGCCGTGGGTGCAGATGCGTCGGACCTTTGGCTGGCCGACAAATATTTAGCGCTCCATCGCGATTACGAGGACAACTTGGTGCTCGCCGCGTGCAAGCGCGCACAGGTCGATTACTTGGTGACCAACGATCGCAAGCTGCTTGAACATGCCGATATTGCGGCAAAAACGCCACGCCAAATGATGCCGATTCTGGCTTTGGCCGAACGTGGCGGGCGGGTATCCCGATAGCGCCTGGCTGTCTGCGTGGCCTTCGGAACGTCAACGCTCGGAAGGGCACGCATGCTTAAATTACAAAAGCGCGGCTTTGATGGCGGGGGCTTCGGCGAGCTTCTCGGCAGCCTTTTCGTCGGAATCGTTCAGTGCTGCCAGACTGCGGTAGACCCACTCGTTGACCTGGGTGTTCTTGACGCCTGCGGTCTGCATAAGGGCGCCTACCTCGCGGATTGCTGCGAGCAGATCAGCTTTGGGACCTGCGAGCTCAACAAAGGCATCGTGATGTGCAGTGACGCCGCGATTCTCACTTACGTGGTCGATAAAGCCCTCGACGGTCTCAAGCTGCTGGGCGAGAGCTACATCATCGTCAGCGTCTAGCGTGACGAGTGCGTTCGATACCGTGAGGGCGGGATGTCCGCAGGGGACAAAGCCCTCGATGACATCCATAGCTTCGGTAATGGTTGAGCCCAGGCCAACAAGGGCATTGACGAGCTGCTGTTTGGTATCCATAACGGTCCTTTCGACGGGTCGATTTTGCTTGGCGAAAATATACGTGACGCGATCGGTAACAAAAGTGCGAAGTCGTGCGCACATTGGGGTCTTCACAGCTCGTGCATAGAACAGCTGTCCGCTTTCAGAACGTGGTAAGATAACACTCCACAAGCGGGGCTCGCCTCGCATGTTCCTTGAAAAGTCGACGGGTGTTGGGTGCTGGTGCCCAATGCCATCCAGACTTTCCCGACATTCGGGGGCGACTGGTTTCGACACGATAGCTCTGAGAGAGGAAGCAAGCCGAGGTCTCCTCGCCTCGTTAAACAGGGGTACCGTCAAATTGAATTGACAACAACTCTTCTTTTGAGCCTATGGCTCTCGCTGCTTAATTTATAGCGGCGCGTCAACCCGGTGATTTCCCCGACACCGGCGCGACGTCATTTTAGGGGAATGCTCCTGCGCACGTAATCGGTATGGCGCGGGCTAAGACCGAACCGGTTAGGACGCCGCGAGCGTGTCGTTGCGCGCAAAGCGTCCGAGACAAAACCAACGACTGAGCTTGGAGATGCCAATCAGGGAGCTTTCGTGGACCGGAGTTCGATTCTCCGCGCCTCCACCATAAGTAACAGGCAGGTAGATATTAGTATCTACCTGCTTTTTTATTATTTGCTCGTACCGCGGAGAATCGAACTCTGTGCAGGGCGCGGGCGTAAAGAAAACGCGTAAGCGTTTTTAGCCCGCGGGCGAGGGCGGCGGCAGCCGGCCGAAGCCGGTGCGGATTTGCGGAGCAAATACGCGGATTCTCCGCGCAAAGCCCCAGCCCAAAGCAGATGCGATGTTTATCGAATTTCAGCCGGCCTTGCCTCGCATCAACGGATCCCCGCACCGCGGAGAATCGAACTCTATGCAGGGCGCGAGCGTTAAGCAAACGCGAAGCGTTTGTAGCGAGCGGGCGAGGACGCCGGCAGGCGGCCGAAGCCGGTGCGTATTTGCGAAGCAAATACGCGGATTCTCCGCGCAAACTATCAGCCCAGTATAGATGCGATGGCGATTCGGCATCTGTCCCCGGCTCCGATTCTTCAGCGGCACCCCAAACCCGCGGAGAATCGAACTCTGTGCAGGGCGCGGGCGTTAAAAGAGCGCCGCGCCAACGCAGAGTGGGACGCGCTTTCCCAACGGTGGCCCAAGCGGAAAGTCCATCCCGGAATTTACGCCCAGAATGGGATTCGTTTTCCGGAAGACGCCTCAAGCGGAAACTGCATCCCAGAATCGACGCTCGAAATGGGATTTATTTTCCGGATGAATGGCTGGCGGAAAGTCCATCCCGGAATTTGCCACGAGAGTGGGACGCGCTTTCCCAACGGCAGCTCATGCTCATTGGGGAGGAGCCCGGCTCAACCACCCCGACCTCTCAACTCCAAAACCCGTGCGCCCTCCATCACAAAACTGGGTAGAAGAAGGCCAAAACGCAATCGCAGGAGGTCAACATGACTGCAGAAGATAAGGCAAAGAACGCCGGCAAGGTCGCGCTCGTTCTGGAGGGTGGCAGCTTTCGCGGGCAGTTTTCCGCGGGCGCGCTCGACGTTCTCATGGAGGCCGGCGTCGAGATCCCGGCGGTGTACGGCGTATCGGCCGGCGCCCTCAACGGCGTCAACTACAAGTCGCACCAGATTGGCCGCACCAACCGAGTCAATTTGACCTTCTGCAACGACAACCGCTACATGGGTGCGGCGTCGTTTGCGTCCACGGGCTCTATCGTGGGCTACGACTTTATCTTCAACGACGTCCAGGATCGCCTGGATCCCTTTGACAACGAGACGTTCGACGCGAGCCCCATCGAGATGTACGCCGTCGCCACGGACATGCTCTTTGGAACTGCCGCGTACCTGCCGGTCAAAAGCGCTGTGCTCGACCTCGACGCCGTGCGTGCCTCGACCTCGTTGCCGCTGGTGACGCCGCCGGTCGAGATTGACGGGCACAAATACGTCGACGGCGGTGTGGCGGATTCGGTTCCGATCGAGCATGTGCTGGAGGAGGCCGGCTTCGACCGCGCGGTCGTCATCGTCACCCAAGACCGTTCGTACGAAAAGAAGCCCTACGAGTTCATGCCTGCCGCGCGCGCCCGCTATGCCGACTACCCCTACCTGCTCGAGGCCATCGAGACGCGTCACGATCGCTACAACATCCAGCGCATGCACCTGTGGAAGTATGAGCGCGAGGGCCGTGCGCTGGTCGTTGCTCCGCAAAAGCCGGTCGAGGTCGGCCATGTTGAGCACGATCCGGCCAAGCTTCTGGACCTGTATATTCAGGGCCGCCAGGAGGCAAAGCGCTTGCTCGCGGAAATCCAGGAGTTTGTCGAGCGCTAGCGCCGCAACACTACGGTCCGTGGACGACATGTGCAGAAACTCTGGTCGGAGCCAAAATACCTGTTGACTCGTACGGCGAGCGGGGTAATATGGACGGGTTACTTGCAGAGCCCCGTGAATCTCTGTAACAACACGTACTGTACATGGAGGAGTCTAAGTGATTTCGAAATCGACTCACTACGCCAAGCAGGGCGAGGTCCAGCGCAACTGGGTTCTCGTCGACGCCGATGGTGCTGTCCTGGGCCGTCTTGCCACCCAGATCGCAATGATCCTGCGCGGTAAGAACAAGCCCCAGTTCACGCCCAACAGCGACTGCGGCGACTTCGTTGTCGTCATCAACGCCGATAAGGTCCAGCTTACCGGTAACAAGGCCGACACGAAGACCTATTATCGCCACAGCGGCTACAACGGCGGCCTCAAGGCTGAGAGCTTCCGCCAGGCTATGGAGAAGCACCCGGAGAAGGTCATCGAGCGCGCCGTTCGCGGCATGCTGCCCAAGACCACCCTCGGCCGTGCCCAGATGACCAAGCTTAAGGTCTACGCTGGTGCCGAGCATCCGCACGCTGCCCAGAACCCCACGAAGATTGAGCTGGAGGCTTAAAGATGGCTGAGAACACCGTTGTCTACCAGGGTACCGGCCGTCGTAAGAACGCCGTCGCCCGCGTCCGTCTCGTCCCCGGCACCGGCAAGGTGACTGTCAACAAGCGTGACGCCGAGCAGTATTTCGGCCGTCATCAGCTCGTTGAGAACGCCCTTGCTCCCTTCAAGGTGACCGACACCGCCGGTCAGTTCGACGTTATCGCTCTGTGCGATGGCGGCGGCATCTCCGGTCAGTCCGGCGCTCTGCGCCTGGGCATCGCTCGCGCTCTTCTGAACGCTGGCGACTACCGTGCTGACCTCAAGAAGGCCGGTTTCCTTACGCGCGATGCTCGCGTGGTCGAGCGCAAGAAGTACGGCCTCAAGAAGGCCCGCCGCGCTCCCCAGTTCTCCAAGCGCTAAGGTTTTATCTCCTTACGAGATACAATGTACAAGCGGGGCCTGCCGATTGCTCGGCGGGTCCCGCTTTTCTTTTTCGACTAGGGTGGGCGACTGCGTTTTGCCCACTTGGGAAGGAGCGATCCTATGCCCCAGAACATCTTCGGTACCGACGGCGTCCGCGGCGTCGCCAACGCCGACCTCTCGTGCGACCTCGCGTTTCGCCTGGGCCGCGCGGCGACCAAGTTCCTCGGTCCGGACATCTGCATCGGTCGCGACACGCGTCTTTCGGGTACCATGCTCGAGAGTGCCCTGACCGCCGGCATTATGGCCGAGGGTGGTCGCCCGCACTGCTGCGGCGTTATCCCTACGCCGGCTGTGGCGCTGCTCACCGTTCAGAACGAGCTCGACGGCGGTATCGTCATCTCCGCTTCGCATAATCCGCCGGAGTTCAACGGCATCAAGTTCTTTAGCCGCAAGGGTATGAAGCTTCCCGACGCGGTCGAGGAAGAGATCAGCGCCTGGGTCATGTCCGAGGAGGCCATGGCTGCCGACACGTTGCCGACCGGCGCCGGTGTGGGTCACATCATTAAGATGAAGGATGCCCGCAAGGCATACGTCGACCACGCCATTAATACGCTCGACGGCCTGAGGCTCGACGGCCTGGTTGTTGCCGTCGACTGCGGTCATGGCGCCTCTTGCCAGACCACGCCCGCCGCGCTGCAGCGCCTGGGCGCCACGGTCCATGCCATCAACACCGACTACTGCGGCACCGACATCAACGTCGAGTGCGGCTCCACGCACCTTGAGCCCCTGCGCGAGCTCGTGTTGCGCACCCATGCCGACATCGGCCTGGCCCACGACGGTGACGCCGACCGCGTGCTCTTCGTCGACAGCGAGGGCAACGAGATCGACGGCGACTACATCCTGGCCATCTGCGGCTCCGACCTCGCTGCTCGCGGCAAGCTCGCCAACTCCGAGATCGTCTCGACCGTTATGTGCAACCTGGGCTTCTCCATCGCCATGAAGGAGCAGGGCTTTGAGATGGTCCAGACTGCCGTGGGCGACCGCTACGTTCTTGAGCGCATGCTCGCGGACGGCGCCGTCATCGGCGGCGAGCAGTCCGGCCACATTATCTTCCTTGAGCACAACACCACCGGCGACGGTCTGGTGACGGCGCTGCAGCTGCTTGCCGTGCTCAAGCGCACCGGTCGCACGCTTACCGATCTTGCTGGCATCATGAAGAAGTACCCGCAGGTACTCGTCAACGTGCATTCCGACAACAAGGCCGGCCTGGACGACTGCCAGCCCATCTGGGATGCCGTCGCTGCCGCCGAGAAGGAGCTTAACGGTCGCGGCCGCATTCTGGTGCGCCCGAGCGGCACTGAGCCGCTGGTTCGCGTCATGGCCGAGGCCGAGACGCACGAGCTGACCCAGCGCGTCGTCGACGACATCGTCGAGGTTGTCAAGCGCGAACTTCCCTAATGGTCAAAAACGGGTGCCAAGTGGTAAACTAGTAAAGTTCATTTGGTTGATTGGTATGTCCGAGGGGGAGCATGTTCACTAAAGTCCTGAGGTCTTTTGGTATGCGTGGTCGAGTCCTTACGCTGGATGCTCCCATCTCGGGCGATGTCATTCCGCTTTCCGAGGTAAACGATCAGACGTTTGCCACCGGTCTCTTGGGCCAGGGCGTGGCGATTCAGCCAACGGGTACGCGCGTGATCGCGCCGGCGGACGCCAAGGTCGAAGCGATTTTTCCCACGGGTCACGCTGTCGCGCTTAATACGGTCGATGGCCTTGATGTGCTCATCCATGTTGGCTTGGATACCGTTCAGCTTGAGGGCAAGCACTTTACCGTGCATGCGCAGGTGGGCGACATTGTCCACAAGGGCGACGTGCTCATCGAGTTCGATCGCGAGGCAATCGCGGCCGAAGGCTACGATGTGACGGTTCCCATTTTGGTGTGTAACTCTGTCGAGTTCTCGAGCATCAAGGGATCTGTTGGATCGCATGTCGAGGAGATGGACCAACTCATCGTCGCTCGCGAGCGCTAACAGGGCGCTTTGCCTTTAGCCTACAATTCAAACACGTTTACGGAGGGCGCCCTTGAAAGAGGGCGCCCTCCGTGGCAAGATGGGATTTGTCCGGAGCTAAAAGGCTTTGGGTCACCGTGGACGGGCAGGGGCCTCGACGCGGCTAGACACGAGACACATACATTACGCGACCTCGCCCTGGTGGCCGCACACGTTGGTTGCGGCCGACGCGGGCCGCGGGCAAGTGCTTGTAAGGGGAGCCTTGCCTCTCTTCTACGAGAAAGGATGCGTAATGAAGATCATTAAAGCTAAAGACTACGAGGATATGAGCCGCAAGGCCGCCAATATCATTTCGGCGCAGGTTATCCTCAAGCCCGATTGCGTGCTGGGTCTTGCCACCGGCTCCACCCCGATTGGCGCCTACAAGCAGCTTGCTGCTTGGTACGAGAAGGGTGACGTCGACTTTGCCGAGGTCAGCACCTACAACCTCGACGAGTATCGTGGCCTTTCGCACGACGATCCCCAGAGCTATCACTATTTTATGCGTGAGAACTTCTTTGATCACATCAACATCGATCTGAACAATACGCATGTGCCCGACGGCTCTAACCCCGACGCCGCCGCTGCCTGCTCCGAGTACGACAGGATCGTCGCTGCCGCCGGTTACCCGGACCTGCAGCTGCTCGGTATTGGCAACAACGGTCACATCGGCTTCAACGAGCCCGATGACCACTTCTCCAAGGGTACGCATTGCGTCGACCTGACCGAGAGCACCATCCAGGCCAACAGCCGCCTCTTCGACAGCATCGACGACGTGCCCCGTCAGGCCTACACCATGGGCACCCAGACCATCATGTATGCTCGCATGATTCTGGTTGTCGCCAACGGCGAGGCCAAGGCTCAGGCCGTGCATGACATGTGCTATGGCCCGGTTACGCCCGAGTGCCCGGCTTCGATCCTGCAGCTGCACACCAACT
>CAKUHK010000052.1:0-16373 GCA_934655965.1 uncultured Collinsella sp.
GAGCAAGGTAACCCGCCCGGAGGCGGCCCTCTCGACCGTTTCGATCTGCGGGTCTGATTCTTTTTAATGTAATGGGGACTTTGCTGATGCTGCCTTGGAGACAGCGCATCTACCTTTGGTCAGCCAAGGTTAAATCGCCGGGGCCGGGGAGACATACTTTGTTTTGAGAAGTTCGCGAAGCCCACTTCTCAAAACAAAGTATGTCTCCCCGGCCCTCGTCCGTTTTCACCCCGCTGAGCGAGCTAAAGACGCCACGCACCGATATGGTAAAGCGCTAGCTTGAAATTGGTGCTATATTCGGCTTGAGTTGTTTAATGCTAGTACGGGAGGCTGATATGGGGCTGTTCAAGAAGAAAAACCCGCAGGATGCCTTTGATCCCGATGTGTTTACCATCACGGATACGATTTTGGACCCGCCACGGTTTACGTTTTTGCCGGCTATCTACCAGGATGCTACGCGCCGCAAGTGGGCTGTGCATCAGCGCGGTGCGCAGCCAAAGATCTTTGACTATGCGGACGTGCTGCAGTGCGAGGTGGCCGAGGCTGGCGATCCGGAGGCCGACGAGACGCCTTCAAAACAGGAATTTGCCCAGCGTATTCTGGCAAATCCTGCCAAGGCGGCAAAAATAAATGCGGCAAAGCGTAATATGTGTCTTGGTATGGGTGTTGTTGTGGCGGTCCAGACGGGAAAAGACGAGGTTTCCAAATTAGAGATTCCCGTTATGACCGACGAAGTCAAACGCGATTCAAGCCTATATAAGTCGTATCGGAATGTCGCCGAGAAGATCAAGGCCGAGTTTGATGCCATGGGAGGGCTGGCCTAATTCTGGCGACATACGTTTCTGAATGAGGAGTCTGTGCAATGGCAGGCGAATCTTATGCAATTCCCCCCAAAGATCGTGCTGTTGAGGGAATTCTTTGGTACATCCAGCACCATCAGCTTACCGGCGGCGACCGCCTGCCGGCCGAGCGTGTGCTGTGCGAGGTTATTGGCGTTTCGCGTACGGCGTTACGTGCTGGCATCACGCGGCTCATTTCGTGCGGAACGCTCGAGAGCCGCCGCGGATCGGGCACGTATGTGTGTCCTCCCAAACCGCTGAATATCTTCCAGGAAACGTATAATTTCTCCGATGCCGTGCGGACTGCCGGCCTGCACCCCTCTTCGCGCTTGGTTTCCACCGAGACGGTCGAGGCAGATGAGGCGCTTGCCGACAAGCTTGGGGTTGCCGCAGGCGCTCCCTTGCTCCGCATGCAGCGCGTCCGTCTTATTGAGGGCGAGCCGGCTTCAATCGAAACAGCCCATGTCAACCTGTCTCTTTGCCCGTCGCTTCCCGACCATGATTTTGAGCACGAGAGCCTCTACGACGTCTTGCTCAAAGAAGGCGGCGTGCGTGTTGAGCATGGACGCGAGCACATCTCAATCTCGCGCCTGAACGCCGAGGAGGCCGAGCTTCTCCAGCAAGAAGAGGGAACGCCGGTATTCTATGAGAGCACGATTGAGTTTGATAAAGACATGCGCTTTGTGGAGCATTGCAAATCGGTGATTCTGCCCACGAAGTTCCGCTTTGCCGATAACGGCGAAAAGAACGGCATGAAGAGCGTGGCAGGTGAACAATGGCTGAAACAGTAGAGACCACCCCGGTCTATATGCGCATACGCCGCCGTATCGAGGAGCGTATCGAGCGCGGCATATATCCCACGGGCTCGATGATTCCGTCCGAGAACGAGCTCGCTGAGGAGTTTGGCACGACGCGCCTGACCATCCGAAGCGCCGTTGACGAGCTGGTTCGTCGCGGCCAGATTCGCCGTGTTCGTGGAAAAGGCGCCTTCGTGGCGCAGAAAGTGCCTGCTATTTTTGAGCGTACGGGCGGCTTCCGTGAATCGGTCCGCGCCTCGGGAGGCGAGCCGTCCGTCCGCATCCTCGCGCGCTCCAAGCGCTACGCCGGACCGTACTATGCCGATTTGTTTGGCATTGCCGAGGATGACCTGCTCTATTCCATTCGACGTCTTAACTGTGTAAACGGCGACCCCGTATCAATTGAGATGGCGCTTATCCCCTGCCTGCTGTTCCCGACCATCGAGGAAATCGATGTGTCGGTTTTCAGTCTGTACGAGACCTATGAGATGCTGGGTCGAAAGCCGGTCATGGCGCAGGAAAAGCTCAATATCGAAGCGCTGGGAGCACGCGACGCAGGCTTGCTCGATTTGGAGCAAGGAGACCTTGCCTTGACGTTGGAGTGCGTGAGCTATGACGCGAGCGGCCAGGCGATCGAGTACGTCAAATCGTTCAACCGCGGCGATGCGGGCGGATATACCTATACGTACTAGCTGGCGTTTTTACATAGCGGGCTAAAAGCCGACTGATTTGGATCGTTAAGCAGACTGTATATACAACCTTACATGGTTCAAAATCGACCGTTCGCCGATGGGGAAAGATTAGTCGGCAAATAGGTATCAAAAAGCCGTAACCTGTAACTGTGATTGGTATGAAATACTAATGATTTGTTACGAGGTGAGACGATGAAGATGCTCGATTACGTTCAACTCGCCCACGTGCGTATGGGTGAGAACCTCGAGCGTTCGTCCGAGCTTGTAAGCCAGCTCGTCGATATTTTCCAGTCCGCATCCTTTGACGCGCTGCGCATCGTTGCTTCGGGTTCGTCCCGTCATGCCGCCGATTGCGCTCGCGATTACCTGCAGGACGCACTGCAGATGCAGGTGTCCGTTGTAACGCCCGAGGCCTTCGTCGATTTTGAGCACACCTATCCGCAAAATGCGCTCAATATTGCTATTTCTCAGAGTGGCTACTCGACCAACACAATCGCGGCGCTCGATTTTATGCGCTCGCACGATATGGCCGCGGTTGCGCTGACGGCAAACGTCGAGGCTCCCATTAAGGATCATGCCGATATCGTTCTCGACTACGGCGTGGGCGTCGAGTCGGTGGACTTTGTGACCTTGGGCGTCCAAACGCTCATCGAGTACCTGGTGCTCTTTGGCATTTACGGTGCTCAGGCACGCGGGACGATTGGCGCCGATGGCGTCACCCAGCGCCTTGACGATCTGCGCGAGGCCATCCGGGCCAACGCCGCGATGTGCAAGACCGCCGAGACCTATGTCCAAGATCATCTGCTCGAGCTGTCGGAGCACGTGCCGGCCATGGTTGTGGGTAACGGTCCCAACTATGGCGTTGCCGAAGAGGGCGCGCTCAAACTGAGCGAGACCATCAAGATTCCGGCTATGCATCACGAGGGCGAGGAATTCGTCCACGGCCCCGAGATGCAGATTACTCCGGGCTACCTGGTGTTTATCGTCGACGATCCTCAGGGCTCGGAGCGTCTGGCAAATATCGCCGACGCGCTGTCGAAGGTAACGAAGAAGGCTGTCCTGCTAACCATGCATCCCAAGGGCAAGGCACACGAGATTGCGGTGCCGCAGGTGGCTCCGCTGCTTGCCGCGATTCCCAACCTGGTGTTCTTCCAGACGATGGCGGCAATGGTCACCGAGCGTCTGAACTCGTGGGACGTCCATCCGTATCTCGATGCCGTCTCCAAGCAAATGGAGGTTAAGGCGGAGGGCTACGAGGAATCGGTCAACACGCTTAAGGCCAAAGCAGCTGAGTGTTACGGAATGTAGGCGGGCGTTGTCGCTCGTTGGCATAGGGGATTGTTAAGGCATCCCCAGAAAGGAGAAGCAAATGAAGGAAACCGAGAAGATCGAGATCATGAATTTCGACCAGGAGGGCTACCTCGAGGACGGCAAGGCGCTCTACGAGACCGGCAAGAAGATGACCGCGCTCGCCGACAAGGTCGCCGACGAGGGCTACGACGCCGTGTTCCTGATGGGCGTTGGCGGCACCTGGGATGAGCTCATGCAGCTCGAGTATCTCATGAACAAGTTCGGCGACCGCGACCTCGAGGTCTACCTGATCCACGCCGCCGAGTGGAACGTCTCCGGCCACAAGCGCATGACTGACAAGTCCGTCGTGCTCACCGCCTCCGAGTCCGGCACCACCCCCGAGGTGCTCGAGGCCGTCAAGAAGATGAAGGACATGGGCGTGCGCGTCTACGCCATGACCAAGCCCGAGGGCCCCATCGGCCAGGCTGTCGGCGCCGAGAACTGCGTCGCCATGGCTTCTGACCATGGCTCCGGTGGCTGCGAGAAGGGCTACTACCTCGCCGACTGCTTCGGCCTGCGCCTCCTCAACCGTCGCGGTTGCTTCCCCAAGTTCGATCTGTTCATCGAGCAGACCAAGGACATCTGGAAGGATATGCTCGATATCCGCAAGCGCTTCGAGCCGCGCGCCGAGGAGCTCGCCAAGAAGTACGCCCTCGCGCCCTACACCATGTTCATCGGCTCCGGCGCCCTGTGGGGCGAGACCATCCTCTTCTCGATGTGCATCCTGGAGGAGATGCAGTGGAAGCGCACCCGCTACATCACCTCGGCGGACTTCTTCCACGGCACCCTGGAGCTCGTGGAGCCGGGCGTCCCCGTGTTCCTGTTCATGGGCGAGGACGAGTGCCGCAAGCTCGACGAGCGTGCTCGTGCATTCCTGACCCGTGGCGTGACCGGCGACACCGACATCAACATCATCGACACCGCCGAGTTCGCCATCCCCGGCCTTGACGACGACTTCCGCGTCATCGTTTCCCCGTGGATTCTGACGGTGCTCGTGACTGACCGCCTGGCCCGCTACTACGAGACGGTCACCAAGCACAACCTCAAGTATCGTCGTTACTATCACCAGTTCGACTACTAAAATCCAAGCGCGGGGACGCGTCAGTCACGGAAGGATTCGCAGAATGAGACAGTACATCATCGCCAGCCATGCGCACTTCGCTACCGGCATCAAGGAGAGCATTGAGCTGCTCTCGGGCGCTCGCGACAACGTCCACGACCTTTCGATGTTCGTCGACGATCGCATGGACGTGGCCGAGGAAGCCCAAAAGCTGCTGGCAGGCATGTCTGCCGACGATGATGTCGTCGTCTGCACCGACCTTTTTGGCGGCAGCGTTAACAACGAGTTCACCAAGATCGTCCAGACGCGTCCCCGCACCTACCTTGTCACCAACATGAACCTTCCGCTGCTCATCCAGCTGCTGTTCTCCGATGAGTCGGCTCCGGTTGAGGAGACGATTCGCGCCATCGTCGCTGCGGACGATACGCGCGTGAAGTTCGTCAACGACCTGCTGGTCGATGACGACGAGGAAGAAGAGTTCTAATCCGCAGCACCTACCGACACGCCGTAAGACGGCACAAGACCTTTGGGGGGTCACATTATGATTCAGCTACTTCGCGTCGACCATCGTCTGCTTCATGGCCAGGTCGCAGTCTCTTGGGTCCAGGGCCTCGGCTCCAACTGCATCTTCTGCGTGGGCGACAAGGTCGCCAACGACCCGGTGTGGAAGACCACGCTCAAGATGGGCAAGCCTGCCGGCTGCAAGCTCGTCATCAAGGACATGGCGAATGCCATCGAGGCTATTAACTCGGGCGTGACCGACAAGTACAAGATGATCATCTGCGTCGCCACCATCGCCGAGGCAAAGCAGCTCGTTGACGGCTGCCCGCAGATTAAATCGATTAACCTGGGCAACACCAAGCCCAAGGACGAGAAGCGCCCCGACGCGCGTCAGGTCTCTCGCCAGATCTTCCTGACCGCGGCCGAGGAAGCCGATGTGCGCGAGATGCTGGACCGTGGCGTCGAGGTCGAGATTCGTCCTCTGGCCGATGACCCCAAGGTTGACTGCGCCAGCGTGCTCTAGGCGGTTAATTTCGAAGAGCTTCGTCTCTTCGTAGTGTCCTATATGGAAAGGGGGATGTATGCTTACCCAAGCAATCCTCATCGGACTTATCGCCGCATTTGGTAAGTTCGACTACCAGCTCGGTACGCTCTATGCGTTCCGCCCCATCGTCCTGTGCCCGCTCGTGGGCCTGGTGCTGGGGGACCTGCAGTCCGGTCTCGCGATTGGCGCGAGCCTGGAGCTGCTGTTCATGGGCTCGATCTCCATCGGCGCCTACGTGCCACCCGATGAGACCATCGGCGGCGTGCTCGCTTGCGCCTTCGCTATTCAGCTGGGCCAGAGCACCGAGGCGGCCATTGCGCTCGCCATGCCTATCGCTACGCTGTGCCTGGCCATCAAGAACATCCTCAACGCGGCCCTGCCGATCCTGGTCGACCGCGCAGATGTCTTCTCCGGCCAGGGCAACCTCAAGGGCGTCTATGCCATGCACTTCCTGATTGGTTCCACGGGCTGCATCATGGCGTTCCTGCTGTGCTCGCTGTCGTTCTACCTGGGCGCTGACGCGATCCAGGGCATGCTCGACTTCATTCCCGACTTTGTCCTTGCCGGCTTCGGCGTCGCCGCCAACATCCTGCCGGCCATGGGCTTCGCCATGCTCGGCCGCCTGGTGCTCACCAAGCAGCTCGTGCCCTTCTACTTCCTGGGCTTCCTGCTGTGCTCCTACGCCAACGTGCCCGTCCTCGGTGTCGCCCTGATCGCCATCATCATCGGCATCGACAAGTTCGACCTGCTGGGACTCGGCGGAGCCCAGCCCCAGCTCTCCGCGGAAGGGGATGAGGACGATGACTTCTAGTCCCGAGAACAAGATCACGCGCTCCGATCTCGTCAGGAGCGCCGTCAACGTCGGCTCCCTGGGCATGGAGTTCTCCTGGACCTACTACAAGCAGATGAACATCGCCTTCTGCCTGATGGTCGCCAACATGCTCAAGAAGATCTACGCCGGCCGCCCCGACGACTACGCCGAGGCCCTGCACCGCCACTGCGCGTTCTTCAACATCACCGTCCAGTTCGCCCCGTTCGTCGGCGGCATCGCGATGGCCATGGAGGAGAAGGTCGCCCGCGGCGAGATCGAGCCGGAGAGCGTCAACGACGTCAAGGCCGCCCTCATGGGCCCGCTGTCGGGCATCGGCGACTCCATCTTCCTGTCGACCCTTCGCGTGGTCGCCGCCGCGGTGGGCATCAGCCTGTGCCAGGCCGGCAACCCCTTCGGCCCCATCGCCTTCCTGCTCATCTACAACGTCCCCGGCTTCGCGCTGCGCGTCTGGGGCGCCGTCAAGGGCTACGAGCTGGGCGTGGGCTTCCTGGACGAGGCCCAGAGGACCGGCCTCATGCAGAAGATCATGACCTGCGTGGGCATCGTGGGCGTCATGGTCGTGGGCGCCATGTGCAAGGACATGTTCTGGGCCAGCATCCCGGTGGCCATCGGCTCGGGCGACGACGCCCAGACCCTCCAGGACATCCTGGACGGCATCATGCCCGGCATGCTCGGCATGATCGCCTTCTGGCTCTACTACTGGCTGCTGTCCAAGAAGATCAACCCCATGGTGCTGATCGTGGCCACCATGGTCGTGGGCATCGTCGGCGCGTTCTTCGGCGTGCTGGCGTAAGCTCGGCCATATCTATCTGCCCCCAAGGGAAACGGCGACCCGCTGCGGTCGCCGTTTTTTATTACGAGGAGGTGCTTCGTGATTCGATCCGACAATCCACCTGACAATGGCGTGAGCGGTGCGATGTATCTATTTGGCACGGCGCTCCTGTGGAGCTTTATCGGCATCCTCGTTCACGCCAACTCACAATCGGCCCTTTTGATTGGTGCCGTCACGGCGATATTCATGGCGCTGTGTATTCTGTGCGTGGGCAAGCCAAAGCTGCGCATCAGCCGCCTGATAGTTCTCGTCGCCGTCTGCAATTTTGTGACGGGCACCACGTTTAACTTCGCCAACCAGCTCACATCGGTCGGTAACGCGATTGTCTTGCAGTACACCTCGATGATCTTTGTCATTGTGTACCAGTCGCTTGCATCGCGCACGTTTCCTTCGACGGCAAAGATCCTCTCCGTGGTGGCTGCCTTTGCGGGCATGGGGCTCTTCTTTTTGGGCGATTTGAGTGCCCAGGGCATGCTCGGTAACTTGCTTGCGGTCATTTCGGGCGCCACCTTCGGGCTGTGCTTCTTCTTGAATGCGCGCCCCGATGCTTCGCCGATGGTGTCGTCGCTTATATCGTGCGGGATCTCGATGCTGCCGATTTTCTATTTTGCGGGCAGCCTTGGTGCGGTCAAGCCCTTTGAGTGGGGCCTTATGGTGGTTCACGGTTTGTTTTGCAGTGGCTTGGCGAGCGTTTTGTATGCTAAGGGGATCGCGCGCACCAATGCGTTTGCGGCCAACATGGTCTGCATGAGCGAAGTGGTGCTCGCGCCCTGCTGGTCGGCACTTTTGTTTGGCGAGGTCTTTAGTTGGAATGAGCTTTTGGGCGCGGCGATCATCGTCTCGGTCATCGTTGCCAACCTGGTTTCCGATGCCTTTGGCGACGGTTTTCTCGTTGCGCTCGTTCATCGTCGCAACAGGGATTGCGCCTGAGGGCCAATAGCCGCCGTTTACGGATAAAAACACCCCGCTGAGCGAGTGGTATTAAATCGTTTGAACCTGCATACCTATAATTGGTATCAAATCATTTGTACCTGGCATGGGTGTTAGCAGCACACCAGGTACGCTTCGAACCGTGTGGTCGAGCTCCCGGATTGATATCAGATGCGCGCGCGGCGGGATCGACGACGGCTCGGAAATCCTTATTGGGAGGAACTATGCTTACCCAAGCAATCCTCGTCGGCTTAGTCGGAGCCTTTGGCTGCCTCGACTACCAGCTCGGCACCCTCTACGCGTTCCGCCCCCTCGTCCTGTGCCCGCTCGTGGGCCTGGTGCTGGGGGATCTGCAGACCGGTCTTGCCGTGGGCGCAAGCCTGGAGCTACTGTTCATGGGCTCGATCTCCATCGGCGCCTACGTTCCGCCTAACGAGACAGTTGGCGGCGTGCTCGCCTGCGCCTTCGCGATTCAGCTCGGCCAAGGTACAGAGACGGCCATCGCGCTCGCCATGCCCATCGCGGTGCTTTCGCTGACGATCGGCAATCTTACGAATGCGGTTTTCCCGGTGTTCGTCGATATGGCGGACAAGTATGCCCTCAAGGGCAACCTCAAAGGCATCTATGCGGTGCACTGGGGCATCGGTCTTTGGGGCTGCGTAGAGTATTTCCTGCTGTGCGCCGGTGCCTTCTATCTGGGCTCCGATGCCATCCAGGGCCTGCTCGACTTTATCCCGCCCTTCATCATTGATGGTTGCGGCGTCGCCGCCAACATCCTGCCGGCCATGGGCTTCGCCATGCTCGGCCGCCTGGTGCTCACCAAGCAGCTCGTGCCCTTCTACTTCCTGGGCTTCCTGCTGTGCTCCTACGCCAACGTGCCCGTCCTCGGTGTCGCCCTGATCGCCATCATCATCGGCATCGACAAGTTCGACCTGCTGGGACTCGGCGGAGCCCAGCCCCAGCTCTCCGCGGAAGGGGATGAGGACGATGACTTCTAGTCCCGAGAACAAGATCACGCGCTCCGATCTCGTCAGGAGCGCCGTCAACGTCGGCTCCCTGGGCATGGAGTTCTCCTGGACCTACTACAAGCAGATGAACATCGCCTTCTGCCTGATGGTCGCCAACATGCTCAAGAAGATCTACGCCGGCCGCCCCGACGACTACGCCGAGGCCCTGCACCGCCACTGCGCGTTCTTCAACATCACCGTCCAGTTCGCCCCGTTCGTCGGCGGCATCGCGATGGCCATGGAGGAGAAGGTCGCCCGCGGCGAGATCGAGCCGGAGAGCGTCAACGACGTCAAGGCCGCCCTCATGGGCCCGCTGTCGGGCATCGGCGACTCCATCTTCCTGTCGACCCTTCGCGTGGTCGCCGCCGCGGTGGGCATCAGCCTGTGCCAGGCCGGCAACCCCTTCGGCCCCATCGCCTTCCTGCTCATCTACAACGTCCCCGGCTTCGCGCTGCGCGTCTGGGGCGCCGTCAAGGGCTACGAGCTGGGCGTGGGCTTCCTGGACGAGGCCCAGAGGACCGGCCTCATGCAGAAGATCATGACCTGCGTGGGCATCGTGGGCGTCATGGTCGTGGGCGCCATGTGCAAGGACATGTTCTGGGCCAGCATCCCGGTGGCCATCGGCTCGGGCGACGACGCCCAGACCCTCCAGGACATCCTGGACGGCATCATGCCCGGCATGCTCGGCATGATCGCCTTCTGGCTCTACTACTGGCTGCTGTCCAAGAAGATCAACCCCATGGTGCTGATCGTGGCCACCATGGTCGTGGGCATCGTCGGCGCGTTCTTCGGCGTGCTGGCGTAAAGCCTGCAGCAACGTTTTATCGACCTTGCAAAGGGATGGAGCAGGCCTGCGCCCTCCATCCCTTTTTGTATAAAGGAGTTCGTATGTTCGCGAAGGATCGCGAAGCAATGCGCCTGACGCCGGCGGAAGTCAGGCTGATTCTCATTGAGTCCCTGCAGTGGTGCGCCAACAACGCGGTGTACTTTTTGGGGCTTATCGGCGCGGCGACGTATGATTTGGCGGGCACCGCCTTTTTGGTCGCCGCCATCACGCTCGTGCGCAACCTCACGACCTCGGTGGGCAATATGGTGTCGGGCTCGGTTATCGACCGCTTTGGCCCGCGCCGCACGTCGTTTGTGACATGCGTGATCACGGCGGTGCTGTCGCTCGGTATTGGCCTGGCGCCGTTGTCCGTTCCCGGGCTGGTGTTTGCCGCATGTGTTTTGGGACTTGCCGGTGGTTTTATCAACACCTGCACGCATGCGTTTCCGGGCTATCTTGAGTCGACCACCGAGGGCCGCACGCGTGTGAACGGCCTGATGGTCTTCTACAGCAACATCGCCTATACCGCGGGGCCGCTTCTTGGCGGTGCTATCGTGAGCTGCTTTGCCACTCAATCTGTCTATCTGCTTATGGCGGCAATGATGGGCGTGGCCGCGGTGCTTTCTCTGGGCTGCCATGAGAGCGTGGTTCCCCCAAAGGCGGAGAAGCAGAAGGGCGGCATCTTTGGAGGCATGGTCGAGGGTGCCCGGCTCACGTTTTGCAACCACGATCTGCGTCTCATCTTTATCTCGGGCTTTTTGGGCTTCTTTGCGTTTGGCGCGTTCGATTCGCTGGAGTCGCTGTTCTATCGCGATGTGCTCAATGTAGATATCGTCTGGCTGGGATGGCTGTCCTCGGTCGTGGGCCTTACCTCTTCGGTGGGTGCCTTCGCCCTGACCAAGCTTTCGGCTCGCCATGTCAACCTGCGCCTGTTGCTCGGGTCGCTCATGACGGTGGGCATTGGGTCCATGGTGTACGTGGGCACGGATATGCTGGGGGTAGCGATTATCGGCCAGGCGATCAACGGCTTGGCGTGGGGTTTCCTGGAGCCGCTCCAGATGATCCTGATTCAGGAGCGCGCGGACATCAAATACCTGGGCCGCATCACGGGCTTTGTACGTTTTGGTCTGATGAGTGCCGGCGTGCTGCCGTTGCTGGCCGCTCCGTTTTTGGCGGAGGCCTTGGGCGTTCAGACGGTGCTGTTTGGAGCTTCGACAATCATTGCGCTGGTAGGAACGCTGTTCTTTGTCACGCAGGGGAAGCGCCGGGAGTGCTAGATATACATCTAATTCTAATTTAATACCACTCACCCGAGAATTTCGACCGTTCACCGAGGATCGGCGCAGATTGCAAAGTGGTATTAAAAACACGTTGGGTGTATGTCTATAATTGGTATCGAAAAGAAACGCGATGTATAGAGTCGCGTGCAAGACAGAAAGGACAAACCATGAAGGAAACCGAGAAGATCGAGATCATGCACTTTAGCCAGGAGGGCTACGTCGAGGACGGCAAGAACGTCTACGAGACCGGCAAGAAGATGACCGCCCTCGCCGACAAGGTCGCCGACGAGGGCTACGACGCCGTCTTCCTGATGGGCGTGGGCGGCACCTGGGACGAGTTTATGCAGCTCGAGTACCTCATGAACAAGTTCGGCGACCGCGACCTGGAGGTCTACCTGATCCACGCCGCCGAGTGGAACGTTATGGGCCACAAGCGCATGACCGAGAAGTCCGTCGTGCTCACCGCCTCCGAGTCCGGCACCACCCCCGAGGTCCTCGAGGCCGTCAACAAGATGAAGGAAAAGGGCATCCGCGTCTACGCCATGACCAAGCCCGAGGGCCCCATCGGCCAGGCTGTCGGCGCCGAGAACTGCGTCAAGATGGCATCCGATCACGGTAACGGCGGCTGCGAGATGGGCTACTACCTCGCTGACTGCTTCGGCCTGCGCCTGCTCAACCGTCGCGGCTGCTTCCCGCAGTTCGACAAGTTCATTGAGCAGACCAAGGATGTTTGGACCCACCTGGTCGACATTCGCAAGAGCTTCGAGCCGCGTGCCGAGGAGCTCGCGAAAAAGTATGCCCTCGCGCCCTACACCATGTTCATCGGCTCCGGCGCCCTGTGGGGCGAGACCATCCTCTTCTCGATGTGCATCCTGGAGGAGATGCAGTGGAAGCGAACCCGCTACATCACCTCGGCGGACTTCTTCCACGGCACCCTGGAGCTCGTGGAACCGGGCGTGCCCGTGTTCCTGTTCATGGGCGAGGACGAGAACCGTAAGCTCGACGAGCGTGTCCGCGCATTCCTCAACCGTGGCGTGACCGGCGACACCGACATCAACATTATCGACACCGCCGAGTTCGCCATCCCGGGCCTGGACGACGAGTTCCGCGTCATCGTGTCTCCGTGGATCCTTTCCTCGCTGGTCACCGATCGACTCGCCGCCTACTACGAGACGGTCACCAAGCACAACCTCAACTACCGTCGTTACTATCACCAGTTCGACTACTAATCGACTGCTAAGCAAGAAGCACCCTGCCCGGGCGCATGCGTCCGGGCTTTTTTATGCCGAAATTCGCTAGAAAGGGGAATCGAATGAGGCAGTTTATCGTGGCATCCCATGCTCATTTCGCGTCTGGAATCGTCGAGAGCATCGGCCTGCTCTCCGGCGAGCGCGAAAACGTCCATGCGCTCTCCATGTATGTCGATGGAAACGAAGACCTGGCCAAGGAGGCCGCGGCGATTCTGGACGGCTTTGCCGCGGACGATGAGGTCGTCGTTTGCACCGACCTGTTTGGCGGCAGCGTCAACAACGAGTTCACCAAGGTTGTCCAGACGCGTCCCAACACGCATCTGGTGACCAATATGAACCTGCCGCTTCTGATCCAGCTGCTGTTCGTGTCCGATTCGACTCCGATCGACGAGGCCATTCGTCAGATCGTCGAGGCGGACGACACCAAGGTCAAGTACGTCAACGATCTGCTGGGCCAGGCCGAACTCGATGAGTTTTAATCGTTAGGAGCACATCATGATTCAGATGATTCGCGTAGACTATCGACTGCTTCACGGCCAGGTTGCCGTGAGCTGGACCTCGGCTTTGGGTGCCGACTGCATCCTGCTGGTAAGCGATACGGTCCTCAACGACAAGCTTCGTCTGCAGGCCCTGTCCCTTGCAAAGCCGGAGGGCTGCAAGGTCGTCGTTAAAAACACCGAGGATGCCGTCAAGGCGCTCCAGAGCGGTGTGACCGACAAGTACAAGCTCTTCGTTGTTTGCGAGACGATTCAGCAGGCCGGTGCCGTCGCAAAGACGATGGGCGTCAAGAAGATCAATCTTGGCAACGTTGCCTTTAGCGAGGATGCCCGCCAGGTCTCGACGAGCGTGTTCCTTACACCCGAGAACGAGGCGTACGTGAAGGAGTTGCTCGGCGAGGGCTACGAGCTGTTCATCCAGATGATTCCGGCGGATGCAAAGACTGACGCCGCAAAGGCTATCGGTTAGGGGCCGTCATGGTTATCAAGACAATCCTGATTTTCCTTATCGCCCTTTTGGGCTATTCCGAGTGGCTGACGGGCACGAGCTACCTCCAGCGCCCCATTGTGCTCGGACCTCTGGTCGGCCTTGTCATGGGCGATGTGGTGACCGGCACGATCATGGGCGCCACGATGGAGCTCGCCATGGTCGGTGCTATCTCGGTCGGCGCCTATAACCCGCCCGATACGATTTCCGGAACCATCCTGGGCGTATCCCTTGCCATGCAGGCCGGCGCGGACGCTTCGGCGGCACTGACCCTGGGTATTCCCATCGCCACGATCGTTCTGGCACTCGACACGGCCCTGGGCCAGCCGGTCATGCTGCTGCTGGTACACCGTATCGACAAGAACGTCGAGGACGGAGACACCAAGGCCATTACGCGCAACATGCTCATCGCCGGTTACGCGCAGAGCTGGTGCGGCCTGTTGATCATTCCCCTGGCATTCTTCTTTGGCGCTGACGCCGTGGCCAGCCTGCTCAACATCATCCCCGATTTCGTTCAGACCGGTATGGATGTCGCCGCCGCCTTCTTGCCTGCACTCGGCTTTGCCATGCTGGCTCAGATGATTATGAACAAGACCGTGGCACCGTTCTTCTTCGCAGGCTTCTTCCTCGTTGCCTACTTTGGCATTAGCACGACGGGTGTGGCGATCTTCGCCGCGATTATCGTCGTCGCGATGACGGTTTTGGGCGAGAAGAAAAAGGCGGAGCAGCCCGTAGCGGTAACCGAGGATCCTGCGATTGGGAGTGGGTTCGATGAGTTTTAAGTTTGAGTCTTCCTACGACGGGCTGATTACCCGCGCAGATCTTAAGAAACTGTTCTGGCGCTCGATTCCCTATGAGCATTCCTGGAACTACGAGCGTATGGGCCACATCGGCTTTATGTGGGCTCTCATGCCGATCCTGCGCAAGCTCTATCCGCAGGATGCGGACTTTAAGGCTGCGCTCAAGCGCCATATGGAGCTGTACAACGTTACGCCGTACATCTCGACGCTCCCCATGTCCATTGCCGCCGCAATGGAGGAGGTCAACGCTACCGACGAGAGCTTTGACACGAGCGCGATCTCCAACGTTAAGCTCGCGTTGATGGGCCCGCTTTCCGGCGTGGGCGATGCGTTTTACTGGGGCACGCTGCGCATTTTGGCTACGGGCGTTGGCACCTCGCTGGCACTGCAGGGTTCTATCCTTGGACCGATTTTGTTCCTGCTGGTGTTCAACGTTCCCCACTACATCATTCGCTATGTGCTGACGTTTGTGGGATATCGCTTTGGCTCGGACATGATCAGCAAGGTCCAGGAGTCGGGCATCATGGACACGATCGTCAAGATGGCCTCCATCATGGGCGCTATGGTGATCGGCGCCATGACCATGGAGATGGTCACGGTGGACATTCCGCTCATGGTTGGCGCGGGCGATGGTGCTCAGACGCTGGCCGAGCTGCTCAACGGCATCTTCCCGGGCTTTGTCACGATGGGGCTGTTTGGAATCGTCTATCTCATGCTCAAGAAGAAGATGAATCCGCTGCTCATTATGCTGGTGATCTTGCTCGTGAGTATCGCCGGTGCGTTCTTTGGAGTGCTTGGTGTTCAGTAGGGCATCCGTCATAATCAAAACAATGTAAGAGGGGGCGTCGCGCACACTGTGCTGCGGCGCCCTTTTGCCGAAAGGTGGACAAGATGGAGTATCCACAGCTTGCCGTTATGAATATCAGCCATCGTTACTTTGACCTGGAGGAGTTCTTTTCCTCGGCGGCGGCTTCGGGCTATACGTGCTGCGAGCTTTGGACGGGGGCGATGCACCTGTATGTCGACTGTCATGGCTATGATTCGCTCGAGCAGGTGAAGGAACTTTCGCAGCGATATGGGGTTCGGATTGTCGGCATTTGCCCCGAGCAGAATAACCCCAAGCCGTGGAATATCGCGGCGCGCGGGGAGGAGTCGCGTGCCCGTACGCTTGCGTACTTTAAGAATGTCGTGGATATTGCGGCGGAGGTTGGGGCCGAGCAGGTCATGGTGTCGAGCGGTTGGGCGTTTTTGAACGAGCCGATCGAAGACGCATGGGGGCGCAGCGCCTCGATGCTGCGTGCGATTGCCGAGTATGCGGGCGAGCGCGGCGTTCGCCTGGTGCTTGAGGCCTTGCAGCCGGTTGAGTCGATGATTGTGAACTCGGCGGCGGATACGAAGCGCATAATCGAGATGGTCGGGCATCCGGCGCTTAAGGCGTGTCTTGATATGGGCGCCATGGCGGTGGCGGGGGATACCATCGATGATTATTTCGATGCGCTCGGCGATGACGTTGCCCACGTGCACTTTGTCGATGTTGCGGCAGATGGCACGACGCATCTGGCCTGGGGTGACGGCGACCGCGATATGCGTGCCGACCTGGATAGGCTGGTGGCGCGCGGCTATCGTGGAGTGGTTTCGGCAGAGACATACGACGGGCGCTATTTCGCCGATCCCGCGGCAGCCGATGCTCAGGTGATGGCAGTGTACCGCCGCGCGATTGGCGCCTAGGTGGAGTGGGACGTCGAGCTGCTGTTCGGCAGATTTCGGCTGGGCGCTCGAAATGGGATGCGCTTCCCCCTATGTTTCCAAATGAATACGCTGTGAGCCGTGGGAGACGATTCTCCCCGCA
>CAKUHK010000053.1:0-16353 GCA_934655965.1 uncultured Collinsella sp.
CCCCCGTTCTGCTCCTTCGGAGCTACGAACGGGGGCGTTTCTGGTCAGTGCGGGATGTTTTCAGGGGTTACCCTGTGCGGCCTTCTACTGCTACATGGCATCATTAGGGCGAAACCTAGTAATCGGCATGAAAAGGGCAGGCCGGAAACTCCAGCCCGCCCCAATGTGAGTCCCAGCAAACGACCCACTCAAAATCGAAAGCCCCATAACAGTGGGGTCTTAAGGAATTTGAGACTCAACATCTATGAAGTCTCAATGGTTGCCCTAGATATTTCAAGGTACTGTCCATCAGTTACAGTGACGAAGCTATTTCCCTCAAAATTATCGTTATTAATAATATTGAAGGATTCGTTAGCATCTACCGTACCCAAAACCGCATAGTATCCACTCCCCGATTGCGCCGTGACATTATATTCGCCCGGCTGAATATCGAGCCCAACTTTATATATACCCTCTCCGCTTAATGTCGAGGTTGGTTTTGCATCCGCAATGGCAACAAATGATGCTCCAGAAATTTCAAGTAGCTGACCGTCGGAAACCGTAACATACGTACACGTATTGAAATTGCCATTCGAAAGAATGTCGCTCTTCGAGGAATCGGGATAAACGCAGTAATAGCCGTATCTTGTTGAACAGGTTATCTTGTACTCGCCAGACGGAATATCTTTCCCCACACGGTACGATCCCGCAGAATAGCTGACCACTGGAGACGCCTCGTCAGACCCAAAGTCTGACTTGGCATCTATGTTGTCAGATTTTGAGCTAGAGGAGCCACCGTATTTAGGAGCATCTTTTCTATCAACCTCAAACGATTTCGCAACGCTCGAAAGAATAGGCTTAGCTTTGCTCCAATCGTCCTTGGCCGCAATCAGCTCAACGCCAACCGACGAGTCTCCCGTAATTGAAACGACAAGGTATCCCTGCGGTTCCTTATTTCCACTCATATCGACATTAGTTAAATATGTTGGAACAGGATCAGACTTTGAGCTGATTAAAGTCCAATTAGACGAAATACCATCCAGATTCTCGGCCCAGTAATCAAGTAACTCCTGATCATTTCCAAAATCCGAAAGTGGATATATATCCAAACCAAGCATTACAAGACCATCAAAATCATCAGGAGTAATTGAAAGCAGCCCATCCCCATCGTCTTCAGACTCCCAGGTTTTTGGAACCTCAATCGAAGCAGACACGGAGTCATCTGAGCCACATGCCACCGTTTGCTTTATCATCTCGTCGCTATTTGAGTCTGCTGACCCCGCACCAGTTGAACAGCCAGCAATGCAACCAATGCACACCAAACTCAACGCAAATGAAATTAATATCCTAAACAGCTTTCGATTCATTCGACTCTTCCTCCCCTTAAATCAAATAAACCAGATTCATCTTCTAACAATCGCTAGTGACCTGTCCATCCGCAATCGATAGGCGGCAACACAATATAGCGGCATTTAAAAGCTCTTTAAGTATGCATTCAATTAAACAACCCGCAGTTCGCCAGACGATTTCGCTAAGAGTCTGGATGAATAACAGTACAGCCAAATGGTTATGCTTTGCGGTTAATAATCACCCTGCATCCCAAATGCGCCATGAAGGTCAGCAGCGGCTGTTCAACCGGAAAGTGTGTCCCGGTTTGGAGGCGAATTCTGGGATGCAGTTTCCGATTGGAACCTGTTTGGGAAACTGTGGGACGGAATTTTGCTTTATTGTGGGTCGCACTTTCCGCGACATGCCTCAACTGGAAAGCGGGTCCCGGAATTCGGGCTCGGAATGGGATGGAGTTTCCGCCTGTTAGCAAAAAGGCCTCCGGAGCTGTTGCTCTGGAGGCCTTTCTCTCAATTGCAAATGAATGTGCTAGTTGTTCTTGGTCAGGCGCTCGACGTCGTGGGCGATCATGTATTCCTCGTCGGTGGGGATGACCATGACCGTGACGGCAGATCCGGCGGCGCTGATGACCTGTGGACCGTTGCCCACGGCCTCGCGGTTCTTGTTGTTGTCGATGCGCACGCCCAGCCACTCAAAGCAGTCGCAGAAGGCCTTGCGGATCGACCAGTCGTTCTCGCCGATGCCGGCGGTAAAGGTGATGGTATCCACGCCCGCCATGGAGGCAATCATGGAACCGGCCTGCTGCATGGCCTTGTAGGCGAACATGTCAAAGGCGAGCAGGCAGCGCTCGTCGCCCTCGGAAGCGCGCGTACGGATGTCGCGGGCGTCGTTGGAGATGCCCGAGATGGCAAGCAGGCCGGACTGCTTGTTCATCATGTCGTCGACTTCCTGATAGCTGTAGCCGCCCTCGCGCTGCAGGTAACACACGGTGGCTGGGTCGATGGAACCGCAACGGGTACCCATCATCAGACCGTCGAGCGGCGTGAGACCCATCGTGGTATCGCGGCAGACGCCGTCCTCGATAGCGGCAAGCGAGGCACCGTTGCCCAGGTGGCACGATAGCAGACGGTGGCAGCGCGTACCCAAGATCTCCTTGGCCATCATCCACTCGTAACGGTGGCTCGTGCCGTGGGCGCCGTACTTGCGCACGTGATACTTGTCGCAAACGTCCTTGGGCAGGGCGTAGGTGTAGGCGACCTCGGGCATCGTCATATGGAACGACGTATCGAAGACGGCCACGTTGGGCAGCTCCGGATACTTCTCACGGCAATACTCAATCGCTGCGGCCTCACCGTAGTTGTGCAGCGGGGCAAGCGGCGCCACCTCAAGGATCTTGGCCATGACCTCATCGTCGACGACCGCGGAATCATCGAAGTACCAGCCGCCCTGAACGATGCGGTGGCCGATGCCATCGATCGTAAAGTCGGTCTTCTCGAGCTCCTCGAGCACGCGCGCAATGGCAGAGCGATGATCGGGGAAGGGAACCTCCTCGGCCTGCTTGGCACCACCGTTCTCGGAGTGGCCAAAGATGCCCATTTCCGAGCCGATACGCTCGCAGTTACCCTTGGCGAAAACCTCGCGGGTATCGGTGTCCAAAAGCTGATATTTAAGGCTCGAGCTGCCGGCGTTGACAACAAGTACGTTCATGAGACTCCTTCGTGATTACAGTACGGTCGGCAAACCTATAAGGCGGCCGTATCCTTAATAAGAAGTTATCAGAGTTCAATAATTATCTATTAAACTCTTCGCCCAAAGCGCATAAAAGGGGGCTGAACGGCACAAGGCCATCCAGTCCCCTCCCCTTGCATCAATTACTTGCCGTTGACGATGCGCTCGACGTCGGAAGCGATCATGAACTCCTCGTCCGTGGGGATGACGAAGATCTTGACCTTGGAATCCTTGGCGGACAGGCACCAGGCGCCATCGCCACGCAGAGCGTTGCGAGCGTGATCCATCTTGACGCCCATAAAGGTCAGACGGTCGGCCACACCGGCGCGGACAGCCGGAGCGTGCTCGCCGATGCCAGCGGTAAAGACGAGCGTGTCCATGCCGCACATGGAGGTTGCCATCTCGGCGGCCTTGGCGGCAATCTTGTAGACAAACATATCGAAGGCGAGCTGAGCCTCGGGATCGCCAGCAGCAGCAAGCTCCTCGACGTTACGGCAGTCGTTGGTCTTTCCGCCGGTCACGGCCATGAGGCCGGACTTCTTGTTCATCATCTCGTCGACCTCGTCGAAGGTGTATCCGCCCTCGCGCTGCAGGTAGCACACGGTAGCCGGGTCGATGGAGCCGCAACGGGTGCCCATCATGACGCCGTCGAGCGGGGTAAGGCCCATGGTGGTGTCCATGCACTTGCCGTCCTCGATGGCGCATAGAGAGGCGCCGGAACCGATGTGGCACACGACGACCTTGCGGGCCTCGCCGTTAGTCATCTCGGCGACCTTCTTGGAGATGTAGCGATAGCTGGTGCCGTGAGCGCCGTACTTACGGATGTGCAGCTTGTCGCAAACGTCCTTGGGCAGGGCGTAGGTCTTGGCGACCTCGGGCATGTTGAAGTGGAAAGCAGTGTCGTAGACCGTGACGTTGGGCAGGTCGGGATACTGCTCCAGGCAGAACTCGATAACGTTGGCCTCGGGGTTGTTGTGCAGCGGAGCGAGCGGGGCAACCTCGCGGATCTTGGCAAGAACGTCCTCGTCGACGAGGGAGGAATCGCCAAAGTACCAACCGCCCTGAACGATACGGTGGCCGATGCCCTCGATCTTGACGCCGTTAGCCTCGAGGTCCTTCAGGACGACCTCGATGGCGACCTTGTGGTCGGGGAACTCGATGTTCTCGGTCACCTTCTTGGAGCCGTTGGCAGCGTGGGTGAAGGTACCGCCGGTAAAGCAGACGCGCTCGCAGGAGCCCTTTGCGGACACCTTGTGGGACTTGGTATCGATGACCTGATACTTAAGGGTCGAAGATCCTGCGTTGACGACCAGAACGTTCATGTGTCTCCCTACTAACAGGCGGTGTGGCGCCGCCAGGTTACATACGCTTCAATAATAAACCCAAACGCCCTCGCGCTCGGGTTTATTGCGTTGATATATAAGTTATCGATGCCGTAGCTTCCGCTTCATTGCACGGCGCAGGCGCCCTCAGATGAGGTTCTCGCCCAGGTTTTTGCCGCCGAGGACGTGCATGTGGAAGTGCATGACGGTCTGGCCGGCGTTGACGCCCTTGTTGGAGATGACGCGGAAACCGTCCTCCAGACCCTTGGCCTTGGCGACCTCCTGGATGGCGTGAGCCATGGCGCCCATGGTCTCGGCAGGCACGTTGTCGGCGATGTCGCTGTAGTGCTTCTTGGGAATCACGAGCGTATGGACCGGCGCCTGGGGGTTAAGGTCGTCGAATGCGATGACCTGGTCGTCCTCATAGACAACGGTCGAGGGGATCTCGTGGTTGGCGATTTTGCAGAAGATGCAATCACACATGGTTGGTTCCTTTCTAACAGACCAGAGTAATTATATTTGGTCGGGATAGTTAGAACGAGAGGTTGTCGTCGGTGTTGGCGGCTTCGCCGTCGGCGAGCACGTCATTGCCGTCGACGTCTTTAAGGAGCACCGAGACCTTCTGCTCGGCATCGGCCAGGCGGGTACGCAGGCTCTTGAGGAGCTCGACGCCGCGGGTGTAGCTCTCGAGCGACTCCTCGAGCTCCATGTCGCCCGACTCCAGACTGCGGATAATGAGCTCCAACTCCTGCGAGGCCTGCTTGTACGTAAGCTGCTCGACCGGGGTCTTCTCTGCCATATCTGTTTCCTTTCCTAAAGGTCTATCACTGTAAAACGCGGTCTACTCGACCGTATCGACGGTTGCTGCCACGTTACCATCCGCCATACGCACGCGGATGGCGTCACCGGGCTTAAAAGTCTTAGCGCTCGTAGCCACGCCGCCATCGCTGTATGCGATGGAGTAGCCGCGGGCAAGCACCTTGAGCGGTGACAGGGCATCGAGCGAGGCCGCTGCGCGACCCAAGTCGGACGCGGGTTTGCTCAACATCGTGCGTCCCTGATGCTCCAGACGGGAACTCGCGAGCGTGAGCGCATGGCGCTTGCCATCGAGCCCCGAGGTGCTTGCGACCAAGCGCTCGGGCAGGCGCTCGAAGTTGGAGCGGAAGGCACCGACCGAGCGCGCAATGGCGCCCGACAGGCGATCGGCCGTCAGGGCAAGCTCCGACTCGCGACGCTCAACCATAAACGTTGGATCGTTCAGGCACGGGCGGCACGCGGCCGCATCGAGCGCATCGCCCAAGCGCGCCGTATAGGTATCCCAGGCACGCCGACCACGCTGATCGAGCATCTCCAGATCGACCTGATCCGACCCGATCATCGAAGCCATCGCAGCACCTAGGCGCTGATGGCGCGTCTCGAGCACATCCGCCAGCTCTGTCATAGCCGGTGCCACGGATTCTGCCGCCGCCGTTGGCGTGGAAGCGCGACGGTCACTCACCATGTCGCAGATTGAAGTATCGGGCTCATGGCCAATACCTGTCACCACAGGCACGGGGCAAGCCGCTACCGCACGGGCAAGGTCTTCGTCGTTAAAGGTCATGAGGTCCTCGAAGGAACCGCCGCCGCGCACGAGCAAAATGCAATCGGGCGCCGGCGTAATTGCGGCGGCGCGGCGCAAGCCTTCAATAAGCTCCGCCGGCGCACCCTCGCCCTGGACCTTGGCACCCACGCAAACGAGCTCGACAAGTGGGTTGCGACGGCGCAGCGTACGCTTGACGTCGTCGATCACGGCGCCCGAAAGCGAGGTGACGACCGCCACGCGTGAACAAAACACCGGGATGCGGCGTTTACGGGACTCGTCCATCAGCCCCTCGCGACGCAGTTTTTCGGCCAATTGCGCCACTTGTTGACGCAGCAGACCCTCCCCCGCCAGCGAGAATGAGCGGGCGACGAAACTCATACGCCCCGTGGGCTTGTAAAGATTAAAGCTGCCCTTAAAGCTCACCTGCATGCCGTCGCGCAAGTCGAAGGTGCGCTTAAGATAGGCGCCCTTCCAGATGATACAGTCGACGGCGGCCGAGTCGTCCTTGATCTGGAAATAGCAGTGGCCGCTTCGGGCATTGGGGCCACGAAAGCCCGTGACCTCGCCCAAAACGCTCAGCTGCGGAATGGCATCGAGCGCACCAGCGGCGATCTCGACCGCCTGGCTCACGCTGAGCTCTTTACGCTCCTGCTCGTCCGACCCGTCAAACTCGGCGGAAACGGCATTGCCGGTTAGATTCCAGCCTGCCACGCAGCCTCCTTTCGTCATCGTGCACACGGGCTCCGGCCCTGCGCAAATTCAAGTCCCACACATAGTACAGCGCCGCGGGGACACAAATCCCCGCGGCGCCTGTCAGTCCAAGTTCTTATCGGTTGGAGTTTCTGTTGTAGCGAGCCATAAGGTAGAGCAGCTGAATAATCGAGGTCAGTGCCGCTGCCACGTAGGTGAGCGCAGCTGCCGTCAGTACCTTCTTGGCACCGTTGACCTGCTTGGAGCTCATACCCGACTGCTCGATATACGCCACAGCGCGGCGGCTGGCATCGATCTCGACCGGCAGCGTAACCAGCTGGAACAGCACGCTAAACGAGAAGAAGATCAGCGCGAGGGTCGTGAGTCCCGCGATGTTCATGAACAGGCCCATGAGCAGCACGATGGTCCAGGTGTTCTGGGTAAAGTTGACAACCGGCACGAGGGCGGTGCGTACTTTCATCATGGCATAGCCGCTTTGACGCTGAGCGGCATGGCCCGCCTCGTGGCACGCGACGGCAACGCTTGCGACCGACCCACCCGAACGATTGGCGTCCGAAAGATACAGGTTGTTGTCCTGCGGGTTGTAGTGGTCGGTGAGCTCGCCAGCGACACCCTTGATACCCACGGCATTGCAGCCGTTGGCATCGAGCATGCGGCGCGCGACCGTAGCGCCCGTGTCGCCGTCCGAGCGGACCTTGGACCAGGTCTTATACGTCGAGTTGATATAGCTCTGGGCAGCAAGGCCAAGCACCGTGCAGATTAGAACGACCACCAGGTACAGCGGGTCGATGCCAAAGCCATATCCATAGTAATAAGGCATGCGAATTCCTCCGAATCGAGTTACACGTTGGAGGCATTCTACCCATTCAACTGACTACCAAGTCAGCATCGATGTCTTGGCAATGTCAGCGAAAACGGCCGAGAGCGAGCAAGGTGACGTGAAAGAGAAGCGACGCGTACTTTGGTACGCGAGCGACGAATGAACGTCAGATTGCCGCTCTCGGCCGTTTGCAGCGTCGAGCTGTTACGCGGTTTGGTAAAACCGCGTAACTATATTCCTACAGCAATTCAATTTTGCCATCTTTGACCGTCAACCCCATATTGCCCGAAAGCAAATCGTCCAGGCGCGAGCCCACGAGCTCAAAGCGCCAGCCTTCGCGCAAGGGGCTCTGCTCGGGATGCTCAATGTAGTCGGCCAAGTCATCGCGCGAGGCAATGACCGAGGTCGCCACACCCGAACGCTCGGCAACCAGGCGGATGAGCGCATACATCAGGTCGGTCACGCTCTCCAGCTCCGGCGAGATCTGGCGGTGTCCGCGCACCATGAGCGGCAGGCGATCGTGCGGGCAGCTCGCGCCGCGTTTGATGGCCATGAGTGCGCCGTCCACATCGCGCTCCCCCAGCTGGTCGGTGCCGCGAATGCTGCGGAACTCCTCAACGCGCACAGGATTGCGCTTGACGAGCGCCAGCAGCGTATCGTCGGACATGACCCACTTGCGCGGGATGTTGCGGCGCTCGGCACGGTCCTCGCGCCAAGCGGCAAGCTCACGCGCAATGCCCAATTGATGGCGGCTGCACGAGTTGATGCGCTTGACCTTGCGGAACGCCTCGTGACGGTCGGCGCGATAGTGCGACTCGTCGGCCAGCGGGCGCAGCTCATCGAGCACCCAATCCACGCGGCCTAGCTCGCGCAGGCGACTCATCATCTCGGTATAGGCGACGATCAGGTACTTGACGTCATCGATCGCATATTCAATCTGTTTATCGGTCAGCGGACGGCGCGACCAATCGGTCAGCGACTCGGTCTTGGGCAGCGAAACGCCGCAAAACGTCTGCACGAGCGCGCCGTACGAAATCTGCTGGCGCTCGCCCAAAAAGGCGGCGGCCACCTGCGTATCAAAAATAGGACGCGGCAGCACGCCCACGGTATGGAGCATGACCTCCATATCCTGCGAGCAGGCGTGGAACACCTTGGTCACGCTCTCGTCGGCCATAAGCTCGGCGAGCGGCGACAGGTCGTCGATCACCAGAGGATCGACCGCGACGCTCTCGGCAGGGGTGGCAATCTGGACCAGGCACAGGCGCGGATGGAACGTGCGCTCGCGCAAAAACTCGGTATCGACGGCAATCGCGCCAAACTCGCGCGCGCGCTGGCAAAAGTCGAGTAGAGCCTGATGTGTGGAAATGTACATATCAACCCATCGAATAAGGTTAGGCCCGAAAAACACGGGTAGGATATCGGCATTGCCTTACAACTATACTCGGTTAGTCACAGAACGGGAACGTAAGTATGCGCTGCCTTATCATCCACAACCCGGCATCGGGCCCCAGCTCAGATGAAATCTTCGCATTCACGCACGCCCTCTCGCAGGGCGGCGATGAAGTTGTGATGCGCTTTATCGGCGACGGCATGGAGCCCGAGGACGCCGTGGCGGACGTGCGCGAGTTCGATCGCGTGGTTATCTCGGGCGGCGACGGCACCGTCTCCAACGTGCTCGACCAGATGCGCGGATGCGGCGTTCCCACGCTCGTCTTTCCCTCTGGCACGGCCTGTCTGTTCTTTAACAACATCGGCAATGCCCCCGAGGCGGCGGCACTCGCCAAGGCCTGTCGCGCCGGCCGCACCGTCAAGGCGGACATGGGCGAGCTCTTTTGGCTCGACGAGAACGGCAACGAGAAGCGCCATGGCTTCATCATCATTGCCGGCTCTGGCTACGACGCCGAGATCATGATGAAGGCCGCCCCCAGCAAAAACGACATCGGTGAGATCGCCTACTTCCTGTCTGCACTCGCCACGCCCAATCCCACGGTGGCGCATTTTTCGATTGAGCATGACGGTATTGTCGAGGAACTCGATGGCATCTGCTGCATGGCAGGCAACACTTCGGTCATCCAAAACGACATCAACCTGTTCCCCAACTGTCGCATGAACGACGGCATGGTCGACATCGCGGTCATCGAGCCCGTAAAAACCGTGCAGCTACTGCCCACGGTGATCACCGCCGCACTCGACCCCGCCGGCAAGGTACTCGGTCGCCCGCAGTTCAAGATCATCCAGACCAAGGAAGCTAAGATTACCTGCACGCCGTCGCTGGGTATGCAGTTCGATGGCGAGATCATCTCCAGCAACTCCGGCGTCTTTGGTGCCCGTGCACTTCCGCAATGCCTCGACCTCATCGTCGACGAATTCTCCCCGCTCGGAAAATAGGAGGAACCCATGAACGACAATCCCCTGCTCGGTTTTATCGTCATCGTCCTGGCCATGCTCGTCGGCTATGCGATCAACGTAATCCACCGCCGGAAGAAGTAACTGCAACCTTTTGACTGTCTTTTGAAACGTAGGCCCCTCGCCGCCGTGAAACCTCATGACGGCGAGGGGCCTCTTTTTCAGCGCTTTATCTCGCTGCATTATTTACAGGCATTTTGCTTAATCATATACCCACCGAATGAGTATAATTAACCGCTCATCGCATATTTCATCACGCTTATCGAGTAAGTTTCTTTCACAAATGAATATTGTTTCCATTTCGTTACGCTAGGGGGGTGTCTTTATTGGCTGAAGCCCTCTGGCGACAGGGGGCTTTCGCACGCTGGGAGGGAATATGAGGAAAACTCAGCCCGTTATCGCGCTCAAAAAGCTTGGCATAGGCCTCGCCTTTGGAGCTGCAACCATCATGTCCATGCCGACCTCTGCGCTCGCCTGCACGCAGATGTACATGGGCAAAAACCTAACGGCAGACGGCAATACGTACTATGGTCGTACCGAGGACATTGGTGTTCGTTACCTCAAGCACTATGGCATCGAGCCCTCTCATGCCCCTGGTCATGTCTACAGCTCGGACGAGTCCGGATTCGCCTACACCTCGACCAAGACTACGTATCGTTACAGCTACGTGCGCGACCATCCTGCTGAGTGGCACGGGCGCTACGACGCCTATTCCTAGGCAGGCATCAACGAGAAGGGCGTCTCCTGCTCCGCAACGCTGAGCACCACCTACAACAGCGATGCCAAGGCAGCGGACCCTAGGACCAATACTGGCATCGGCGAGTACAGCTACGCTGGCGTCATCCTGGGCGAGAGCGCCACGGCGCGCGATGGTGTCGAGCTCATCGGTAGCCTGATCGACGAGCAGGGCGTCTATTCCAACGATCAGCTCATCATCGCCGACAACACCGAGACTTGGCTGTTCGCCGCGCTTTCCGGCCACCAGTGGATCGCTATGAAGCTGACCGACGACGTCGCTTCGGTCAATCCCAACATTAGTAACCTCAATTTCCAGGTCAATCTTGACGATGCTGAGAACTGCCTCCACTCTGAGGGCATCCAGACTATGCCCGAAGAGAAGGGCTTCGCCAAGTACTTTGAAGACGGACAGTTCGATATTGCCCAGACCTACGGTGCGTCTATCAACAATACGGGCATGGGCTCTTGGGCGCGTTATATCCAGGGTCGTCAGTACTTTGGTGCACCACTTGCCGAGGGCACCGACTACGAGATCGTCAAGGACGAGGACGAGAATAACGCCACGCTCGGTGCCATGGTTCACGAGATGCAGCCGCTATTCTTCCAGCCCGGCAAGTCCAATTGGAACACATTTGAGCTGATTCGCGCCTTCGGCAACCGCGGCGAAAACGTCCCCGGCCTTAATGCCAATACCGACGGTGTCAGCTGCATCGGCTCCGATCGTAACTCCGAGGCCAATCTCTTCCAAATTCGAAAGGGCTATGACCCCGAGGTCGCAACCATCCAGTGGGAGATGCTTTCCTGCGCCGAGTTCTCCGTCGCCATCCCGCTGTACTCCGCTCTGATAACCGAGGTCAGCCCGTACTTCAGCGACCAGAACGTCTCCCTCGATCACAGCAAACAGACGAACGTCGTGTACAACGAAGAGCCCGAAAACTCCATCAACTACGTTCTCATGGACATCAACACGCTTTGCTTCAAGAACCGTGCACAGCTCGCCACCGGCACCCGCGCCTACCTCGACGCGCTCCAGAATGAGCTCATCGAGCAGAACAAGGATGTCGACGCCGCCATGCTAGCCGAGACGAGCCCCGAGGGCCGCACTGCCCTGGCTAACAAGGCCGGCAAGGCTGCCACTGAGAACACCTACGTCAAGTGCAAGGCCCTGCTCCAGGAGATGCGCGAATATCTGAAGGCAGGAAACTTCGACGAGCCCTTCACCCCGAGCGACCTGAACACCGAGACCAACGGTCTCAAGGAGTCCATCACCTACGCCGAGGACGCCCTCGCTACCGACCCCGTCACCCCGGATCAGCCTGGCACCCCCGAGCAGCCGGGCAACCCGGATCAGCCCGGCACCCCCGAGCAACCCGGTACCCCCGAGACTCCCGAAAAGCCTAGCGAGAAGCCCGGCAAGCCGAACAGCACGACCACGGTGACCAACAACAAGACGAACACCAAGGGTGGCCTGCCCACCACTGGCGATCGCTTTGACGGCCGCATGGTTGCAACGTTCGCCATCGCCGGCGTTGCCATCATCTCCGCCGGCGGCTATATCCTCTATCGCCGCAATAAGGAGTAGCATCCCCGCGCGTCATCAATCGCTTCGATACGCACGGACATCGCATTGAAGACGAGCCCCGAACGGCCTCCGGTATAGACCGGGGGCCGTTCTTTTGTCTCGTCGCATCCCTTCAGTCGACAAAACGCCTTTGAGCAGATTGACGGCAGCGGTAGTTCCGCATACAAGCGATATTCGTCCAATAGATTATTTATTGCCACTTTATGCAGTTTTGAAAACCTTGCAATTAACTCTGGCGAACAAAATACAGCGCTTTATCCCAGTACAGTAAACGCAGGGTGCCTTTATTTAACTAAAGCTACATAATGAGTATTCTTATCCGTTCATCGCATATTTTGGGACGCTCATCGAGTATTTTATCAAACGGGATGAATACCCTTAAAACTTCCGATAGGCTAATAGATGTATTTATTAGCTGAAATCCCGCACGGTCTAGCGGGGTTTCAACAGTTGGGAGGGATTATGAGGTTTACTCATCCTGTCAACACGCTCAAAAAGCTCGGCTGCGGCCTTGCCTTTGGAGCAGCGGCCATTATGGCCATGCCGACTTCGGCGCTCGCCTGCACCCAGATCTACATGGGCAGCAAGCTCACGGCAGACGGCAACACGTACTACGGTCGTTCCGAGGACTTCGGCCCGCGCTACGTCAAGCATTTTGGCATTGAGCCCGCGCACAAAGACGGCAACGAGTACACCTCGGTCGAATCCGGCTTTGAGTACAAGTCCAAGGGCGCAACCTACCGCTACTCCTTCGTTCGCGACAACCCCTCGCAGTGGGAAGATCGCTACGACGCTTATTCCGAGGCCGGCATCAATGAGAAGGGCGTCTCCTGCTCTGCCACGTTGAGCACCTCCTACAACGAGAAGGCCGAGGAGGCCGACCCCATCACCGAGGAGACCGGCATTGGCGAGTACAGCTATGCCAGCGTCATCCTGGGCGAGAGCGCCACGGCCCGCGAGGGCGTCGAGCTCATCGGTAGCCTGATCGACGAGCAGGGCGTCTGCTCCAACGATCAGATCATCATCGCCGACAGCACCGAGACCTGGCTGTTCGCCGCGCTTTCCGGCCATCAGTGGATTGCCATGAAACTCGCCGATGACATCGCCTCGCTCAACCCCAACATAGGCAACCTCACCTATAACGTCGATCTCGACGACACCGAGAACTGCCTCCATTCCGAGGGCATCGAGTCCATGCCCAAGGAGAAGGGCTTTGCCGAATACACCGACGGCAAGTTCGACGTCGCCAAGACCTACGGCGAGGAGATCGGCGAGGCCGGTATGCACCAGTGGTCGCGCTATATCCAGGGCCGCGATTACTTCATGGCTCCGCTTGCCGAGGGCACCGACTACGAGATCGTGAAGGACGAGCGCGAAGAGGCTCGCGCCACGACCGGCGCTCTGGTCCACGAGATGCAGCCGCTGTTCTTTACGCCCGGCAAGTCTGACTGGAACACCTTTGAGATGATCCGCAGCTTCGCCGCCCGTGGCGAGAACGTCGCTGGTCTCAACGCCAACACCGACGGCGCCTATGCCATCGGCTCCAACCGCAACACCGAGATCCACACCTTCCAGATTCGCCAGGGCATGGATCCCGAGATCGCGACCATCCAGTGGGAGATGCTCTCCAACGCCGAGTTCTCCGTCGCTATCCCCCTCTACTCCGCACTGCTCACCGAGGTCAGTCCCTATTTCAGCGATCAGGATGTTTCCTTCGATCACTGCGAAGAGGAAGACGTCGTGAACAACGAGGAGCCCGAAAACTCCATCAATTACGTCCTCATGGACATCAACACGCTCGCCTATGAGAACCGCGACAACTGCGCCACCGGCGTCCGCGCTTATCTCGACGCCCTGCAGAAGGAGCTCATCGAGCAGAACCTGACCGTTGACGAGGCTATGCAGGCCGCCGAGGGCACCGAGGCCCGCACCGCCCTGGCCAACAAGGCCGGCAAGGCTGCGACCAAGAACACCTATGTCAAGTGCAAGGCCATGCTCGAGGAAATGCGCGATTACCTCAAGGAGGGCGACTTCTCCGAGGAGTTCATCCCGAGCGATTACGATGCCGACAACGACTGCCTGGTCGAGTCCATCACCTACGCCGACGAGGCCCTCTCCGATGAGGACGTTGCCGAGCCCGAGGTTGAGGAAGAGGCAACCGAGGAGAAGTCCGAGGGCAACAACATGGCCGCCATGGCCGTTGGCGCCGTCGTCATCATCGGTGTCTGTGGCTTCGTGCTCTATCGTCGCAAGAAGGCCTAAGGCCCTCACGCTCTAAGGGCGGGCATGGCAGCTCAAGCAGTCTTGCCCGCTCAGTCCGCCTTTCCGACCGGCGGGAAACGTCACCGAAATCTTTCAAAAAAAGATTTCCCCGCACACACTTCGCTGTGCTATAGTGCAGCGCAACAGCAACAAGGTGCGACCGCACCACGGCATCATGAAAGGAGCCACCAACATGAAGAACACGATGAAGTCTCTCAACAACTGGTGGTGGCGTGATGCGAATACGATCGGTCGACAGTGAGTCCCTCACGCCTGTTTTTGCGCTCTAGGTGATTGGAAGGCCTCCGGTTTCGACCGGGGGCCTTTTTCTATCTCGAGCCCGATCGCATTCGCATCACGCGCCTCCGCTTTTCTCTTGCACTCCCCTTTCGAAAGGATCTTCACCATGTCTCAGAACACCACCGCCACCCAGCCCCGCACCGTCCAGACCGCCGACCGCGGCAAACTCGACGTCCGCGCTCTCGTCCTGCTCGCCATCTTGCTCGCTGCCGGCTTCATCCTCAACTTCACCGTCGGCAAGGCCATCTCAGGCATCTCAGGCGGCATGATCAGCCCCGAGTTCATCATCTCGGCCTTCTGTCTCACCATCCTGGTCGTGCGTCCCAACATTGGCCAGGCGCTCGTGATCGGCCTTATCTCCGCCGCCGTGATCCAGATCACCACCACCTCGCCCTTCGTCGACTTTGCCGCCGAGGGCATCGCCGCCATGCTTATGGCAGCCATCGTCAACGCTGCCGGCAAGAGCGGCCAAGTTAAGCCCGTCGTCGCCATTGTCGCCACCTTCGTGACCACCTTTGTCTCGGGCGTCATCTTCATGGTCATCAAGATGGCCATGCTCGGCGTGGTGAGCGAGCTCGCCGCAGCCATGCTGCCTGTCGTCGCCATGACCGCCGTCTTTAACGCCATCCTGGTTGGCGCCCTCTATCTGCCCATCCAGAAGGCTCTCAAGCTCAACTAACCCGCTCGGCTTTACGAGCCACCCCATCTTGGCGTTCATTCGTCGCTCACGTACCCAAGCACGCTTCGCTCCTCTCTCGCGCCAACCTGGGACCCCTCGTAAAGCCGTCTCCGTGCTCCATTATTCAAAATTAATCCCCTTTTCGATTTAACCCCTTTCGTGGGGGTCTAGGACACTCTTATCTCAAATCCCACCTTAAGGAGAACATCATGGCCACCAACGCTCAGGCTCGCACTATTTCTGCCAACGCCGCTTCCGACAAGGGCATCCTCGATATCACCTCGCTTGTCCTGCTCGCCATTCTTCTTGCCGCCGGCTTTATCCTCAACATGACCGTCGGCAACGCGCTTGCCGTGACAGGCATCAAGCCGCAGTTCATCATCGCTGCATACGCTTTAGCTATCGCGCTTACACAGGCGAGCTTTGCCCAAGCCGCCATCTTTGGCATCCTGTCGGCCGCCGTCATCCAAATCACGACGTCGATCCCCGGCCTCAACTTTGTCACCGAGCTCGCCGGCGCACTGACTATGGCAGCCCTCGTCAAGTCCAACATCGGCGGCAGCAAGGTTAATCCCTTCATCGCCGGCCTGCTCACCACCTTGGTCTCGGGCGCTCTCTTCGCAGCTCTTGGCACTGTCATCATGGGCGCCGCGCTGCCCACGGCGCTTGCTAAGGTGCCCATCGTGCTTGGCACCGCCGTCTTTAACGCGGTCGTGGTCCAGGCCCTCTTCTTCCCTCTGCGCAAGGTACTCGGCAAATAGCCTGATATGATTGACGGGCCGCACGACAGCGGCCCCATCACTAAAGACTGTCCCAAACAGCTAGCTTTTGGGGACGTTCTTAGACGACTAGTCATTTAAGAACGTCCCCAATGACTATGAAAGGTATCCATGGAAA
>CAKUHK010000054.1:0-16037 GCA_934655965.1 uncultured Collinsella sp.
TTTGAGTTCAAGCTGGTCAATGAGGTGCTCCGCGCCAAAAAACCGCTCTTTACCACCTGCCGCGGCACGCAGCTGTTAAACGTCGCCACCGGCGGCACCCTGTGCATGGACGTGCCGAGCCTGGGCGCGCGTGAGGGCCGCACACAGTGGCGCCACACCCA
Source organism: uncultured Collinsella sp. (assembly GCA_934655965.1). Lineage (GTDB taxonomy): Bacteria > Actinomycetota > Coriobacteriia > Coriobacteriales > Coriobacteriaceae > Collinsella. Next base: position 162 of record CAKUHK010000054.1, read on the forward strand.
CGTGCTCAACGACCCTGTGCATCCCGTCGAGGTCGTGCCCGGCTCGCTGCTAGAGCGCGCGCTCGGCGGGCACAGGCTCATCCAGACCAACTCGGCGCACCATTGCTGCGTCGATCGTCTGGGCAAGCATACGCGCCTGGTCGCCCAGGCAACCGACGGCGTGCCCGAATGCATCGAGGTCGAGGGCCAGCCCTTCTGCCTGGGCGTGCAATGGCACCCCGAGTACACCTGGCAGACGCTCGAGACTGACTTTAACCTGTGGAAGTCGTTTGTCGAGGCAGCGGCCGAGGTTAAGCGAGCCCGCTAGTTTACGAACACCGCAACAAATAAGGGCGCCCCGCCAACCATATGGTCCGGCGGGGCGCCCTTTCGTATCAACGTTAACGACCTTGGGGCACGGTCCAAGGCGCGCGGCCTCTTATTCAGCCGCCTCACGCAGGGCCGACATCGTGGCCGCATACTGCTGTCGCAGCGCATGCATCCCATCACGGGCGCCGTCAACGGTATCGGCATTACGCAACGCCTCGGTCACCACGACCGCCGGCTCGTACAGATTGTCGAACCCTAGGTTCTGGCTCACGCCCTTGAGCGTATGCACGGCCATAAACGCACTCTCGGCGTCTCCTGCCGCCATAGCGGCCTCGAACTTGTCCATGCTCTCATCATCCAGGAACTTAAGGGCAAAGCGGGCGAGCATCTCCTCGCCCATCAGCCGAACGGATGCGCCATCGTAATCGGCGCCGATCTTCTCATACGCTTCACGCATGGAAATCATGGAATGAAACTCCTTCGATCAAACTAAATCGTGGGAAACGCGACAACGTCGGCAGGGCGTGCCAGCGTTTCGGCAATACGATCCTGCACCTCGAGCAGGCAGTCGAGCAGTAGCGGGTTAAACTCACCGCACTTGCCGTCCAGAATCATCTGAATCGCTTCCCGGTGCGGGATGGCGTCCTTGTACACGCGCACGCTCGTGAGCGCATCGTATACGTCGGCCACCGAAACCACCTGCGCGGCGATGGGGATATCGTTGCCCTTAAGGCCGTCGGGATAGCCCTTGCCGTCCCAGCGCTCGTGGTGCCAGCGCGCGATTTGGTACGCGTACTCCAGCAAGGGATTGCCGGCGTGTTGGCGGCCCAACTCAAGCAGCATATCGGCACCGAGGGTGGTGTGCGTCTTCATGATCTCGAACTCCTCGGACGTCAGGCGTCCGGGCTTGTTGAGAATAGCATCGTCGATCGACATCTTGCCGATATCGTGCAGCGCCGAGGCCATAGCGATCGTGGAGCGCTGTTCGTTGTCGAGCGGGAACTGGTCGCTGCGATGCACCAGGCAGCCCAGCAGCAGCTCGGTCAGCTTTTCGATATGCGTGACATGCAGGCCGCTCTCGCCGTTGCGGAGCTCCATGACGCCGGCCATGATATCGATCAGCATGCGGCTGTTCTTGACGCGCTCGTTGTACTGCTGAGACAGCAGGCTCGTCAGACGACGCTGCTTGGCATACAGGCGGATGGTATTACTCACGCGGCGGCGCACGACGCGCGCGTTGAACGGACGGTTGATGTAATCCGATGCACCCAGCTCGTAGGCGCGCAGCACCACGTCGTCGGAATCTTCGCTCGAAATCATAATGACGGGCAGGTTATCGGCGGCAGATCGACGTGACAGATCGCCCAGCACCTCAAAGCCGTTCATGCCCGGCATGATGATGTCGAGCAGCACAAGCGATAGCTCATCGCCGTAGCGGTCGACCATATCGAGCGCCGCGCGGCCGTTGTCCGCCTCCAGGATGCGGTACTCGTCCTTGAGCATCTCGTTGAGGATGACACGGTTCATCTCGGAGTCATCGACGATAAGAATCGAAGGCTTATCGCTTTGGAAGGTCTCGATTGCATCGGCGTCAGTCACGACCGTACCGGGCTTTGCCTTGGCATGGCTCAACAATTGGACCGCGCGGCTTACGCCCTCGTCGACCGTCTCGCCATTGATGTGAACACCGCCCACGCATGCCGTAAGGCTTACATGCTCGTGGCCGGGGACAATCGTGGCGTGGACGGCATCGGATACATGACGCAGACGACGGGCGAAGTCATCGGAGGGGATATTGGGCATGACGGTCACGAACTTGTCGCAGCCAAGGCGCACAAGCTCGTCAGTCGAGCGAATGCCGCTGCGAATGGCTGCCGCCACAGCGCCGAGCGCGAGATCGCCGGCATGACGGCCACAGGTATCGTTGAAGACCCTAAAATCATCGAGGTCGATCATCGCCACGCCGGCGTTCATGCGGGCACTACGAAGCTTTTCCTCGTAATATCGGCGATTACGAACGCTCGTCAGCACATCGGTGTAGACAAGATCCTCTTCTGTGGTCTCTTGCTCATCGATAGGGCGCACCATCAGCAAAACGTGAGGCTCGCCCTCGACCGTCAAAGAGCGCACACGGGCACGGTACTCAACGCCGTCGTTGAGCAGCCGCTCCGATATCTCATCGGAGCTTGCCATGGCCTCAAGACTTGACTGGCGCAGGCAAGGGCACCGATCGCCGGCGAGCAGGCAGTTGCGGTCGCTCTTGACCTGATCGGCAGACAGCAGACGCACCACGGGGTAGATCTTCGCGGCACGGGCAACCTCGGCGGCAGCCTCCTCGTCGCTTAGATTGGCCTCGTGATTATTGAGCATATGGGGCCCCTTCAATCGTTGCGTTTGATAGCAGTTGGTATCAAATGGTACAAGGGTAGCATCTTGTCGATGCAGGTAAGCACGTGAATACCGTTACATTTTCATGAGTTGGCAGACGGTATGTTTGGAGGTGCAGGCGCAAGGTTTTGGGGGCGTTTGTTAACACCGCCGAAACGCTTGCGAGTGGGTTGGCGCGACTGCTACGACCCCAGGATTCCGCGGACGGCCTGGGCCGCCGGCGCCGGGCGATCGCGCAGGCCGTTATGCGCTCCAGGAATCGTCACGAGCGGACAGTTCAGGAGCTCTGCAGCCGCTCGCGTGCCCGCCTCGCGGGTCGTGCCAATCGAAAGCTCGCCCAAGAGCACGGCCGCCATGGCCTTTGATGCGCGAACGCGGTCCCAATCGGGAACGTAAGTCATGTTGATCCCGTATTCGTTTGCCATAAAGCTACGCCCATTGCGCAGAGCGTGCTTGGCTTCCGCCTCGGTTGTTTTGGGAGCTTCGGGATCTGGGTCGCCGATGGCACCCAGGAAGGCCCTCAATGCCCTCGAGACCTTCCCCGCTGCAATCATGTCGAGCAAAACAGGGGCCGCGCCCAGGCCAACGCCCTCGCCCGTCACGGCGGGCTCGTGCAGGATCGCACGCGAAACGACGGCCGGATTTGTACGAAGAAGCTCCAGGGCCACCAGCGTACCGGCACTGTGCGCGAGCACATTTGCCGGAGCGCCGATGTGCTCGATAACGGCTTGCAGGTCGGCAGCCTGAACGACGAGGTCATAGCGACCGTCCGCAGCATCGCTGCTCTCACCGCAGCCGCGGCGATCGTAGGCAATTACGCGGTAGTCGCGGCTGAGCTCGCGGGCGATGCCGTCAAAAAAGACGCCATCGACGCAGGCTCCGTGCACGCATACCAGAGCAGGCGCATCGAGCGGCATGTCCGGGCGCGCATACTCGCGACATGCAATCGTGGTGCCCTCATTCTCAACCGTAAAATCCATGTTGCGCCTCATCGTCTTGTGCCTTGTTAACACAGTAACTGTACCCGACCCGCTGCCTTTCATAGCACGGCATCGAGGGCGGAGTTAAAAATCGAAACCCGCCAAGCGCAAGCCCGAACTTTACGTTGGCGCCGATGCTATGCTTAGGCACAACTGTCTTGAGGAGCTTTTACCTATGTCTACGTTTTTGAATGCCAGCCCTATCTTTGGGCCCGTCCGCAGCCGTCGCCTTGGTCTCTCACTCGGCGTCAACATGATGCCGGCTAGCGGCAAGATTTGCACGTTTGACTGCATCTATTGCGAGAACGGCTTTAACGGCGAGCGCCCGTGCCATGAGCCGTATAACACGGCCGCTGTGGTGCTCGACGCGCTCGAAGCCAAGCTGCGCGAGATGGCCGCCGAGGGCGAACTCCCCGATGTCATCACGTTTGCCGGCAACGGTGAGCCCACCGGCGCGCCAGAGTTTCCGCAGGCCATCGCCGGCGCCGTTGCACTGCGCGATAAGCTGGCCCCGAGCACCAAGATCGCCGTGCTCTCCAACGGCACGCGCGCCGACCGCCCCGAGGTACACGATGCGCTCATGATGGTCGACGACAACATCCTTAAGCTCGACACGGTCGATCCGGCGTTTATCCAGCTGCTCGACCAGCCCGTCGGCCCCTACGACGTTGAGCACCAGATCGAGACGTTCGCGAGCTTTGACGGCCACGTCATTATCCAGACGATCTTTCTGACCGGCGAGTATCGGGGCAAGTCCATCGACAATACCGGCGAGGAATACGTTGGTCCTTGGCTCGCAGCGCTCGAGCGCATCCGTCCGCAGGAAGCAACCATCTATACCGTGGCGCGCGAGACGCCAGTCGCCGGCCTTGCCAAAGCAGCGCCCGAGGTGCTCGATGCCGTCGCCGCGCGTGTCCAAGCCCTCGGCATCCCCTGCCAGGTGAGCTACTAGCACGCAGCCACGATCTAGGCAGCCAGCCCCCTCTCACCCCATCAGTTGCGGTGATATAGTTCCTGTTTATGCCGTTAAACCGCTTAAATCGGAACTATATCACCGCAACTCATATAGGCATGTTAGTGGGCTATACTAGCTGCGGATGAAAGGAAGTTAGCCATGTTTGACAAGGGACCTGTGCCCGGCCGCAACGACGCTTGCTGGTGCGGCAGCGGCAAGAAATATAAGAAATGTCACAGCGCCTTCGACGAGCGCCTCGAGCGCCTGTGGGAGGAGGGCTGGAACGTCCTGCCCCGTACGCTCTACAAGACGCCCGCCGATATCGAGGGCATCAAGCGCTCGGCCGCCATCAACGTGGGCGTGCTCGATTACGTGGGCGAGCACATCGCCGCAGGCATGACCACCAACCAGATCGACCAGATGATCTACGACTACACCGTCGAGCACGGCGGCACGCCGGCCGACCTCAACTACGAGGGCTATCCCAAGAGCGTGTGCACCTCGATCAACGACGTCGTCTGCCACGGCATTCCCTGCGACACGGACGTACTGCACGAGGGCGACATCATCAACGTGGACTGCTCCACGATCCTGGACGGCTATTTTAGCGATTCGAGCCGCATGTTCTGCATTGGCGAGGTTTCGGCCGAGCGCCAGCGCCTGGTCGACGTCACCCGTGCGAGCGTGGAGGCGGGCCTTGCCGCCGTCAAGCCGTGGCTGCCGCTGTCCGTGATGGCCGAGGCCGTGCAAAAGACGGTCGAGGACGCCGGCTTTAGCGTGGTGCGCGAGTACGGCGGGCACGGCATTGGCAAGGAGTTCCACGAGGACCCGTTTGTGGGCTTTACCACCGAGGCACCCGATGTGGACACCATCATGGCCCCGGGCATGGTCTTTACCATCGAGCCCATGGTCAACGCCGGAGCGCCCGACATCAAGATTAGCAAGGGCGATGGCTGGTGCGTTCGCACCAAGGATGGTAGCGACTCCGCCCAGTGCGAGGTGCAGCTGGTCGTGACCGAGGATGGTTACGAGCTGCTGAGCTGGTAGCCGTGCAAACGCCGGATGCTGGCGGGCCCACCCGTCTTGCATCCGGCGTTTTATTTGAACGTTTTGCCTGATAAAACCTGCCAAAATAAACCTGTCCCTTTTTGGCAGGTTGACCGGAGAGGACTGCCTGTGAACATCTTGGTTTTGCTGCCCGTCAATGATCGTCATCGCGCGATCCTTGAGTCGAGTGCTCCGGGCGAGGACTTTATCTACACGAGCGCTAACGAGGTCACGCGCGAACAGGTCGCCGACGCCGATGTGATTCTGGGCAACATCGACCCCGCTATGCTCACGGCATGCGAGCATCTCCAGTTGCTACAGCTGCAGAGTGCCGGTTACGATGATTACCTCGCCGCCGGTACCGTGCCGGCCGATGCCAAGCTCTCCTGCTCGGTGGGCGCCTACGGCCAGGCCGTGAGCGAGCACATGTTTGCCATGGTCCTTTCTATGATGAAGCGCCTGCCCGGCTACCAAGATCTGCAGCGCGAGCATCGCTGGGAGGATCTGGGGCCGGTCACCTCGCTCAAAAATGCCAATGTGCTGGTGCTGGGCGCGGGGGACATCGGCGGACACTTTGCCACGCTCTGCCGCAGCATGGGCGCGCACGTCCGCGGCATCAAGCGCCATCCGCTCGTCTACCCCATCGTGTTTGAGGACATGGACGGCATGGACGCCCTGCCCGAGCGCCTGGCCGAGGCCGACGTCGTTGCGTCCTTTATGCCCAGCACACCCGAGACCCGCGGTCTTGCGAATGCCGAGTTCTTTGCCGCAATGAGGCCGGGGGCCTTCTTTGCCAACGGCGGTCGCGGCGACCTCGTGGTTGCCGACGACTTGGTTGCCGCCCTTGAGTCGGGGCACCTTGCCGGCGCCGCGGTCGACGTCACCGACCCCGAGCCGCTGCCGGCCACGAGCCCGCTGTGGGATGCGCCCAACATGCTCATCACGCCGCACGTTTCCGGCTGGTTCCACCTGGAGGCCACACTCAACAACGTGGTCGACATCGCCGCGGAGAACCTACGTCACCTGCAAGCTAGAGAAACGCTCCGCTGCTGGATCGAGCATTAATTTGTTCCGGCGTTCTACCGAACGCCGGAACTACTCGACGCTGCGAGCCCGCCAGAGCGGCAATCTGACGTTCAATCGTCGGGCATGGCCAAAAGGCCTATGCCCTCCTCTTTCACGTCACCTTGCTCGCTCTGGCGGGCTCTCGCTGACTTTTGTTCTACCTGTTAGGTCTTTTTATTGGAGCGATGCTAGGTAGTTTCTTGCGTTTTCGACGTTCATTGCTGCAACGGGCGCGTGCGAGCAGAGCTTAGCGTCGTTAGTGACCAAGAGGTCTGTTTTTACGCGCATCGCCGCCGCGATGATTAAATCGTCTTCATAATCGTTATGGAGCTCGCGCTGTTTGCTCGCCATCCATATGTCGCTCAGGTCACAGGGCACCGGCGTTGCAATTTGTGACAGCACGTCGAGACAGTCCCATGCAAGTGACGTCGCTGCGGCAGCGGCATCTTGAGAAAGCGAGCCATGCTCTCGTCGATACCATGCCTTGTGTTCACTCGAAATCAAATAGAACAGGTCCTTCGATGATGTTGCTGCATAAAGCAGCTCAACCTGTGCCGCACACGCATCGCGCAAAAAATCAATCGCCGCCGAGCGGCCGCGCCTTGAAGGAATGAAGTAATCAAGCCATACGTTGGTATCGACCAAAATGCGTTTTGGGGCCTCACTCATACAACCAGCCCATCTCCTCGCCATAGCGATCCGCATAGGCATTCCGTTTGAGCTCTTCATCGCCCGAGGGCTGCACCTTAGCCAAGTCGATTCCCGACTCACGGCAGGCGGTGATAAACAGTTCTGAACCTTGATCGATGAGCTCGAGCTTGCGTTTGGCAGCCTTCTCGCGCTCGCGTTGCTCCGCTCGGGCTCGATCGGGCGAAAGGATGTCCTGGAGCACGCCGGGCCGATCAGCCAGAGATGCCGCAAGTTGCCAGAGCGCACGCACCGCTTGGCTCGGTGTCATGCCGGCGCTGGAGAGCGCAGCATCGCCGGTTCGCTTGAGGTTGGCATCGAGACGCACGTTAATCTGAGCTGCCGCCGTAGTCATGGTTCCTCCTTATCATCCTAAACTAATCATAAAATACTATGGTCAATACGTAAAGCATGTATAGCAGCTATTGAAATATGTCATACCCTGTACAAACAAAAAGGGCGCCCCGAGAGGCGCCCTTTACATGCGAGCATGTGCCGCCCTTAAACAGATCTACAGAGAAAGGCCGGCGCCATTACGCTCGATAACATCCTTGTACCAGGCAAAAGAATCCTTGCGGTAACGTTTGCACTCGCGCGGGTCGTCATCGGTGCGATCGACATAAATAAAGCCATAACGCTTCTTGACGCCGTTGCTCGTCGACAGCAGGTCGAGCACCGACCACGGGCAATAAGCAAGCATCTCAACGCCGTAATCCATGGCACGCTTCATGGCCGCGATATGCTTCTCCAGGTAGTCGATACGGTACGGGTCGTGAACGCGGCCATCCGCCGTGAGCTCGTCGAACGCCCCCAGTCCGTTCTCGCATACCATGAGCGGTTTGTTGTAACGCATGTAGATATCGCGCAACAGATACTCAAGACCGATCGGATCGATCGCCCAATCCCAATCATTCGTGTCGAGGTTGGGATTTTTACACATCTCGTAGAACCCGGGATGGGTTTCGAACCCGTTAATATCGCCTTTCTTGCCGGTGAGGTTCACACCGTTCCAGCGCATCTGCTTGGAACCATCGTCGGGGCACCATCGCGCACATTCGCTCGCATAGTAGTTGATGCCGAGCATGTCAGACGTGCCACTCGCAATGAGTTCCATATCGCCCGGATCAATCTTGGGCGCCAGGCCATGACGTTCAAGATAGGCCATGGCAGAATCTGTATAGCGGCCCTTAAAGTAGATATCCAGGTAATAGCCGTTGCGCAGGTCGTGCGCGTTCTGCGCGGCCATCACGTCCTCGGCATGGGAGGTCAGAGGGTAAATGGGCGAATAGCCGATTACAGATCCCACCATGCCACCGGGCACAAGCTCATGAACCAGATTGCATGCCACGGCATGCGCCAGGTTCATGTGATGGTTGATCTGGTAGCGTAGCTGATTGTCGCCCCTCAGTTCCTCGGGGATATAGCACTTCTGCGTCCAGTATTGAACGATGATCGATTGCTCGTTGATGGTCGTCCAGTACTTGACCTGGCCCTTAAACTCGTTGATCACAAAGCGGGCGTAGGCCTCAAAATCGTCGATCACCTGACGTGAAATCCAACCGCCGTAACGCTCCACAAGCGCCCAGGGTAAATCATAGTGGTAGAGCGTCACGATCGGCTCAATATCGTGAGCCAAAAGCTCATCGATCAAATCATGATAGAACTTGATACCCGCCGGGTTGACGGCACCCGTGCCATCGGGAATCACGCGCGACCAAGCAATCGAGAAACGGTACGCCTTGAGCCCCATCTCGGCCATGAGCGCCACATCCTCACGGAAGTGATGATAGTGGTCGCTCGCAATATCGGCCGTAGCAAACCCACGTTCCTCGTAGCTGTGCTGGTTGATGATGTCCTGCTGAGACGGCTTCTTGCCATCCTCATACGCAGCGCCCTCGACCTGATAGGCGCTCGTAGCGGCGCCCCAAAGGAACCCCTCCGGGAAAGCCGTGGTAGTGTATGCCATGGTTGTCTCCAATAATCGACGGAGCCCGAGCGGCGAACGCCAAGAAAAGGCGCCCGGCTCAGGCGATTTGACAGAAGCTAGCCCCGTTATTCCGCGGCCTGCTCCTTGACGGCGGCGCGCTTACCGAGCACAAACGTCGACACAAAGGCGCAGGCGAGAGACACGGCCATAACCGTGAGTGCAAGCGCAAGATTCGTGAGCGAACCGTCCGCACCGATATATGCCGGGAAAGCAATGAAGCTGCACGCCGTGATGACGTATTGCGTCATGCCGGTGATGCCGGCGATAATGCCGCCAATGCAGCCACCGATCATGGCACCCACGAGCGGGAAACGCTTGGTGAACAGCACACCGTACACACCCGGTTCGGTGATGGAGCACATAGCCGTGACGCCGGCGCCCACCGCGACAGAACGCTCCTCTACCTTGGTCTCGACGGCTGCGGCGGCAAGGCACGCACCGGCGACGGCAAGGTTGGCGGCGGTCATGCCGGCACAGATGAGCGGGTCGGAACCGACCTCGGCCATAAGGATGAACTGCAGCGGGTAGAGCGCGTTATTCATACCAAAGAAGACGAGGAACGGGGTGAAGCAACCCACGAACGCGACAGCAGCAGCGGGACAAGCGCGATAGACGTTGATGAGCACGTCGGCAAGTACAGTACCCACGGTATAGCCAATGGGACCCAGAACGAGCAACGTAACAGGCACGGTCACCAGCATGGTGAGCAGCGGAACAAAAACCGTGCGCAGAACCTCGGGCAGAACCCTCTGGAACCAGCGATAAGCCACGCTCATGAGCAGCACGCCCAGGATGACGGGGAAGACCGTGGAGTTGTAGCTCACCGCGGGAACGGCAAGGCCAAAGAAATCATAGGCGGTATCGTTGCCCTGACCGATGGTGTAGAAGAGCAGCACCGCGCCCAGGAACGCACCGAGATAGCCGTTGGACTTGAGGCGCTGGGCGGCGGAAAAGCCGATGAAGACCGGCAGGAAATAGAACGTCGCCTGATTGATGCAGGAAAAGAACTGATACGTGCCCGAATCGCTCGAAACGCCGCAGAAGTTGACGAGGAGCGTGAGCACGGCACCCGTCAGACCGCCGGCGACGATAACCGGGATGACCGGGGAAAACGTTCCGCCAAGGAATGAGAGGATAGCGTTGACGACGCTTCCGTGATCCCTGTGGTCGACCATTGCCGCCTGCGGATCGTCAACCGAGCCGCCCGCCGCAATGCCCTCGATCTTGAGAAACTCCTCGTAAAGACTCGGTACGTCCTGTCCGATCACAAACTGATATTCACCGTTCTGGACGACAAGCCCGATCACGCCGGAAACCGCCTTTGCCGCGTTCTCGTCAAACGTGCTGGCATCTTTAAGCTGAAGTCGCAAGCGGGTCATGCAGTGCGCGACGTTGGCAATATTTTGCTCGCCACCGCATGCGGACACGATGGCCGAGCACATCGCTGCATAGTCTTTCTTGGCTGCCATGAAGCCTATCCCTTCACCGTTGATGTAGTGCATCTCAGCGCGCGCTTGCTGATGGCTGCATCATATAACGGACCCCTCTCGGCGCGGGGTTCGGGATTTGGACCCTATGCGAACCGAGCGAGCTCGGAACCGCCATAGAGAACAAAGTATCGGTTGTAGAGAAGATCAAGGAGATAGGTAATCCCGTACTGCGCGAACACGGTGCGTCCCTCCGTCGCCGACGCCGGAGAGAGGCGAACGGCATGTGCAAAGTTCGCCATGGTCTCACCATCGGCATCAACGGTGACGAGCACGCTCACGACCGGTGAATCCACGAGGGTTGCACGAACAGCCCGTGCGTAATTTCCATGCTCCGAGATAACGACAAGGGCGTCGTCACCGGTCAACGCTTCGAGTTGAGTGATATCTCCCGTCGAATCGGTGACGATGTCGATTACCTTGTGCAGGTAGAGCATCGACTGTTGGAACTGCCTCACGGCGCCACTCGAAAAGTCAGAGGTGAGGATCACGATGCGCCTGGACCGATACAGCAGCCGCGCCAGACGATCGAGCGTCTCCTCGGGAACGGCTTCGTTGATTGTACGGTCCATCTCGGCGAGCGCCGCCACAAGATAGTCCCGGTAGTTCTCATGATCGGTATAGCGCGAGAATAGTCGGCGGTGACGCGACCATTCCCACGCATAAGATTTAAGGTCCGAGAAGTTATCCAAACCAATCGATTGGCAGAAACGCCGAATCCCCGAACGCGATGTATAGCACTCCTCGGCTACGTCATAGACGTTAAGGGCGGCGAGTCGGTCGAACCGCTCCAGAAAATAGCGGGCGAGTGTACTGTCCATAGAGTCGTGGGGACTTCGATTAACCACCGCGAGCAGTGAATTCATAAGACTGAAATGCCTGATGGACGGGCGGCTGTCTTCCGGAGCGCGAACCGATTCGTCGACCTCGGCGCCCATGGCTAGAGCTCCACGCTTTCGGCGCCGTTGATGGTTAGGTTGCGCTCGTAGAAGGCGGTGAGGGCGCGGATGGCGTACATGACGTCGCGGACGCCGCCGGTCTCGTAGCTCGAATGCATGGCAAGCTGCGGCAGGCCCACGTCCACGGCATGCATGCTCGCCTGCATGTTGGACAGATTGCCGAGGGTGGAACCGCCGGCCATGTCGCTCTTGTTGGCGAAGGCCTGCGTGGGCACATCGGCGTCGTCGCAGATGGCCTGGAACACTGCGCGGCTAAAGGCATCGGTGCAGTAGTGCTGGTTGGCGGCTTCCTTGATGACGATACCGCCGTTGAGCACCACCTGGTTGCGAGCATCGCACTTCTCGGCATGGTTGGGATGCACGGCATGTGCGTTGTCACAGCTCACGAGCATCGAAGCGGCAAGCGCGCGATGGTACGACTCGTCATCAAAGCCGAGCGACCCGTTGATGCGGTGCAGCGCATCGGCCAAGAACGTCGACATGGCGCCCTGCTTGGTCTCGGAGCCAACCTCCTCGTTATCGAAGCAGCAAAAGACCGAGACATCGCGCGCGTTCTCGGCGCCCAAAAACGCCTGCAGCGAGGTGTAGGCGCAGGCCAGGTCATCGAGCTTGGGCGTCGAGATAAACTCGTCAGCCCAGCCCCAAATGCGCGCATCCTGACGATTGACCAAGAACAGGTCGCGGCCCAGGATTTGCTCGGGCTCCACATCGAGTTCGTCGGCGATCAGGGCATCAAAATCTCCCTGCTTAAGCTCGCCGGCGCTGATGAGCGGGCACAGGTCGACGGCGCGGTTGGGCGCAAAGCTCTCGTTGACGCCACGGTTCATGTGGATGGCGAGGCTCGGGATGATAGCGACCTCGCGCTCGGTGGCAAGCAAGCGGCTCTCGATACGGTCGCCCTCGCGCACCAGCACGCGGCCGGCCAGCGCCAGCGGACGGTCGAACCAGGTGTAGTCGATCATGCCGCCATAGGCCTCGGTGTTCAGGCGCAGCGTCTCGCCTGCACCGTCGAGCTCGGGCACGGCCTTGACCTTAAACGTCGGCGAATCGCTATGCGATGCCGTGAGCTGAAAATGATAGTCGCCGGCAACGCCGTCCTCGCCCCACGTTGCTGCCAGGTCCTCGCCCACCTTAAAGGCGATAACACTCGAGGTGTTGCGCTGCGTGTAGTAGCGACCGCCCGGCTCGATATCCCATGCCGCGTTCTCGGGCAGGTAGTTAAAGCCCGCCTCGTCGAGTTCGGCCATAATGGTCGCCGCCGTATGGAACATGCTGGGGCATGCCTCGATAAAGTCGATGAGGTCGTTGGCGGCCTCGATATCGTCGGCTGTCACGTGCACGCGCTCGGGCGCTTCCTGATCCGTCATGCTCTCCCCTTTCGCTGGGTTGATAGTCCCCTCCAGCATACCCCCGCCGTGCCAGTGCCGTGCCTTTCATTCCATGGTTAATCCCGTGCCGCTCACCAAGTTGAACCGCTGCGCCCGCGCACCTTTTGCGACAATTGCAGTAACAGGACGAGAGGAGCCGCCATGAAGCCACGCAATGTTGCCATCGCCTGCGGTGTTGCAGGCGTCGCCGCTGGCCTTGCCACTGCCACCGGCATCGTTTACCGCAAGCAAATCAAGTCCGTCGCGTCGCTCAAACGCTTGACCGATTATGCGGATGGATACGACCTATACAGCATCGACATCGCCTACGACTACGACCTCGACCGCATCATTGCCGCCGATGTGCGCGACGATCAGGCCTATATCGACGCCGTGCTGGCGCAGGTGTTGCCCGGCGTGCCGGCACATGTCCAGGCACCGCAGTTTGCCTGCAGCGCCTTTGCCGCCGTGGATGCCGAAGGCCGCGTGCGCACCGGTCGCAATTACGACTTTAAGGACGACACCTCGGCGCTGCTGGTGCGCAACCACCCACGCGACGGCTACGCCTCTATCGGGTTTGCGGCCCTCAACAACCTGAGCGCCAACACTCCGCTTGACTCCATTGCCGGACGCGCCGCCGCGCTCATGGGCCCCTTCGCCCAGCTCGATGGTGTTAACGAATGCGGCGTGTCCATCGCCGTGCTCACCTTGGATTCCAAACCCTGCGACCAGGACACGCAACGCCCCGTCATCAACACCTCGCTCGCCATCCGCCTGGTGCTCGACCGCGCAGCCACCACGCAGGAGGCCGTCGATCTGCTTTCCGCCTACGACATGCACGCCATGGCCGGGCGCGATTACCACTTCTTTATCAACAATGCCGCCGGTGACGCACGCGTGGTGGAGTGGGACCCGCGCGACCCCGACCGCACATGCAAGGCTACCCCTGTGCGCCAGGTCACGAATTTCTACGCCTGCTACGAGGACGAGGTGCTCCCCAACCAAAAGAACGGCGAGCTGGGGCATGGCAAGGAACGTGCACTCGTCATCGCCGATGTCCTTGACGCTCATGCCGGCGCCCAAGATGAATCAGTCGCGTGGAAGGCTCTACGCGCTGCGGCGCAAGATCCCAATCCGGAAGATATCACGAGCAACACGCAGTGGTCGGTCGTCTTTGATAACACCGAGCCCGCCGCCGCCATTACGCTGCGCCGACATTGGGGCGATGTCGACGCCTTCGCCCTGTAAGGACAGACGCCCGCCCGCCTTACGCTCGCCTGACGTTGCTTACATTTCTATACATCTGAGCTAACACGTTTTACCCCCGTATCAGTAGTGTGCGGGGGTAAACTTATGCGCATGTTATAACTTGCCCGGAAGGATTCATCATGCTTAGGATCGGTCTTCTTACCAGTGGCGGCGACTGCCAAGCGCTCAACGCCACCATGCGCGGCATTGTCAAAACGCTCATGACCAATAGTGCAGAGCCTATCGAGATCTACGGTTTCGAGGACGGCTACCAGGGCCTTATCTACAGCAGGTTCCGCGTCATGACGCCTGCCGATTTTAGCGGTATCCTCACCCGCGGCGGCACCATTCTGGGCACGAGCCGCACGCCGTTCAAGCGTCTGGACATTCCCGAGGCCGATGGCGTCGAGAAGGTGCCCGCGATGGTCCACACCTATCACAAGCTGCAGCTCGACTGCCTGTTTATGCTGGGCGGCAACGGCTCCACCAAGACTGCCAACCGCTTGCGCCAGGAGGGCCTCAACGTTATCGCCCTGCCCAAGACCATCGATAACGACACCTGGGGCACCGAGATGACCTTTGGCTTTACGAGCGCCATCGACGTCGCCACCAAGTGCATCGACGACATCCACACCACCGCCTCGAGCCACGGCCGCGTGTTCGTTATCGAGATCATGGGCCACAAGGTCGGCTGGATTCCGCTGTACGCCGGCGTCGCCGGCGGCGCGGACGTCATCCTGATTCCCGAGATCCCGTACGACATGGACAACGTCATCAAGACCATCGAGCATCGCATGGAAACCGGCAGCCGCTTTACCATCGTGGCAGTCGCCGAGGGCGCCATCTCCAAGGAGGATGCGGCGCTGCCCAAGAAGGAGTACAAGAAGAAGCTCGCCGAGCGCACGAGCCCGTCGATTGTCTACGACATTGCCAAGGAGATCGAGGCCAAGACCGGCCGCGAGACCCGCGTCGCCATCCCCGGCCACACGCAGCGCGGCGGCCAACCCGATGCCCAGGACCGCATCTTTGCGACCCAGTGCGGCGTCGAGGCGGCACTTGGCTGCCTGCGTGGCGAGTTTGGCTACATGATCGCCCTGCGTGACGGTAAGATGTGCCACATGCCGCTCGAGGAGGTCGCCGGCAAGCTCAAGTATGTCGACCCCCAGAGCGACCTGGTGCGCGAGGCCAAATCGTTGGGCATCAGCTTCGGCGACGAATAGCCTCGGCAGGGACCGCTCCCATCGGAGGCCCCAGGGCTTACCTCCCAAATCGTCCTCGGACATGTCAGGACCCCGCTGCGCGCTTCGCGCGGCGGGCTCCCTCCGTCCTGCGGAAAGATTTGGGAGGTAAGCCCTGGGGCCTCCTGCGGCAACTGGGGAGGCCGAGGCTAGTCGTCT
>CAKUHK010000055.1:0-15650 GCA_934655965.1 uncultured Collinsella sp.
TCTCGCTTGGAATGAGGCCTCTCATTCCACGTCTACACTGCGTTTCGCCCAATCACCGTTCCGGAGATTGCAAGATGACTGTGGGTGGCACTTTTGTGGGCCTATTCGTCCCAAAAAACACCACACCACAAATCTTGCTTATCACCTCTCACGGCGATAAGGTTTATTCGAAGTTGAAACTTCGCGCGAAAGAATCGTGGAGTCGATTCTTCATTTTTGGAACGACGCCAGCCGTTCCCCAAGGAAAGCGAATCGCATAGCAGGTTTTGATCGGAGGGGCCTCCGATCGCTGATTCGTTTCCGGAGGAATCATGAGCAGGCTTCGCCCGCACACCGTCAAAGCATCTCTTTCCGATGAAGAGAAGAAAGCAATCGCTTCAATTGCAAAACGCCATAAGTTAAGCGAAGCTGAACTTATACGGTTTGTTTTATGCAACATCAACGAGTTTGATATTGATTTCGGTTCTGCAGAAAACGTCGACCAGAAATCTCGATCTGAAGAGATTCACATCAAGGTTTCTCCAGCAGAGAAAAAGAAAATCGAAAGCAACGCGAACTCGCTCGGTGTAACCGTCAGTTCATACGCCCGTCGCGTTCTTATCAGTGGGAAAGTCGAAAAGATAGATTTCGATCGCGGAAGTGCCGAGAAAATTTATCACGAACTTTTGAAGCAGGGCACAAACCTCAATCAGCTCATGCATTTCATAAATGCTAACGGACTTCCCTCTTATAACGAGATAGCGGTTTTCAGAACCGTTGACCACGTTACGAAAAGCGCGGATCTCGCTTTTCGATTCCTGAAAACTCTTGAGCGTCGTTATTTCATCGAAGGTGGCAAAACGAAATGACGGTTATCAAGCAGAAGAGCGTTTCGAGCGATCGGTACGCAAAGAATGTCCGTAAGTACATCAACGGAAAACATGCCTTGGCCCGTGACGGTTGGAACATCGAATGCGACAAGTATTGGTTTTCTAAAATGGCGATGACCAGAAAGGTTTTTCATCACGACAAACCTTCGAGAGCCGGTGCCAAGAACGTGACTATCCTTCACCAGATTCTCGCGTTCCTGCCCGAAGAATGTTCGTGCAACGGCGGTAAGATGACTCCGGAAAAATGCATGTCGTACGCGAAAGAATGGGTCGCCCAGCATTATCAAAATCAGCAAGTTATCTTTGCGTTGCATGAAGAAAGCGATAAAGCTGGCAAACGTTATGCCGTCCACATGGCGATAAATCGAACCGATTTGCTGACGGGTAAACGCTGCGACACCGGTGGCCGTCGAGGCAAATACGAGCGCGCTTCATGGGTTCGTGAACTTGATGACAAATGGAACCTCGTCCAACTTGAGAAGGGAAAGAAGAATTCGAAGATTCGTGAGCGCCAACCTCGCGAGATCGAAAAGGAAATCATCGACCGCGACGAATACAGTTACAAAAACAATCTGCGCGAGCTGATCCATATCGCAATTGACGAAGGTCGCGTAAAGAACATGGAGCAGTTCAAAAAAATACTTGCATCATGGGGTGTGGATATTTTCATCAAGAACAATCGAGTCTATGCGACAGATCTTGATATCAAAGAGGCCGGCAATCCGAAATGCACTTTCAACCTGACTCGTCTTGACGGGCGCTTTGCGTTGAAGTCATTGCAGACGGCTTTCGAAAATAACATGTTGGAAGCTGAGCGAGCGTTGCCGTACGAGAAGCGCTGTGAGATTTACATCCAGCGCCTCAAGAAGGCGTACTCGGCGTGGGTCGAGCAGGCGAAAGCGAGCAAGGGCGTGGCCTACAATTCATTTCCCAGATTCATCGCACCGAAGTGTGATGAGGACCTGCTCGAAGATCCGGCGGTTCGCGATGAGCTTCTTGCGCGTCGCGGTTATGCGAGGGAGATTCGCAACCGTTACGCCGGCGCCGTTCCCGATGCCGGCGATGACCGCGTTCGCGCCGCCGGCCAGGCGCACGGCGGTAGTGTCGTGTCGCGGCAGATGGACGATCGCGTCGTTGATCGCGGTGACTACTCGCGCGACACGCCTCGCTAGTTTTGAACTGCTGGAGTGACATTCATCAGCCCAGAATCCTGAGAAGAAAGGGCCGAACCGAAGTGTCTGGCCGGACGCCAATTGTCCGGGAACTGCTTGGTTCGACCCTCTTCTACTTTACTTCCATGGCCATGCAGCGGTCTAGCACTCCTTGACCGGATGCTTCTCACCGAAACCACCGTCGATGCCGAAACGGCAGAGCCTGTCAATGGCGCGAAGATGCTCGTCGATGGCAGTTGCAATCTGGGCATCGATCTCGCTGTCATGGTCGTTAACGTCGCGGACTGCGCTGTCTGCATCCATAAAGGCCTTGATTGCTTGGTTGAACTGAACCTTGAAAGCATCGACCTTCTCAACTGCGGCAGCTCGATCTGCTATTTCGCGTTCGAGACGCTGAACGATTTCCTGCGTGTCGCTCATAGCTATTCCTTTCCCTTGGGTGTTTTTACTTAATATATCGCCCCGTGCGGACACGATTCTCACCTAAGGTATGGCAGTGGCGTATGTTCACAAGCCCGCAGGTAAACGGCTCAACAGGAGTCGATTTACGAGGCGATTAGACCAAGGGTGGTGCGGATACTCGCACCACCTCTTTTTCGATCCTTAAAACGCATCTGGTGAGGTCGATTTTTCGGCAATGCCGCCGCTCACCGCGAACGGTCTGTTTGGCATCGAGAACGGCCCTAATCGGCTTTCATCGCCATATGAATGACGTTGTCCATCGGGAAACGAGCGCCGTCATCGTTGACCAAAGCCTCGTCGTAGGTTTCTTTGTCTGCCATGTCCTCCGCTTTCTCAAGCGCAGCTCTTCTCACGAACTCGGAAAAGGTCATGCTTGAGTTGTCCGCATGAGCCTGAATCAAGGCCATTTCGTTCTCGTCGAACATGACCGCAATCTCGCACATTGCCATGATTGTTCCAATCAATGCCGGCACCGGACTTTACTGGTACACATCTTATTGTTCATATTCAAAGTCTCAAAACGTATGCCGCGCGGCACTCGAAAATCGAACTCTCGATGTCGTGAACATCGAGTGCCGAAACCTAGTGTCAAAACCTCCCCCTAGATTCCCATGGGAAAATCAAATACGAGGTTGGGAGGCCGAAAATGACCAGATACGGCTACGCACGCGTAAGTACAAAGGAGCAGAAATTAGATCGCCAAATCGAAGCGCTGGTCAATGCCGGCGTACCCTATGGCCATATCTATAAGGACAAAGAAACTGGCGGTCGTGATGGTGACCGCACGCAGCAGAAAAAGTTGTTCAAAAAAATGAAGCGTGGCGATGAAGTGGTCGTCGAGTCTTGGGAGCGTCTATCCAGATCGACCAGGCAGCTGCTCAACTACGACCTGATGTTCCGAAACCTCGGGGTCAAACTGACTTCCTTGAAACAACCCGTTGATCTGGACACCGCGTTCGGCCGTTTCGTGCTGGGTACCCACGCCTGCACAGCCGAGCTTGAACGCGATCTGATCAAGCAGCGCCAGGCCGAGGGTATCGCCGTCAAGCGAAGCCATGGCGGCAACGTCGGGGGCCGCCCGCGTATCGCGGACGTCAAGGTCGATGCGGCCGTGAAGCTCTACCTCGCCTGCGAGACGCCTATCACTGACATCTGCGCCGCCACGGGCATCTCGAAATCGACGTTGTACCGCGTGCTCCGTGAACGCGGATTGGTGGGCGTCAGGAAATGAGCCCGTCCATCGTTTCGCAATCTGTCAATAAGCTCGAGTGCAGCGGCGTTACTATATAAGAGTGCGGTATTTCTCCAACTGAAACCCTGCGTGAACGCATGACCTGAGACGCCTTTTTAGAACTCACCGATCGCAGGATGACTACAAATCAACAGCGGCCGTGCATTGTCCCCAGCCGTATGGCATGGCGGAGCCATGCCCTTTGTTGATTGGAGTGCTGCACCATGGCAGACAATCCGAGCGAGAAGAAAATCAGCGAGACATCCGGCGTGAAGGCCGTCCTCGATGAGGCTGCCGAGCGGATCGAGGCGACATGGCGGGAGAAGCTGCTGCGCGAGACGGCCGACCTCAAGACCGAGAACGCGCTGCTCAGGGCACAGCTCGACGAATCAAACCGCAAGCTCGCCGAGGCGACGGATCGGAATGAAAAGATTGAGGCCGACTGCAATGAGCGGATTGCCTTTATAGAGGAGAAGTTCGAACTCGACACCGCGAGCCTCGAGCTTGAGAACAGCGAGCTCCACGCCGCGAGCGTCAGGTATCTCGCCGATGCCAGGGAGCTCGACAGACAGGTCGTCCAACTCCATGTCGAGGCCGTAGCCATGGTCGATGAGATCGAGCGCCTGCGCGGCGAGCGTAACGCCGCGCTGAAAGTCCAAACCGAGCTGAACGCCGCGCTCCTGGCCCAGCGCGACCTGATGGCCGAGGTCGCCGCCCTCAAGGACCGCCTCGCCGCCTCCGAGCAGCGGGCGGCCGTGGCCGAGGCCAAGGCCGAAATTATGACCCAGATGAGTGGCGAGTAGATATGCCCGGCAAGCTGAAGGCGTCTCGCCGTGGGTTGATAACGGCAGGGCTAGTTGTCTTGTTGGTCACGGCACTCGCCTGGACTGCCATCGATGGTGCCGGCGCAAATGCGCTCACCATCAGCGGCGTCATCACCCATCAAAATGCCGTCTGGGCTTCAATTACAGCAGTTTCAGCGGTCACGCTCATTGGGGTTTGGCTGTTTGGCCGACGGAATTCAAAAACGGTTTAGTTTGGAGCAATCGATGGAACATCTCTCCGCTAAAAAGGCAATCAACCTGGCTCGGAACTTTGGGGTTGCAGGCATTCTGGCAACCGCCCTGGTTACGACCTCTGGATGCATTCGTACAGATAATCACCAGTCGGAAGGCCAGGTTTCCAATTCTGATAGCTCGCAGGAAGACGGCGCAGTTTACGGCAAGATGGAGTATTCGGTCACTGCCGTCGAGGTACATGATTCCTCGTTTGGCGATGGCGGGAAGGTCGCCGTTGTTCGCTGGCACGCCATCAACAACCACACCGCAGATTCCGTTGCCGCTGGAAGCTACATTACGGCCTATCAGAATAAGCAGGTGCTGTCACCCGGCCTCGCCGCAGACCTGGAAGACGATCAACTCTCTGCGCAAGGACTTGCGCCAGGGGGCGAATTTGATGGTATATCGGTCTTCGAGCTCAAAGACATGTCCCCCATTGAAGTGAAGATCAACGGGACGAGTGCCGGGTCGAACTCCCTCGACCAGACTTTTCAATTGGAATAGGCCGCAGCATCTAGTTTTCTAGAAACCTTCTAGAACTGCTCTAGAAGGTTTCTAGAACTGGGCACAGTGCCTTCAATCGACACGATGTCCTGGTAGATGAGGCGATGTTTGCTGTCGCACCACTTGTCGCCGTGGTAGTGGCCGAAGAACCAGGTTCGGTAGTCGAGCCAACCGTCGATCTCGCCAAGGAATCGTTGAAGCCGGTCCCCTCGATACTCGCGTCCGCGCTCGAGGCACAGCTTTTCTGCCAGGTCAGCAGGAGCCTCGTGGGTCACCACGTAGTCGACCTTCCAGCCAACGCGGTCGAGCGAGGCGCGGCAGTGCCCCGTCTCGTCCTCGCTCGGCATCTCCTCGGGCCACCAGCTCCTCCCCTCCCTGCGATACTGCCTGTCGTTGCTCGCGGCACCGCCCATGGCAAGAACCGTGAGCTCGCCGATGTCGAACACCTCTCCGCGCATCAGGTGCAGCACGTGCGGTCGCGCCTCGTGAACGAGCCCGCCGCTCCACACCCGTACCGGCAGTTCTGCCAGCATCCGATGGTTCTCGTGGTTGCCGTCTACGAAACACGTGGTCCACGGCTTCGACTCAAACCAGTCGAGCCAATACCTCTCAGCATTTGACCCATCCCAGACAAAGCCGAAGTCCCCTGCGACGATCACTACGTCATCGCGCGTCAGCGTGCGGCCCAGCGGCCAGGCCTTGGATGAGAAACGGCTAGCCCCATACTCGGCCCTGCCATGCACATCGCCGGTCACATAGATAGTCATCAGTACGCGCCCCACGGCAGGAGTTTGTCCCCGATCCTTACGATTCGGTCGTAGAGTACGGTGTGCCGTTCGTCCGGATTGCCGTCTCGGTGAAAATGTCCGTAATACCAGCGCTTGTAGTCCAGGCGGTCCTCGAGCTCGTCGAGGAATCCGGTCAGCCGGTCCACATCAGGGCGTTCCCAGCCTGGGTCCGGGTAGAGCGTCGGCGAGAGCATGCGCGTGGCGCAGGTATGGGTGATGACGCAGTCGACCTTCCAGCCGACCTCGTCGAGCTTTGTCCGCGCGGTATCGAAATCGCGCTCGTCCGGGAGCTCCTGAGGCCACCAGCTGGAATACGGCACGCGGTATTCCCTGTCCACGCTCGTGGCACCGCCCATGGTGAAGACCGTCGAGCCGTCGAGCTCGAAGATCTCGCCGCGCGTCAGGCGCCGAACGGACGAAGTATCCGACAGGCGCTGCGTCAGCCCGCCGTGCCACTGCTCTATGGGTCGCTCCTCCCAGTAGTCGAAGCGCTCGTGGTTTCCGTCCACGAACAACACCGTGTAGGGGCGCGACTCCAGCCAGGCGATGTCGGCGCATTCCTCGGCGGAGAAATCCCACGGAAAGCCAAAGTCACCGGCAACGATGAGATAGTCGTCGCTCGTCAGACTGTCCCCAAGTTCCCAGTCGCGGAGCTTTTGCATGTCGAGCCCGCCGTGGATGTCGCCTGTCACGTATGCCGTCATCGGATCGCCTCTTTCCGCTTGTACGCCGCCAGCTCGCGCTCGACCTGCCTGTCGCCGGTCTCGTTGACCCACCAGGGCCATTTCACCCGGCCGCACGGCTCGCCGACTCCGGCGAACCACTCCCTCAGCCCGTCGAGACTCACCGGGGAGTGCCCGTTGGCATCGCAACCGACGTCGTAGCGCAGAAGGCCCTGCTTGCGGTTGAACTCGTTGTACGCGCCGCCGCTGCTGTGGATATGCCCGTGGAGGTGCCACGATCCATGGTTCATGCCCTGCCAGTCGGCCATGGGGTAATGGCTCAGGACGATCTTCTGCCCGTCGATCTTGAGCACGCAGATCGGCAGCTCCACGGTGAACGCGCCCGCGACCGCCGGCTGGGTCCAGTCCTTGTCGTGGTTTCCCGGGACGAGGTGGATACGTCTGCAGGCGATTCGCTTGCGCAGCCCGTAGGCGTCCTGGGCGGTCATCTTGAATGAGAAATCCCCCAGGATGTAGAGCTCATCGTCCACGGCGACTTTGCCGTTGATGTTGTCGACGATGGCGTCGTTCATCTGCCAAATCGTCTCCCACGGGCGGTCGGTGAACTTCAGCACGTTCTCATGCCCGAAATGGGT
This sequence comes from uncultured Collinsella sp., assembly GCA_934655965.1. Classification (GTDB taxonomy): domain Bacteria; phylum Actinomycetota; class Coriobacteriia; order Coriobacteriales; family Coriobacteriaceae; genus Collinsella. The sequence continues at coordinate 7,403 of CAKUHK010000055.1, forward strand.
GTCGCTGGTGAACCAGATCATTTTTATTGTCTCCTTTTGTCGCTAAAGAACGTTCTCCTTCGAGGTCAGGAGACGTATTTTGAGCGACATGAGGTGCATATCCCTCATGCTTTAAGCTCCAATCGCCGGATTTCCGCTTTTCAGAATTCTATAACGGCAAAGCCCCTGCTAGGGGGATTTCATGGGTGGGTATTGTAGCAGCTTGAGGAATGACGGCATGATGGATGTGACCGTCAGCTCGGATTTGTCAGATTGCCGGGCTCACTGTGGGTTGGGATAACCCACAGTGAAACGAGTATATGCTCGGACTTAACGGGTTTAATGCAAGAGTGGTGAAAGAATGCACCACTCTTGCAACGGTATGCTACAATTTCCGAAAACAGAATCGAAAGATAGTTCTATTTGTGAAAGGAGGTTGGTTTTAATGGCAGTCGCGGAACCAAAAAAAAGAATTCAGGTCGCGCTGCCCTTCGCGATGTGGAAGAAACTCACCGAGCTCGCCGAGATTCGCGGCGTATCGAAGTCTGCCATGGCGTCGATTGCGATTAGCGAATTCCTCGAGCGCGAGGAGAAGAAATAGGCATGAAAAAAGACCCGTGCCGCCAAGCAATTTGGGTCTTCTTTCATATCAATCTTTGGCTTTTGGCCTGTTTAGCTGCATCTTAGCATAATAGGTGCTGGGATTTAGCTCCCGTATCGAAAGTGATACCAAAATATCATGGTGTCATAGCATTGCGGTCAAACAGGTTGAAATGCCTTCACACTGAAGGGCACTGACCGATGGCTAAACAACAGGTATTAACCGAAGAAGAAAGAAGGAAGCTGGCCGGCGGCAAGTCCGTCCTGCCGGACGACAGCTCGCCGAAAAGCGACGCAGAGCGTTCGATTGTTCAAGAGGAAGCTGCCGCAGGCGTCATTGGAGCGCGCGACGCCAATCGGATGGACCGATCGAAGCAGCTGATCACGGGCAGCGTGAAGCGGAAGTTCAGCTACGATCCCTACAATGCCGTCGCCAAAAGTCGCGTCCAGCTCGCGCTCTTGGAGTTGATTGGCACATTTTGCTGCGGGGGTGGGCAAACGCCGACGCGCAATGGGCGGCCGTTGCCTCGCGGTCTGTTTATGCAGCAGCAGAAGCTCGCCGATCAGTTGTTCACGGATCAGTCGACCATATCGAAAGCGTTGAGAAGTCTTGCCGATCGCGGTCTGATTTTCAAAGTTGACGGGGTCTGGGTCATGAATTGGGCAGAACTTGAGCTTCAGGCACGTGAGCGCGGTTGGGCTCCCGAAGAAGGAAAGTAATGTAGGAAGGGCGTCTGCGGACGCCCTTTTTATGGCCAGCGCATCTCGAGATAAACGACATATATAATCTAGTGGAGGTCAGACCGCAAATCCATATGACGCAAAGTCATACATAAATATGACGTAAAGTCATATTTATGACGTAAAGTCATATTTATTTATGACGTAAAGTCATATTTATTTATGACGTAAAGTCATATTTATGACGCAAAGTCATAATTTTTCGGCTGAAATATGACGCAAAGTCATATTCGTTTGGCGCGATTATGACGTAAAGTCATATTTATGACGCAAAGTCATACAAAAATATGACGCAAAGTCATATGGGATATGACGCAAAGTCATATGGGATATGACGCAAAGTAATACGGAATCACCTGTAACTTAAGCGAGGTCAGACCGCAAATCCATATGACGCAAAGTCATATTCCAATTAAATAAAGGGAAAGTGAATAAATAATTAAACGGATCTCCGGTCGCTTACGCTCCCTGCGCGGCCTACCGGCCTTGCCCTCTGCTCACTACGTTCGCTCCGCGTCGCCTACGGCTCCTTGGCGCTCGCTGCGCTCGCACTCCGGTCGCTTACGCTCCCTCCGCGTCGCTACCGCTCCTTGGCATGGCCTATCGGCCAAAAGTGTGGGGGCTAACGCCCCAACTCCCCGACATCGCTGCTGTCAGCCCACAACGCCGGCCTCGCTTCGCTCACCGGCCGATTGCCTGCACGTGGCTGTAACCCTACAATTCGGCAATGACCGCCGAATCCGTTTTCCGGTTGATCTGGATACCGACATTTGGTCAACCTTACACCGAATACCGCTAGAAGATCACAGAATCGAATATAAGACGTCCTATTGGTGGGGTTCGACCGGTTTCATTGCTATATAAAACATGGTCTTAAATCGGCTCTCAGTGGCCTAAAAAGAGGCAGGGGCACCTTTCGATACCCCTGCCCTGATCCTCTTGGATTTTCATTTTGCCATAACGAGTCGAACTAATCGCCGTACTCGAACCCATCTAAGATTTCATCGACGGCGTTTTGCAGGAGAGCCGTGATGGTCCTTCCCTCCTGCTTACAGTAGGCCTTGAGGGCCGCGTGTTTCTTTGCGGACACGTAGAAGGTGATCATCTTGCGGTCATCGCTGCCGGAATCGCCCTTGTGAGCCGTGTCCTGGTTGTCCATGAGCCGTTTCTTTGCCGGTTTGGAGCCGGTATCGGCGAAGGCGTTGAAGTTGTTCTTGATGGGCATTACAGGGCCTCCCTGATCTCGTTGTAAACGTCCTCGTAGCCGTACAGGCTCGACCCGAAAGGAAGGCCGAAGTAGCCCTTCAGGTCCTCCTTCTGGCGGATAGCGGCGTCGAAGTACGAGATGCCGCCTCCGGCAAGGTTCTCCTGCGCAGACTTGAACCCGTTCGTGTTGGTGAGCACGCGCGTCAGCAAGACGGCATACGGCCTACCGTTGGCCTCCATTGTCTTAACGGTTTCAGCAGTCTTGACGAGGTCCGCGTTGCCGGTGCCGGTCGGCACGATTACAAAGTCGGATGCTTCCTGTGCGGCGTCCAGGATTGCGCCGCTCGGCGGGCAGTCGATGAGCGCCCATTTCTCCGGGTCGCCCTTGTACTTCCGTGCGGCACGCTTGACCGTCGCCGGATTCGCGGCGTCGACAACGAACGGCAGCGGACTTCCGCTGTCTTCGGCACTGTCGGCCCAGAACGTGGCCGATCCCTGCGGGTCGGCGTCGAGTACGATGACGTCCTTGCCGTCGCGAGTCGCCGCCGTGGCGAGCGCAATGCAGCTGGTCGTCTTACCTACCCCGCCCTTCAGATTCAACAGCGAGACAATCATTCCCAACCGTCCTTTCCGCATCTCTTCTAGAACATTTCTATAAAACCTATAGATTTATCTTAGCGTATCGCAGGCCCGCGGTGATTGGGATTTCAATCAAATCTATAGGACTTCTAGAAATAATATAGAAACTTTCTAGATATATATGCATGGCGGACCCGAATGTGATTGAGTGAGGGCAGTGGCGGCTAGCTACTTGTCCTTGCGAGGCGAAATGATGTAATCTAATTATGTCTTACATAATCGTCTTGTGATTGGAGCGGCGTGCTTGAGATTTTAGACTCGGCGCTACGGCACGGATTCTCAGAGTCCGAGTTGCGCGGCATCTGGGAAACAGTCCCGGAAGACTCCGTCGTTCACGTTCGGCACGGCAAGCAGCCGCCGCACTACATGATGGTCGGAACGACGGTTGACGGACGAATAGTCGAACTGATCGCTTTTACGGATGGGTTCGATTGGTATCTGTTCCATGCTATGACGCCGATGACCCCAGGCTTCAAGAAGGAGTACATCGAGAACGGAGGAATGCTATGAGCGTTATCGATACGAGCGATAAGAAGAAAGTGATCGCCGTCGCTGAGAACGGCGTTCCCGTCACCGGGGCCATGGTTGATGAATGGTGCGCGGCTTACGATAAGGGTGAGCTGCCGGAGGGGTATGCCGTCGATGGTGTGGCGACGGTCGGCAGGCCCCCGCTTCATGGCGAGCGTATGTCGACGATGACGATCCGGCTTCCAAAATCACAAAAGACGAAACTTGAGGATGAGGCTCGTGCCCACGGTGTGTCGACGAGCACATATGTCAGGCGTATTTTGACACTGCGTAGCGCCTAATCATTAAAGATAAACGGTAAAGTTTCTAGAAATCCTCTATATATGTTCTAGAGGATTTCTAGAAACAACTGGTATTGCAACCGGTATTTTGATCTGGGCTACGAAAGGTTACGGATCCAGATTCCGTGCTGCGTGGAGCCGGTGATTTTGTATCCGTAGCGGTCGATTCACGCCGCAAGCCTGTCCCAGTCGATGCGTTTCCAGTTGCCGCCCGGCGCGTGGTTCACGATGAGCCCGCCGGCGACCATGAGCGCGTGGTTGCGTGCCTCGCGCGCGAGCGCCCTCTTCTTGTCCGAAATCTGGACCTCGGCCTGCTTCTTCTTGCATTGAAGCCTGAACCAGGTTCAGCTGGCATGGTTAAAAACGAGGGGCGACGCTTTTGCGTCACCCCTCGTCCCGGCCGGGTTGCTTTAGTTGTACACACGGTAGTTACACTTGAACTGGGTTATGTGTCCATAGTGGGAGCCGTACCAACCCGATGTATAGCTGATTGCTTTTGCGCCTAGATATTCGTATCTCTTGTTGTAGCGAAGCTCACGGTAGGTCGTGTCGTACTCTGCTACGTAAAACGTGTCTCCAGAGAAGGCTTTGTACCGGTCCTTAACCGTCGAAGCCATGTACGCGGGTTCGACATCGCCTTTCTCCCCGTTGAGCGCATAGACGGGTGCCGCGATTCCGCATAAAGCTGTTGCCACGAGGATGGCGTAGACAGCCATGCGCGACGCATTGGACTTCAGCTGTTCAAATGGTTTCATGTCATTCACCTCCTTCGTATGTATCGAGGTATTCCTGCTTGAGTGTTTGCGAGGACGACTCGATCTTTTCCACGAGCGTGCCGGCTTCGATGAAGTAGAACGAGTTGGTGAGGTCTGCCAGGTCGTCGAGTAGATGGCTTGAGATGAGCACGCTGCGTCCCCGCGCCACCTCGCTGCGCATCGCGTCGCAGGAGGTTTTCCGTTTTCCCGGATCGAGGCCGTTCAGCGGTTCATCGAGGATGAGGTACGGGCAATCGGTCGATATCGCCATGGCAAGCTTTACCTGCTGCTTCATTCCTGTCGAGAGTTTACGGGTCGGCTTGTCGAGATATGGGGAGATTCCGAGTGAGTTGCAGAGCGAGTCGATGTCGGCGGCCGATTTCCACTCCTCCCTAACGAAGGCAAGGTGCTCGATGGCCGATAGCGTGGGATAGAGATCCGCGCTGCCCGAAGAGCTCAGGTAGACGAGTTCCGCAAATTCGGCTGATTGACGTTGGCAGATTCCGTCTGCCGTCAGGCTTCCCGATCGGATGCGGGTGGGAAATTGGCCCGACAGCGCTTCAAGAAGGGTGGTTTTCCCCGAGCCGTTGGGAGCAACGAGGCCCGCCGCCGTTCCCGGGCTCAGGAAAAGCGACCCGATTGAAAGTATCGTCGTGCTTCCGTATCCCACGCTCACGTCCAGGAGCTCAAGCCCATGGTGCTTTTTCGCGGGTCCAGCCTGTTTGGGGGAACGTGTCGCAACGGCGCCGACCGTAAAAAAGACCGCGACGTATGCCAGGGCCACGGCAAGCATCGATGCGCCGCCCGAACCGGAGCCAATGAATTCCGTCGGGAAGCATCCTACGTAACCCGTTGCCTCGATAGGCGAGAACACGGCCAGCGGCAGGAGCCCGAGCACGGCATTATGCTCCAGCGCCGAATCGGACAATAACGGGAATGCCGGGGCCGCGACAAGCAGCGCGGAGGCAAGGGGGCCCGCGAAGACGCGCCTCGTTGCGGTCGATAGGACGGCGGAGCAAACGGATATCAAGGTTCCGCCCGCGAGCAGCGCGAGAAGCAGGGTAGTGAAGACGTTTCCCGCGGTCGTGGTGGCAAGCGCGCCGTCATGGAAGAAGGCGACCGGGTACCCGATTTGCCCGAAGCCGTTTAGGACCAAGGCGTAAATACTCCCGGGCGCAAGGCCGGCGAGGAGCATCGCGGTCCCCGCGCCAATTATCGAAAACACGGTTTGGATAAGGCGCCGGAATTTGGGTGCGGGCGCCTTCGCCGCCAGGGTACCGGGCCTTGTGGCGCCGAGCAGGAGTATCGACGAGAGAAGGAAGGGGATGAAGGGAAGGAAAGACGGCGCCGCGGCAATGGCGTAAGGCAGGAAGGAAAGGAATGGCAGGTCGTTTGCGGAGGCCGGGATATCCGTGATGCCGGAGCTGCTCAGGGCGCGGCAATATGCGAGCTCCGCGTCATTGGTCTCTCGGTCTCCCACGATGGACCCGGATTGGAAGCCCTCGTCCATGAGCGCGTAGTAGCTCTCGGCAGAATCGAGAAAGGCGGCGTCGGTTTGAGCGGCGAGGGCGGCGTTCGCGTATCTTGCAAGCTCAGCGTCATCTTGCTGCTCTGGCGATAGGTCTGTGCCGCTGGCCTGGGGCGCGCGCGTATTGAATGCGTCGACAAAGCCCTGCATGCCCTGCTTCATAAAGAAGGGCCCGTAGATGGGTGAATTGAACGCAATGGGGACGAAAAAGGCTGCAGCGAGAACGAGCGTACAAATCCATACGGCCCTGTCTCTTAGGATTAGTTTGAGAAGAAGTCGACAGTACATTCAGAAGCACCTACGTTCCTCAAAGAACTGTTAGATTAAAAGTAACAGACCGGATGAAGATACGTGCGACGGGGGCGAGGCGAATGGCTGAACGGTATCGATATGCGGGTTTAACGGCATATCGACCACATAGATTATTAACTCGCATTTCTAACAGTTAAGGAGACGGGTGCTTTACAGCGCACTCCTTCGATGATGCCTTCCGCTAGCCGCTATGATGGTTTCATCCAACAAAGAATGTGCCCGGGCGTTCAGGTTCACCGTTAGCGTTGGCAACATATGAGATGGGCCAGACCCTTGCCGCGCGCCCGTCTGTCTCAATGCGGCCTTTGGATTTATCGGTATTCACTTTTTCAGCAATGCCGTATTTACGTAATGTCGTTATTACATAGTTCTGTTATTTCGTTTTGCCGTGTGCCGGGTTTTAGGGCAGAGCCCTAAATCGTACGCCGCCGGGCAAAACGCAGTTTTGTACGGCGGTGTACGACTCTTGCGGAACCGAACTATGACACAACGCAACTGTGTCATAACGTAACTACGTAGTAGCGTAGCTGTGCGATAACGCGATTACGGCAAATCGAAATAACAGAACAACGTGACTGTGGAATAGCAGAACAATTGAACATTGAACTAATCGCGCCTGAAAATTTTCCGCAAGTGTCGTGCGCCGCCGTACAAAGCCCGGCGGCGCACTAGGGCTCTGCCCTAAAAACCCGGCACCCTTGGCGGCGTTAAAAAGTGACGCAATAACGTTGTTACGTTATTGCGTCATTACACAGTTCGGCAGTCACACTTTTACATTGTTGCGGCATGACACAGTTACGCAATGTCTCCGGTGCGTCTCGGTAAAAGGTTCGCTACCGGACACCGAGGCGATCTAAGCGCGGCGATGGTTTGCCGTGAAATGTGCTGTGAGATGAAAAATCTCGCAAGAGACGCGAACTTGTACCTCCATCGTAAATGTAGCCACAAGTTCGCAGCCGTTGGCTCTTGCCAGGGCTCCGCCCATGGACCGGGATTGATAAGTTGACTGCGACTGTATCGGTTGATTGATGACAGTTGGAATTGACGCCGCAGTTTCTAAATCTGTTTTCTGAGATCTAAGCCGTGAAACTCAAAATCTCATCGCCTTGGTTTTCGTTTGATTCGAATCGCGCCCGCGCAAAGGTCAAAGCGACTCGCGCGGGCGTTTCGTTTATCCGCCTCGTTTTTCGTTTCGGTTTTCAAATCGCATCAAAACAAAACGTGAGTTTTGAAAATCGATAGTGACCGGAGGGAGCGATCATAGGCGGCTTGGCCGCCGCATGAAAATCGATTCGCTAATCCGAATCGTAATGCGATTCGCGGTACCTTTCGACAATCCAACAACGCTACGAGTCTCACTAAAGACTCTCCGCGTCATTGAAATGTCGAAAGCTGCCTCAACTTTTTCGCGGGCGTTACGAAAAAACGATTCGACAAGTCGAATGTTTGCGGCGCGGGCGCCGCAAACCCGCTGCGCGGTGACGCAAATACTCGGCATCCCTCGCATTCGCATCACCGCTCCGCTCTCGCTACAGCGAACTCTTAACACTCAGCATCCTTCGCGTTAAAAATTCGCTTCCGCTCACGGTCTTCACGCAGTTGCGACGCCGCGAGGCCTCTCGCTTGGAATGAGGCCTCTCATTCCACGTCTACACTGCGTTTCGCCCAATCACCGTTCC
>CAKUHK010000056.1:0-15501 GCA_934655965.1 uncultured Collinsella sp.
GCCGCTGCGGGCGCTAAGGACATCGCGTTGTATTGACATTGCGCGCGAGGACCGGGCGCAGTCTACGGTCGAGGCTGCCTTTTTGCTGCCGACGTTTCTGACGCTCATCTTGCTCGCGCTGCAACCGGTGTGCCTGCTCTATGCGCGCGCTGTCATGGAGTCTGCCGCCGCCGAGACCGCGCGGCTCATGACCACGACGACGGCGGAAGACGACGACCTTAAGGAGTTTGCCCGTCGTCGACTTGCCGCGGTGCCCAATGTCTCGATCTTCCATGTCGGCGGGCCGCTGTCGTGGGATATCGAGCTTGGTCGGGCCGGCGCGGGTGGCGTTTCGTCTGTGTCCGTTGTCGGCGAGGTCAAGCCGTTGCCTGTGATTGGTGCATTTGCTCAGGCCATGGGCAGTGCGGGCGAGGGCGGCTATATCGAGCTCAAAGTCGATGTTTCGTATCAATCGCGTCCCGAATGGCTGGAGGGAGATTATGATTCGTGGATTGCTGCGTGGGATTAAACGCTGCCTGCCACGGGCGACGCGAGGGCTTGCGGACCGTTGTCGGCCGGGCGCTCACCGCAAGCGGGGCGGCTTTATGGGCCGCGCCGGCGTCGACCTGTTTATCGAAGACGGTGCCTACACCACGCTCTCCTCTGCGGTGGTCATCTTGGTGGTGCTCACGCTGTTGTTTTCCTCGACCGCGGCGATATGGAGCATGTCGCGTGCGGGGGATACCCAGGTGGCTGCCGATAGTGGTGCTCTGGCGGGCGCCAACGTGGTGTCGTCCTATCACACGGCAGCCACGGTGGTGGATGCGAGCATCTTGAGCTTGGGACTAGCGGGGTTTGCCACGATTGGCACCGGCTTGGTCGCCATTCTCATTCCAGGCGCCGAGCTTGCCGCGGGCGATATGGTCGACACGGGAATCGAGATCATTAAAACGCGCAACAAGTTTGCTAAGAGCGCTTCCGAGGGCCTGCAGAAGCTCGAGACGGCTTTGCCATATTTGGTTGCCGCGCGTGCCACGCAGGCGGTGTCAGCGCAGGATACCGATAGTGTGACCTATACCGGTACGGCACTTGCCGTGCCTCGGACATCCGAGTCGGACTTTGCTGCACTCAAGGGATCCGAGATTTCGACCGATGCGATTAAAGACACGTCGGAAGATCTGGAGCGCGCAGCCGAGGAGTTGCAGAAGGCTTCGGAGGAGACGGCGAAGGCCAAAGAGCGCGCTTGGCTTGCGGACTGCGGTGGGTCGGACGAGAGTGCGATTGGCAAGTACTCATGTATGTGGGAGCGCGCGGGTAGTTTGGCAAAGCTTTCGGATATTGAAAATCCGCACTATGCCTCGAGTGTCACATGGGAGCCCCAGATTGCCCTCAACCGCGCGAAGGCCTATTACCGTCAGCGCCTGGCGAACGAAAAGCCTGAGGGCTCGAGCGCTCAGATGAAAGCGAAGTCCGCCGCGCGAAGGGCGTTCTACGCTTATGCGATCGAAGAGGTCGATAGGGCATATATAACAGATGACGGCGAACAGTTCTCTGCCTATGTACCGCTGCTTCCGCGCGTCCCAAACGAGGTGCGGGTAACCGAGCTTTACACAGATGTTGCGTGGCCTACAAGCACCAACGATGGCAAGACGTGCCTGCACTATGGGACCGACTGCCCTGTCTACAAGAAAGGGACACCGGGCGGGTTGGCGTCGGTTGCTGATTACGATGGCCATGACACGTGTAGCGCATGCGACTTCAGCGTGGTCACACTGGGGTGTGCCCTTATGCCGCCATCGTTTATCGAAAACGGCTTCGAATATCACTTCGACGAGTTCAAAGACGCCTTGGATGAATACGTTGAATGCCGAAAAAAGGAGCTCGAGCTCGAGCGGCAGACCGAGGATGAGGCCGATCGTGCGGGCAATGCGTTTGACCAGGCCATTAAAGCGCTTTCGGGTGAGCGTCCGCGTATCGCGCCGCCTGGCCGAAACGGCGTGGTTGCCCTTGCGGTTTCGGGTGATATCTCCAGCCCTGACGAACTCAACTCCTCGTTTAACACGGCAGTCAAACTCGGCAGCCGCGGTGCGATCTCGGCGGCAGTGCTGGCGCCCGATGACGCCACGGCACAGAACAACGTCCTCTCGCGGTTTTTCTCGACGCTGGAAGAGCGCTCGGGCGGCGTTGCCGGCGTGCTCGACGGCGTCATGGATGTTTGGGGACGGCTGCTTGTGGGATACGGGGATATCCAAGGCTCGGCCGATGAGCTCATGGGCGAGATGATCAATGACTTGGGAGGGGGTAGCGGCGCGCTGGGTTCCATTGCATCGTGGCTCGGCGACACGGTCTCGTCTTCCGTGGCGGCCCTCGGGCTCGAGCCGTGCGACCTGCGCCTACGAAAGCCCGTGCTGACCGATTCCGCCAACGTCATTAAAAGTCCGGGGTCTGACATCACGGGTCTTTCCAAAGCGCAGGACAAGCTGCGAAGCATCCCGCTGGGCGTGACCGATCCCAAAGCACTTTGCGAGGCGTTGGAATACCAAGTCGAGCGCACCATCAGCGGCACGGTGTTTACGCTTGCAGAGATTCCGCTGCCCGGCGGCGGCTCCATCCCACTTACCGTCGATGTCGCCACGCTGGTGGGCGCCTTGGGCGGCGGGTCGTAATGAGCGCTTGTACAACTATGCGCGAGGAACGTGCCCAGGCGACGGTCGAGATGGCCGTGGTCACGCCCGTCTTGCTGGTACTGGCGCTCATCGTGTACAACGTCATGGTCTTTGCCAGCGCGGTTGCGCGTTTCGACCGCGTGGTGCCCGACATCGTGCTGGCGCATGCCGTGGCGCCGGAAGGGGAGGGCGACGAAAGATCCATTGATGCCTCGGCGACGGTTCAGACTCAAATTCTGAATGTCATGGAAGGCTATGACTTGCAGATCGAAGTGTCGAGTGAACAAGGCGCGGCGACATCGGATGGTGGCCTGCTCTCCCTATCCGGAACGTTTAGGACCTATACCTGCACCATGCACTACGAGCCATGGCCGAGCTCGCTGAGCATTGCCGGTCTTTCTTTGGGTGCGCCGGCACAGTTGTCGCACGAGCGCGTGGTAACGATCGACCCATGGCGTCCGGGGGTGGTTATGTGACTGCGGTTTCGTCCTACATCGCCTACGCGCGGGCGCTCAACAGGTTGGTCTGGACGCCGGCTGAGTTCGTGGTGGCGGAGTCGTTTGGCGCACGCCTGCGCGGCATGCTGGGGCGGTCGCCGATCACGGCTGGCGGCCTTCCGCTCGTCATGGCGTTCCCGCAATGTTCCTCGGTCCACACGTGCTTCATGGCTTATCCCATCGATATTGCCTTCATCGATCGCAACGGCAATGTCCTCGCATGTTACGAAAACGTTCGCCCTTGGCGCATGTGCTCCCACCCATGCGCCTGGGCCGTGTTAGAACGCCCCTCAATACTCGCATCGCCCTCTGCCTTTCAACAGGTGCCGGCTTAAGAAATAGCGACAGCTGATTTTCGTCATACGAAATTGGGTAAGATAAAGGGGAGGATGCATGGATGTCGAGATTCATCCCAACGCCAAAAAGCACCTGACGGAAAAGCAGGTGCTTGGTGCTTGGCTCGCGGTCACTGAGTGTATTCGTCGCGAGTCGGAAGACGAGCCGCCGAGATGGCTTGCGATTGGATGGCTTCCGGACGGTCGGAGTGTGGAGCTCGTTGCGGTCGAACTTATTCGTGGATGGCTCATCATTCATGCATTGTCTCCGGTTCAGAAGAAATTCTGGCAAGAGATTGAGCGAGCTCGGCAAAGGGGTCGATGATGGGCAAGACATATACGGCCGCTAATGGTCAGGTTGTAACGGATGAAATGATTGACACGTGGTGCGAGTCGTACGAGCGTGGCGAGTTTCCGGATGGCGAACACACCGTTGGGGGGATCGTGCACGGGCGCCCCCCGCTCTCAAGTGAGGGGACGGCAACGCTATCGGTCAAGATTCCCCTGGGAATGAAGGAAGCGATTCGCCGAAGGGCGGCAGCCGAGGGGATGACGCCAAGTGAGTTTGCCCGTGTGGCCCTGAGTGAAAAACTTCTTGCGACTGGATGATGCTTCTGACGTGCCGTTCTATAGGATCGAGGTCGCGGCCAATGTCGCGTTCAAAACTTTTTTCAAATTCTCGGTTGACCGGAGCGCGTCCTTGGTTATACTAATCAAGCCTTGAAACAAGGCACACCTCAAATGGCTGGGTAGCTCAGTTGGTAGAGCAGAGGACTGAAAATCCTCGTGTCAGGGGTTCGATTCCCTTCCCCGCCACCTTGAATTGACTAGGACCTCTGTAAAGGGGTCCTTTTCTTTTATGTGGCTCCCACGTGGAATCGAACCCCGTGAGGGCGCGGAGCTGAGTAAACGCGATAGCGTTTGCCAGCGCAGCTCGCAAGGCGCGGAAGCGCCGCAGCGGTCCGCACGCGCGCAGCGCGGGCGCGATTCCCTTCCCCGCCACCTTGACTTGATAAGGACCTCTACAAAGGGGTCCTTTTCTTTTATGTGGGCCTCGCGGAAACTGCATCCCGGAATTTTGGTCCAGAGTGGGTCGCGCTTTCCGCTTTGAGGCTGTTTGGGAAAGCCCGACCCGGAATAACGCGAAATTGCGGGATGCACTTTCCGGTTGGGCCTGCTAACGGAAAGCACATCCCATTCTTGAGCGGAAAAACGGGACACACTTTCCGGCGCCAACCTTCGGCGCCCGTGCGCATCTCGGCGTGCCAGCTCGAGCCGCCTGCTCCGGACATTCCTCCCACTTTTGCGCCACTTTGTAGACCGTTCGATCGCCTGTCCGCACGCGCGGGTATACTCAAAACGATACTTTTCCTATGCAATACGATGCAGGTTCGACCTGCGCGATCCGAAGGGGGCCGTGATGGAGAGGATACTCGGCGTTAATCTCTCTGGCTGGTTTATTCCCGAGCCTTGGGTGACCCCGTCGCTGTACGCGGCGACCGGTGCATCCAATGCTGCCGAGCTACAGGAGGCCATGGGTACCGCTGCCTATAACGAGCGTATGCGCCGTCACTACGAGACGTTTGTGAGCGAGGACGATTTTCGCCGCATGGCGCAGATCGGCCTCAACGCCGTGCGCCTGCCGGTGCCCTGGTATGCCTTTGGCTCGCAGGAGTCCGAAGCTTCCTATATCTCGGTCGTCGACTATATCGACCGTGCGATCGAGTGGGCTGCCAAATACAATATCCGCGTGCTGCTCGATCTGGCGACTGTGCCCGGCGGCCAGGGCGATTCCAACGATTCGCCCACTACGCCGGAGGTCGTTGCCGAGTGGCATTCGTCCACCAACGGCCGTCATGTCGCACTCGACGTGCTTGAGCGCCTGGCCGATCGCTACGGCGAGGCCGAGAGCCTGCTGGGTATTGAGCTGTTGGACACGCCGCAGATGAGCGTTCGCAAGAGCCTCTTTACCATGACGGATGGCATTCCGGCGCACTACCTACGCAACTTCTATCGCGACGCCTACGAGCTCGTTCGCTCGTATATGCCCGAAGACAAGATCGTCGTCTTTTCCTCCTCGGGACATCCCGGCGAGTGGAAGCACTTTATGCGCGGCGCCAAGTACAAGAACGTCTACATGGACCTTCACCTATACCATTATCGCGACGAGCATGCGCTCGACATCACGAGCCCCCGCGGGCTGACGACGGCGATTTCGCGTAACAAGCGCGAGCTCAAAGAGGCAATTTCTGCTGGGTTCCCCGTCTTGGTGGGCGAATGGTCGGGCGCGGCGATCTTTGCCAACTCGTCAGTTACGCCCGAGGGTCGCAATGCCTACGAGCGCGTGTTCATCGCCAACCAGCTGGCCTCGTTTGCGCCCGCCGCTGGCTGGTTCTTTCAAACGTGGAAGACCGAGAAGCGCATCGCGGCATGGGATGCCCGCGCGGCGCTCGGCACGCTCGAGCGCGGCATGATTGAATAGGTTGATATGACGCAAAACAGCGCCCGTACGGGCAAACTCTATGTGGTCGGTACGCCCATCGGTAACCTGGGCGACCTGTCCCCGCGCGTCGGCGAGGCTTTTGCCGCCGCCGACGCCATCTGCTGCGAGGACACGCGCGTGACCTCAAAGCTGCTGATGCATCTGGGTATTTCCAAGCCGCTCGTCCGTTGCGACGAGAACGTGATCGCAAGTCGCGCGGCCGGCCTGGTCGACCGCCTGCTGGCGGGGGAGACCCTTGCCTTTGCCTCGGATGCCGGCATGCCGAGCGTGTCCGACCCCGGCCAGGCTCTGGTCGAGGCGGCGCGCGAGGCCGATGTGCCCGTCGAGGTTATCCCCGGACCTTCTGCGTGCGTCACGGCGCTCGTTTCGTCCGGCATTCCCTGCGAGCATTTTTTCTTCGAGGGCTTTTTGGGCCGCAAACATGGTGATCGCGTGCGCCGCCTGCAGCGTCTTGCCGTGGTGCCCGGCGCACTCATCTTCTACGAGTCTCCACATCGCATCGTGGCGACGCTCGAGGCCGTGGCCGAGGTATTTCCCCAGCGCGAGGTTGCCGTCTGCCGCGAGCTCACCAAGCTGCACGAGGAAGTCTTGCGCGGGTCTGCCGCCCAGCTTGCCGAGGAGCTGCGTGCCCGTGGCGAGGTAAAAGGCGAGATTGCGCTGGTCATCGCGCCGCCGAGTGAAGACGAGGAGGCCGGCATCGCGCCGGTTGGCGCCACTGCCGTAGACCCCGACGAGGCCCTGCGCGAGGATATCCGCGCCGCGCTCGAGGAGGGCGAGCCCGCCTCCGCGGTGGCAAAGCGCCTGTCGCAGAAGTATTCGCGCCGCAAGCGCGATGTCTATGCCATGGTGCTCGATATGCAATAGATGGAGGATATCCAGCCCTTGCGTTAGAATCATCCCCTGTATGCAACGTTTTTCTGGAGGACAGACCCCATGGATCAAACCAAGCCTTCGTTCTTTATCACGACGCCCATCTACTACGTCAACGCCGATCCGCACCTGGGCACGGCTTATTCCACCATCATCGCCGACGTTCAGGCTCGCTATCGCCGCTCTGCCGGCTATAACGTCAAGTTCCTGACCGGCATGGACGAGCACGGCGAGAAGGTCGCCGAGGCCGCAGCCAAGCACGACATGACGCCGCAGGAGTGGACCGACAGCCAGGCTCCGCACTTCAAGGAGCTTTGGAGCAAGCTCGAGATTTCCAACGACGACTTCATCCGCACCACCGAGCCGCGTCAGCATCACGCCGTGCAGTATCTGTGGGAGCGCATGAAGGAGTCCGGCTACCTGTATAAGGGCAGCTACGACGGCTGGTACTGCGTGCCCGACGAGACCTACTTCACCGACACGCAGGTCCAGAAGGGTGACGAGGAGTACGGCAGCGTCGGCCAGCACCTCTGCCCCGATTGCCACCGCCCGCTCGAGCGCGTGCAGGAGGAGTCCTACTTCTTTAAGCTTTCCGCCTTCCAGGACAAGCTGCTCAAGCTTTATGACGAGCACCCCGATTTTGTTGAGCCCGCGTTCCGCATGAACGAGGTGCGCAGCTTTGTCGAGGGCGGCCTCAACGACCTTTCCGTGAGCCGCACCAGCTTTGACTGGGGCATTCAGGTTCCGTTCGACGAGGGCCACGTGACCTACGTGTGGTTCGACGCGCTGCTCAACTACATGACGGCTGTCGGTTACGGTGTCGACACCGACGAGGCCCGTGCCGAGCTGGCCTATCGCTGGCCTGCACAGTTCCACATCGTGGGCAAGGACATCATCCGCTTCCATTGCGTCATTTGGCCGGCCATGCTCATGGCTATCGGCGAGGCCCTGCCCGAGCACGTCTTTGCCCACGGTTTCCTGACCGTGCGCAACGCCGAGACCGGCAAGGCCGAGAAGATGTCCAAGAGCCGCGGCAATGCCATCGCTCCGCAGGACGTCATCGACATGCTGGGCGTCGAGGGCTATCGCTATTACTTTATGACCGACGTGGTGCCAGGCACCGACGGTGCCATCAGCTTCGATCGCATGGAGCAGGTCTACAACGCCGACCTGGCCAACAGCTGGGGCAACCTCATCTCGCGTTCGCTCAACATGAGTGGCAAGTACTTTAATGGTTGCGCGCCTGCCAAGCCCGCATCGTTCGATGCGTTCGACAACCCGCTGGCAAAGATTGCCGACGGCCTGGTCGAGCGCTATATGGCCAAGATGGACGTGCTCGATTACGGCGGAGCCAAGGACGAGGTCATGGAGCTCATCCACGCCGCTAACCACTACATCGAGGACTCCGAGCCCTGGGCGCTTGCCAAGGACGAGGCCAAGGCTGACGAGCTGGCGTTTGTGATCTACAACCTGCTCGAGGCCATCCGCATCGCCGCTCACCTGCTGATGCCGCTCATGCCTCAGACTTCTGCCGAGGCCCTGCGCCGCCTGTCCTGTGAGGACGAGGCCGCGAGCGACGACCTCAAGGGTATCTGTGCCTGGGGTCTGCTTGCCGGTGGTCAGCCCGTCGAGAAGGGCGACCCGCTGTTCCCGCGCCTGGCGTAAAGACCACGCGAACGCTATATCGGCAATTTGCAGTTTAGCTGTAAGGGCATGGCCGCCACGGTCCATGCCCTTTTGTTTCAAGACGCCGCCATCATGCTAAGGAGGCAACTATGACAACTTCGCTTTTGGCAAACCCAACGGCAACAAGGGAACTGCTGGAGGAGTTTGGCCTGGCGACCAAGCATCGCCTGGGCCAGAACTTTCTAATCGACAACCACGTGATCGAGCGCATTTGCGAGCTCGCTGAGCTTGCGGGCGATGAGCGCGTTCTCGAGGTCGGTCCGGGTTGCGGCACGCTGACGTTGGCCCTGCTGCAGGAGGCGGCGTGCGTCACGTCGATCGAGGCCGATCCCGAGCTCGAGCCGGTGCTCGATGCCCACGCTGCCGACTATGCCAACTTCCGCTTTATCATGGGTGACGCACTCAAGGTGACGCCGGAGCAGATTGAGCAGACGGCCGGCGGCGAGCCCACGGTGTTTGTCGCGAATCTGCCCTACAACGTGGCGGCGACGATCATCCTGCAGTTCTTCCAGACGATGCCCGCGCTCAAGCGTGCCGTCGTCATGGTGCAAAAGGAGGTTGCCGATCGCATTGCCGCGACGCCCGGCAACAAGACTTATGGCGGCTATACGGCAAAGCTCGGCCTGTATGCGCAGGTGACGGGGCGCTTTGAGGTGCCGCCGCGCTGCTTTATGCCTGCACCGCATGTGGACTCGGCCGTGGTACGCATCGACCGTGTTGACGGCGTGGTGCCTGAGGGGCTCGATCGCGAGTTTGTGGCCCGTGTGATCGATGCCGCATTTGCTCAGCGCCGCAAAACCATCCGCAATTCCATGAGTGCCAACGGTTTTGCCAAGGACGTGCTCGATGCTGCCTTTGGGGCTTGCGGTATCGCGCCCACCACGCGCGCCGAGACGCTCGACGTCGCCGACTTTGTCCGCCTGGCTCAGGAGCTTTCCCATGACGCCTAATGCCGAACGTGTGACGTTTACCAAGAAAAAGAAAACGGTCGCCTGTCCGAAGCCGCTGGCGCCGCTGGCCGATACGCATGCGCACCTGCTCTCGTTTTGGGGCAAGGAGGTGCCCGAGACGCTCGTGCGTGCCAAGGCCGCAGGCGTCGATCTGTTGGTGACGATCTTCGATCCCATCGCCGACAAACGCAGCGTGACGGACTACAGCGACTGGCTGACGCGCGAGATTCTGCCGATGCGGGATATTCCGCAGATCAAGTATCTTGCCGGCGTGCATCCGTATGGCGCGCCGGATTATACCGATGACGTTCACGCGCAGATCGTCGCCGCGCTCGATGACCCCTTATGCGTCGGCATCGGCGAGATCGGCCTGGACTACCACATGGATTACGACGACGATATCGCGCCGGCGCCTCACGGCGTGCAGATTGATTGCATGGCGCGCCAGCTCGAGGTTGCCGTGCGTCGCAATGTGCCGGTAGAGCTGCATCTGCGTCACGAGGACACGGACCATGAACGCACCTCGCATGTGGATGCGTACAACGTGCTGCGTGAGGTGGGCGTGCCTCAGGCGGGCTGTGTGCTGCATTGCTTTGGCGAGGACCGCGCCACGATGGAGCGCTTTGTAGAATTGGGTTGCTACATTGCCTATGGCGGCGCGGCGACCTTTAAGCGCAACGACGACGTGCGCGAGGCATTCGCGGCAACCCCGCTCGATCGAATTTTGTTCGAGACGGACTGCCCGTATATGGCCCCAGAGCCAATTCGAGGTCTTGAGTGTGAGCC
This sequence comes from uncultured Collinsella sp., assembly GCA_934655965.1. Taxonomy (GTDB): domain Bacteria; phylum Actinomycetota; class Coriobacteriia; order Coriobacteriales; family Coriobacteriaceae; genus Collinsella. The sequence goes on from CAKUHK010000056.1 coordinate 10,273, forward strand.
CGCGATGATTTCCATTACGGCAAACGCGCTGGTCAACGACTGCGTCGATCGTACCGGCGAGAATGCGGAGGCAATCGCTCAAGCCGCTTGGGAAAACGCTCGCAAACTTTTTCAAAAATAGTTCTTGCGTTCGCAGCGGCGCTCCGTTATTCTAATTACTGCACGCGGGCGTGGCGGAATTGGCAGACGCGTACGGTTCAGGTCCGTATGGGGGCAACCCCATGAAGGTTCAAGTCCTTTCGCCCGCACCATTAAATGAAAGAGCTCCCAGCAATGGGAGCTTTTTTGTTATGCGCCCATCGCAGGGACTTGAACCTGCGAAGGAGCGAGCGTCAAGAAAACGCGGAGCGTTTTTAGCGAGCTGGCGAGGACGCCGGCAGGCGGCCGAAGCCGGTGCGGATCCGCGGAGCGGATACGCGGACGTCCTTTCGCCCGCACCATTAAATGAAGAGCTCCCAGCAATGGGAGCTTTTTTGTTTTGCGCGGTCACCTCGGACGGGTATCCTAGTGCCAATGTATGCCCAATAGAGGAGAAGCCATGCTGTTTTCCGGTATCATCGCCGCCCTTACCAGTCTTTTGATCCCTATCATCATCCTGTTGCTGCTGCTTCCCAACGCCTGCTATGTCGTCAAGCAGCAACATGCCGTGATTATCGAGCGCTTGGGCAAGTTCAACCGCATCGTCAACGCGGGTTTCCACCTGAAGGTGCCCGTAATCGACCGCAAGGCCGCCACGGTGAGCCTGCGCACCATGAAAAACGGTTTTGGCATCGACGTTAAGACCCAGGACAACGTGACCATCGGCCTCGAGGTCTCCGCTCAGTATCACGTGAGCTACGACATGGGTGCCGGCCCGGCGGATTCGGGCATCTACAAGAGCTACTACATGCTGCAGGAGCCCGTCGACCAGATGCGCGACTTCATCACCGATGCCCTGCGCTCCTCGATTCCCGTTTACACGCTCGACGAGGTCTTTGCCAAGAAGGACGACATTGCCAAGGACGTCAACGCTACCGTTTCCGAGCAGATGGCCGCCTACGGCTTCACCCTCGTGTCGACGCTCATCACCAAAATCGCGCTGCCGACCGAGGTCGAGAACTCCATGAACGACATCAACGCCGCCCAGCGCAAGCGCGCCGCGGCGCAGGAGCTTGCCGAGGCCGACCGCATCAAGCGCGTCACCGAGGCGACCGCCGAGGCTGAGGCTATGGAAAAGGCAGGCGAGGGCATCGCCAACCAGCGCAAGGCAATCGCGCTGGGCATCAAGGACTCGCTCGAGATTATCCAGGAGACGGGCGTCGGTAACGACGAGGCCAACCAGCTGTTCATGTTTACGCAGTGGGCCGAGATGATGACGGAGTTCGCCCGTACGGGTAAAAACTCGACGGTCGTGCTGCCGAGCGACTTTTCTCAGTCGGCCTCGATGTTCGAGCAGATGCTGGCAGCGGGCAAGGTCCAGAACGAGTCGAAGGAGTAGGCGCGCGTGAAATACACCGTAGTTTGCGTCGGCAAGCTCAAGGAGCGCTTTTGGAAGGATGCCTGCGCCGAGTACACCAAGCGCCTGGGCGCTTATGCCAAGGTGGATATGCGCGAGGTAGCCGATATCGATCCGGCTAAGGCGGGTGGCGTTGATGCTGCGCGCGACAAGGAAGGGGCGGCGATTCTTGCTGCCCTGCCACCGCGGGCACATGTGATTCTGCTTGCCATTGAAGGCAAAGAGCGCTCGAGCGAGGAACTCTCGGCACGGCTCGATGACCTTATGCTGCGAGGCAACAGCGACATTGCCTTTGTGATCGGTGGCTCGGACGGCGTGAGCGATGCCGTTCGCGCCCGCGCCGACGAAATGCTGAGCTTTGGACGCATTACCTTGCCGCACAACCTGGCGCGCGTGGTGCTGCTGGAGCAGATTTACCGCGCCTGCAAGATCAGCCGTGGCGAGCCGTATCACAAATAGGTCGGCAATACGAAACAATGGCATGGGACAATAGCTTCCGTTTTGAGGAACGTGTCTGAGAGGACTATGTGATATGAAGATCGGATTTGTCGGTTTTGGCAATATGGCAAGCGCTATGGCGGATGGCTGGATTGCCACCGGTGTGTCTGCGGGCGACATGTGCGCCTGCGCGGGCCGCTACGACGCCCTCGTTGAGCGTTGCGAGGCGCGCGGCATGTCCGCCTGCCATGATGCGGCAGAGGTTGTCGCCGCATCCGATATCGTGGTCGCTGCGGTCAAGCCGTACATGATCGAGAAGGTCTTCGCGCCGCTGAAGGACGCGCTTGCCGACAAGGTCGTCCTTTCGGTCGCCTGGACCTGGGATAGCGCCAAGTGGGAGCAGGTTCTGCCGGGCGTCGCTCACATCTCGACGGTGCCCAACACGCCGGTTTCGGTGGGCGAGGGCGTTATCGCCTGCGAGAAGGCGCCCACGCTTAGCGGCGAGCAGCGCGATACGGTGCTCGGCCTGCTCGGAAAGCTCGGCACGGTGGTCGAGCTCGATACGAGTCTGCTTTTTGTGGGCGGCACCGTGGGCGGTTGCGCCCCGGCATTTGTCGCCATGGTGATCGAGGCCCTGGGCGATGCGGCCGTCAAGCACGGTATTCCGCGTGCCGATGCCTATCGCATCGTGAGCCAGATGGTGCTGGGCACGGCAAAGCTGCAGCTGGCAACTGGCCAGCATCCCGCCGCGATGAAGGATGCCGTGTGCTCTCCTGGTGGCGCCACCATCAAGGGCGTCGTCGCGCTCGAGGACGCCGGCATGCGCAGCGCCCTGGTCAAGGCCATCGACGCCACCCTCCAGTAAAACCGACCAAAAAGGGACAGGTTTATTTTGGCAGGTTTTTCCTGCGGTTTTGTCGTTCTAGCAAAAAGCGCCCCGTAGCCGGCTCAAATCCGGCTACGGGGCGCTGACGTTTGCCCAGTTAAAATCGACCAAAAACCTGTCCCTTTTTGGCAGGTTAGTCCCAGAAGCTGTCTTCCTCGTCTTCGGACTTGGGCCCGCGGTCGACGTACATCTTATGGGTGCGCTTCTCTAGCACAAAGGCAAGAATCGCAAACAGCAGGATGCCGCCGGCGAAAAGGATGGCAAAACCGGTGCGGGTGCCAAACAAAAAGGAAAAAACTGCGTCCATTGGGTGCCTTCTTGCGTAGTTGAGTTGGGTCGTAAACGCTCATAAGTATATACTTGCCCATACATGTACAAGGTTGCAACCTAAATGGAATGTATATCGCCGGAGGATCTAATGCTTGATATCAAGTTTGTTCGCGAGAACCCCGATGCCATCGACACCGCCATGGCTAACCGCCAGACGTCTTGGGATCGCGAGAAGTTCTTTGAGCTCGATGACGAGCGTCGTGCCGTCATCACCGAGGTCGAGGAGCTCCAGGCCACGCGTAACGCCGAGTCCAAGAAGATCGGCGCCCTGATGAAGGAGGGCAAGAAGGACGAGGCCGAGGCTGCCAAGGAGGCCGTGCGCGCCGTCAACGAGAAGATCGATGGCCTGGCCGAGCGCCGCACCGCCCTCGAGCAGGAGCAGTACGACTTTATGGCCCACCTGCCCAACATCCCGTGCGAGGCCACCCCGTTTGGCAAGGACGAGGACGAGAACATCGAGCGTCGCCGTTGGGGCACCCCGCGCGAGTTCGACTTCGACTTTAAGCCGCACTGGGACCTGGGCACCGATCTGGACATTCTCGACTTCGAGCGCGGCAACAAGCTCTCCGGCAGCCGCTTCACCGTTCTAGGTGGCGCCGGTGCCCGCCTGGAGCGTGCCCTCATCAACTTCTTCCTTGACACGCACACCAGCCGTGGCTTTAAGGAGTGGTGGCCGCCCATCGTCGTCAAGCGTCAGACCATGTTTGGCACGGGTCAGCTGCCCAAGTTCGAGGACGACGCCTATCACGTCTCGGGCGATAACTTCCTGATCCCCACCGCCGAGGTCGTGCTCACTAACCTGCACGCTGGCGAGGTTCTGGACGCCGATACCTTGCCGCGCCGCTACACTGCCTTCACTCCCTGCTTCCGCGAGGAGGCCGGCTCCGCTGGTCGCGACACCCGTGGCATCATTCGTCAGCACGAGTTCGATAAGGTCGAGATGGTCAAGTTCGCCAAGCCGGAGGAGTCCGACGAGGAGCTCGAGAGCATGACCGCCGAGGCCGAGTACCTGCTGCAGCAGCTGGGCCTTCCGTATCGCGTGATTAGCCTGTGCACGGGCGACCTGGGCTTCTCTGCCCGTCAGACCTACGACGTCGAGGTTTGGCTGCCGAGCTACAACGCCTACAAGGAGATCAGCTCCTGCTCCAACTGCGGCGACTTCCAGGCCCGTCGCGCCAACATCAAGTATCGCGACCCCGAGAACTTCAAGGGTTCGCGCTACCTGCACACCCTTAACGGTTCCGGCCTGCCGGCTGGCCGCACCATGGCCGCCATTCTGGAGAACTACCAGAACGCCGACGGCACCATCACGATCCCCGAGGTTCTGCGTCCCTACATGGGCGGCCTCGAGAAGATCGAGCCGGTCGCGTAGGCAAGTTACATAAGCGATTTGATGGGGCGCTCCTGTCTGGGGCGCCCTATTTTGTGCGCAGATCCATACCATGTCGTGCGGACAGCTCAATAGAAAATACACGAACAAGCGTTCTGTATGCAGCTATCTACCTGCTATGCTTTTGTTAGATAAGAGCGAGAGAAAGGGGATGCGATGGAGCTGTTCGACGAGCGGGTGGTATTGTTTGAGAGTGACGAAGGCGGGGAGCACCTGCTGGTAACGTGCGAGCCATCGGGTATGGGTGGCTTGGTGGTTCGGCAGACGAGTGAGGGGCCGTTGACGCAATGGTGCTATGAGGAGTCGCCGCATGTGGTCGAGACGTTTGTGCCACGCGAGGGACTTGCGGCACTTGAGCACTTCTATGGGGTTGGAACTTCTAACCAGGTTGCTCGCATGCTGAGCATCTCGTTTGCCGACTATGACTGTGCCCAACGGGTGCGGTCACTTTTGGGGGAGCTTGGCGCCGGGTTCGATGTGATTGAAAAGCCAATCGATCGCACGAGAAGTGTTGGTGCTCGCGGTGCAGCATGACAAATTACGGTCTCGAGAAAAAAAGTTTGAGATTGTGCTTGACTCTAATGAACTAAAGTGGTTTTATATGTCTTGCGCTGCGGCGTTACCTCAGCTGGATAGAGGGTCTGACTACGAATCAGAACGTCATAGGTTCGAATCCTATACGCCGCACCA
>CAKUHK010000057.1:0-15492 GCA_934655965.1 uncultured Collinsella sp.
CGCCCACGCCGGTCACGGTGCCGCCGGTGCCGACGCCGGCGACGAAGATGTCGACCTTGCCGTCAGTGTCATCCCAGATCTCGGGGCCGGGCGTGGCCTTGTGGATGGCGGGGTTGGCGGGGGTCACAAACTGGCCGGCGATGATGCTGTTGGGGGTCTCCTTCTGCAGCTCCTCGGCCTTGGCGATAGCGCCCTTCATGCCTTTGGAGCCGTCGGTGAGCACGAGCTGCGCACCGTATGCCTGCATCAGCTTGCGGCGCTCGACGGACATGGTCTCGGGCATGGTGATGATCACCTTGTAGCCGCGGGCCGCCGCCACCGAGGCGATGCCGACGCCGGTGTTGCCGCTCGTGGGCTCGATGATGGTGTAGTCGCCGCCACGCACGAGCTTGCCGGCCTTCTCGGCCTCGTCAATCATGTTCTTGGCGACGCGGTCTTTAACGGACCCGGCGGGATTGAAGTATTCCAACTTGACGAGCACGCGGGCCTTGAGGTCCTCGTCGGCCTCAAAGTGGGTGAGCTCCAGGAGCGGGGTGTGGCCGATAAGCTGATCGATGGACGTGTAAACCTTGCTCATGATGAACCTCCAAAGTGTTCAAATGACTGGATACCGTGTGGTTTTACGGTGCGTGTAGCAGCGAAACCCACAAACCTTATAGGTTGTTCGTTTTGCTGTTGGGAAGCATACTAGACACTAAAGCCTAGTAATGCAATAGGAAATAGGAGTTTATTGCAAGTTGATTAACCATCTTGACCGGAACGGGTATTTTCAAAGCCAATTTTTCGGCTAGAATTTCAACGAACTAAAAGACCGAAAGGCAGCACTATATATGTTGGTTTCTACTAAGGGCAGATATGCCCTGCGCGTTATGGTCGACCTGGCCGAGCACCAAGCGGCCGGTCGCATCCCGCTTAAAGAGATTGCGGCACGTCAGGGTATTTCGGAGAAGTACCTCGAGAATATTCTGGCGACGCTCGTGCGCGCCAATATGCTCTCGGGCATGCGCGGCAAGGGCGGCGGCTATGTGCTCACACGCCCGCCCGAGCAGTACACGGTGGGCGAGATCTTGCGCCTGACCGAGGGCAGCCTGGCGCCGGTCGCCTGTCTGGATGGCGACTGCAAGGGTTGCTCGCGATCTGATGAGTGCCCCACGCTCGACGTGTGGAAGAATCTGGACAAGCTCATCAACGACTACCTCGACGGCGTGACGCTCGATGCGCTCGTCGCCCCCAACGACGGCTACGACTACGTGATTTAGCCCCACCTGCCATGTGGGGACGGGGTAGAAATAGTGGAATTTCTGACCCTCTGAGACTGGACAAAGAAGGCCGCCCGTTCTTGCGATGGGCGGCCTTTGCTTTGAGTTTCTGCGACTCCTGGCGTCAGATTGTTTTAATCGTTGGCGACGCCGTCGAGGATGCTGCGCATGATGGACACCAGGATGCTGCCCATAAAGGCCGAGCCAAAGCTGGCGATGGAAATGCCGGCGCCTAGGAGGTTGACCGACAGGTAGCTGGCAAGCTCGAGCATAAAGCTGTTGACGACAAGCTGGAAAATACCCAGCGTAATGATGGTGAGCGGCAGCGAAATGACCGTGAGGAACGGCTTGACGAGCGAGTCGACGATGTTCAGGAACAGCCCCACAAAGGCAAAGCAGACCCAGGCTTCGGCAAAACCGAAGGGCTGGATGCCGGGGACGAGGAACGTGGCGATTGCGATGGCAATCGAAGTGAAAAGCCAGTTAAGCATAAAGCGCATGGTGCGATCCCTTTCTGCGCAGACAGTGTGTCGCTTTGTTTGGGCGCCCATTGTCTCAGATGTTCGTGGAGCTTGCGTGCGCATTTGGTTTCAAAACGGCGTTCGTCTTAAAAAACGTGCCGCTGGCAGAGAGTCTTGTCGCTTTAGTTTGGTGGTGTGCTAAACTGCTACGGGCAAAAGCCACAGGCGTTGCCCTATTGCATATTACGGGCGAACGATGCCCGATGTCAGTATCAACTACGATGCCTTTTGGCGGGTTTGGCGGTGATCGATGAATATCGAGAACATGTTTGACAAGCCTGATGTCAAGCAGCTAGTCCACGCATTTAGCCTTTTGGACGACGAGAAAGATATCCAAGCGTTTTTGACCGATATCTGCACGCCGCGCGAGATCTGCGATCTTTCCCAGCGCTTGCAGGTCGCGCGTTATCTGGACGAGGGTGAGCCCTATGTCGAGGTTCAGGCGCGCACCGGCGCTTCGTCCACCACGGTGAGCCGTGTATCCAAGGCACTCAACGGCGAGTACGGCGGCTACCGCAAGATCCTCATCAAGCTGGAGGATGGCGAGTAAGCCAACGGCAAAAAACGAATTGCACAGAACCGTCCCTTCGGGGGCGGTTTTTTGGTGCCATGTTGTCCGCTCGGGCGGGTAGGATGGATGCATTGATTATTGCGAACGGTTTGAGTGGAGGACCATGCCTGTTCGAATCTATACCACCAATGCCGGCACGGATTTGAGCGATGCCGAGGCGGCGCTGCTTGCCGACCTGGTTGCCCGCCGCGGGCGTGCCGTTTTGCTGGCGCCCTCGTTTGCCGAGCTCGACCTGTGCCGCCACGATGCTGCGGCTGCCGGCGCTTCGCTGGGTGTTGACTACAAGACGCCCTCGTCATGGCTCCGTTCGCTGTGGGAGCTTTTGGGTGATGGCCGTAGCTTCGTCGACAACCTGCAGCGCCAGATGCTGTTCTCGGATATGGTCGCGCGTCTCGATGATGCCGACCTGCAGCCGCTTTCGCGCAGCCAGGGCACGGTGCGCATGCTCGCACGCATGGCCCGCGATGTTCTGCCGGGTGTGGCGGGGACGGGTGCCGGGCGCCGCGGCGGTGGTGCGGACCAGCCGTGCCCTAAAAGCGATGCCGAGGTTCGTGTGTTCGAGCTGCTGCGCGCCTATGCGAGCGGCTTGGACAGCCGAGATATGGTTGAGCCCTGCGAGGCGGCCGATATGATGGCCAGCGTCCTGGCCGATAACCTGCCCGCTTGTGCTCGTGCAGTGTATGTGCGCGGCATCACGTCGTTTTCGCATGGCCTGCTTGAGCTGTTGTCGGCCGTGGCGAACAATGGGGGAGAGGTCGTTGTGCTGCTTGCTCGCGAGCAGGCGGCAATGCGCGAGGATCTGGCTGCGGCCTTTGATGCCCGCGGCGTGCTGTTTGAGGCCGCGCCGCTGGGGGAGGATGCCGCCACGCCTCAGGGTGCCTCCGCTCAGCCTACCTTTGTTGAGGTTGCCGGCCCTCACGCCCGCGCCCATGCCTATGTGGATGCTATCGATGAGTTGGCAAAAACGTGTGAGGCTGCCGCACCGCGCGACGATGCCGCGGCACCCGCCGATCCCGTGCGCGTACTCGTGGTGTCCGCTCGGGCGCCCCAGCTGTTTGGTGAGCTCGCCGCCCGTTTGGCGGCGCGCCATATTGCGGCCGAGACAACAGAGTTCACGGCATTTTCCCAGTCCATCGCGGGCAGGCAGCTTACGGCACTCGCCGGCCTGATCGAGCGCATGAAGGCCGCCGACGAGGGCGCCGCCTCCAAGACCGAGTGGTGGCCCGCCCCGGAGCTTACCGACTGGATTTACAGCCCGCTTTCGGGCGCCGATGCCGCCACCGCGCGAACCTTCGATAAGAACATGCGCCTGTCGCGCAGTAAGACCACTACGGGCGTCAAGAGCCTGCTGCAGAGCGTGCAGGGCCAGGTAAGGGGCGCGCGCAAGGCGGCCAGTGACCAAAACTGGTTTAAGAATGTGCCGTGCGTGGCCTCGGACGTGTTCCAGGCGCTGTGGCGCGACAAACCCGTGACGGCGCTCAAGGCCATGCTCGCCGTTGCCGAGGCGCTGCCCGATCGCGCTCTGGGCGGCCTTGATGGTCAGGCCCGTCGCCAGGCCGAGGCGGCCCTGCTACGCCATGCCATCGATATCCTCATGAACGACGCCCGCGCGCTCGACGTGTCGCAGGCAGCGACCGTGCCCGTGCTCGACGGCGTCCGCACCAAGGTGGACAAGCGCAGCACCGCCTACGATTACGAGACCTACGAGGTTGACCGTACCCCGCGCGCCCAGGTGCGCTTTGCGTCGCTTGTCGATGCGGCGGCCTTGCGCCCCGACAGCTACGATGCCGTGCTGTTTGCCGACGTCGACCTGGACAGCTACCCGCTTTCGCATGAGGAGGGGCCGCTGGCCACGTTGACGGCCGAGCTGGGTCGCAGTGGTGTGACGCTTGAGCCTGCAGCTCTGCTACGCGTGCGCTTTGGCCGCGTGATGCAAGCTGCGCGCGGCCCGGTTGCGCTTGCCCGCGTAACGCACGATCGCCAGGCGCGCGAGTGCTATCCGGCGGCCGTGTGGACTGAACTGCGAGCGCATGCTGAGGCCGCTGGCACCGCCAAGGTTGCGCGCGTGGGCGAGGGCGATATCGTCGCCGATTTTGATCCCGCCGCCGGCGAAGGGCTCGAGCGCAAGCGTGTCGCGTGCGAGGCTCCTCAGCACCTGAGCGAGGCGGCCGTGCCGTACCTGGTTCTGCGCCGTCGCGACGGCGAGGGCGAGGACGCACCACTCGTGCCGCGTCTGACGTCCGCCTCGCAGATTGAGGCGTACTCGACGTGCCCGCTGTGCTGGTTTGTGTCGTATCGTGTGAAGCCCCAATCCATCGATGCGGGCTTTGGCAACATGGAGAAGGGCAACTTTGTCCACGATGTGCTGGAGCACCTGCATGCCCGCCTGCCCCAGGAGGGCATGGAGCGCGTGACGCCCGAGAATCTGCCGCGCGCGCAGGAGCTGCTGCGCGAGGTCTTTGACAAGACTTTGGCCGAGCACGCCGGCAAGCGCGGCACGGAGGGCCCGCTCGTGCCGCTCTCTGCGGTGGAGGAGCGCCAGGTGGCCGAGATCTTGCCGCAGCTGGAGAGCGTGCTCGCCTACGAGTCCGAGGCGCTTGCCCCCTTTGCCCCACGCTACCTGGAGTTCGCCTTCAACGAGCTCAAGGTCGAGTATGCCGGCTGGCCGCTCGGCGGGCGCATCGACCGCGTGGATGTGGATGCCGAGAATCGTGCCGTGGTGATCGACTACAAGCACCGCACGGGCGTTGAGGAGTTTAAGCTCGCCGACCCCACGGTGCGCGACGAGGAGACGGGCGAGGCGCCTATCGACGATCCGCGTTGGCTGCCGCCTCATACCCAGACGCTCATCTACGCGCAGGCCATGCGCCGGGCGCTGGATTTGGACACCCGCGCGGCGCTCTACTTTTCGACCAAGGGCGGCAAGCCGGCGTTGCGCGGTGCCGCGGGCGCGGAATTGCTCGAGGAGGAGCGCGGCGACGGTCGTATCCCGGGACTTAAGAAGGGCTTCCCCGGCGAGGGCGGCAGCATGGATTTCGACGCCCTGCTCGACCGCGTGGAGGCCGGCATTGCCGAGCGCCTGCGCGAGCTTGAGGCCGGTAACGTTGCCGCCGTCGACCCGGCGTCTGCCCAGGCTGCGCATGCGCGCTGCTCGTATAACCACGAAGGAACGTTTGTAAGGAGGGACGTGTAGGCCATGGATCTTTCGACTTTGATGCCGCAGCAGCTGCAGATTGTCAAAACGCTCGACCGTCCGCTGTTTGTCTCGGCGGGCGCCGGTTCGGGCAAGACCTTTACCCTCACGCGCCGCATCGTCTACGCGCTCTCGCCCGAATCTGGTCCGTTTGTCGAGCATCTGGACCAGGTGCTCGCCATCACCTTTACCAAGGACGCCGCGGCCGAGATCCGCGACCGCGTGCGCCGCGCACTTATCGACGAGGGCATGGACGAGGAGGCCCTGACCGTCGACGATGCGTGGATCTCGACCATTCACGGTATGTGCTCGCGTATCCTGCGTGCGCACGCGCTGGAGCTGGGTATTGACCCCGAGTTCACGGTGCTCACCGATACCGACGAGCTCATGGACCAGGCTGTTGAGCATGTGCTGGCCCGCGCGACGGCACCCGATGCCGCCCCCGAGCTCGCCGCTTCGCTTAAAAGCCTCTACGCCTGGTATCCCATGGCGGGCGAGGGCGGTCCCTTTGGCGCCGGCACTACCATCAAGGGCCTGGTGCGCGAGCTGCTGGAGCTCTCGAGCCAGCTGCCGGGCGGCATGGACGACGTGCATGTGGCACGCGGACAGGCCGACACCTCGGCGCTCGCCGATGCCTACCGTGCAGCGCTCGGCGCGAGCAAGGCCGCGACCGAGAAGGCGCAGGTGGCGCTCGATGCCATTGATGAGTTCGAAGCCAGCGGCAAGACTATGGCAGATGCGGCGCGACTCATGATGTCGTGCACCATGCCGCGCGCGAGCAAGGCGTTTCCCAAGGAGCAGGTGGAGCTGCTCAAGGCTGAGGCTGCCGATGCATTTATCAATATCGTGCTGGCTTGCGGCGGCCCTGCGCTCGATGCGCTGGTGGGCCTGGCCCGCTCTGTAGAGATCGAGTATCGCGCGCTCAAGGCTGACCAGTCTGCCCTCGACAACAACGACCTGCTGCGTATGGCCTATGAGGCCCTGCGCGACTATCCCGCCATCCGGGCCGCCTACGAGGGCCGCTTTAAGATGGTCATGATCGACGAGTTCCAGGATACCGACCAGATGCAGGTCGACCTGATCCGCTATCTGACGGGAGCGGGCGAGCGCGCGTTGTGCACCGTGGGCGATGCGCAGCAGTCGATCTATCGCTTCCGCGGCGCCGAGGTCGAGGTCTTCCGCCGTCAGGAGCGCAAGGTGGGCGCCTCGGGTGCGACCGCGGCGGCGGTCGACGCTGGTGCTGCCGCCGATGCCCCCGCCGGCGAGCTCGTCAAACTCGTGCGAAACTTCCGCAGCCACGACGAGGTGCTGCGTTACGTGGCGCGCGTCTTTGATGGCGACAATGGTGGCCTAATGCAGGGCTTTTTGGACCTAGAGGCGAGCGACGGGCGCAAGGATACGCTGGTGGCGAAGGCCTCGCGTCGCCAGGCGCTCTTTGTTGCCGGCGGCAGCACGCAAGATCGCACGCAGGCAAAAGCGCGCGCAATCGCGGAGCGATTCCGCGCGCTTTCCGACGCCGGTCAGCCCCAGGGCGGCATGGTGCTGCTGCTGGGCCGCATGACCAACGCCGACGTCTATGCCCAGGCTTTCCGCGACCAGGGGCTCGACTGCGTCATCGCGGGCGGCTCGGTCTTTGCGCAGGCTGCCGAGGTGCAGACGGTGCGCGCCCTGGTGTGCGCGCTCGCCAATCCTGCCGATACGGCGCAGGGCCTTATGCCGCTGCTGGCCTCGCCGATGTTTGCCCTCGGCACCCAGGAGTTCTTGGCGTTGGCGACCAAGCTCGACGAGCAGACGGGGGAGACCTCGCGCCGCAACATCGATGCCGGCATTATGAGTGACTTTGACGTGCCGGGCCTGCAGGACCTGCCGCTCGTGGCGCGCGCCCGCGAGGTGCTGCGCTATGCGCTTCGTCGCGTGGGCCGCGATTCGTTCGCGGCGATCGCGCGCGATGTGGTCAACGCTTCGGGCTGGTTCGTGCGTCTGGCGCAGCGTGGCCCCGAGGGTAAGGCCATCGCTGCCAACGTGCTCAAGGCGCTCGATGCCGTTGCCGAGGCGGAGGCCGAGTTCGGTAATTCGCCGCGTTCCATCGCGCTCGCCTTCGACCGCTTCCTGGCGGGCAAGGAGGCTCCGGGCGCCCTCAACGAGGAGGGTGACGGCGCGGTGCGCATCATGACGGTGCACGCATCCAAGGGTTTGGAGTATCCGGTCGTGGCGGTCGCCGAGTGCTTTGGCGTGCGCAAGTCGTCCGGTGCAGCCCAGATGGGTCGTGTCGAGGGCGGAGCGCAGGTCGTGGCGCTGCCGGCGCGCTTTGACGGCGTCAAGCTCGCGGACGGAACCTTCGTAAAGGGCGATGACGTCAAAAAGCAGTTTGAGCATGCTTTTAAGGGCAAGGGCACGTCGCTGTGGTTGCCGCCGGAGCTTATGGAGGATGTCTGCGCGACGGGTTCTCCCGCCGAGGCGTTCGCTCGCCTGCGCAACGATGACCTGCAGCTTTCGCTCGAGGAGCGGGCCCGCCTGCTCTACGTTGCCATGACGCGTGCCCGCGAGCTGGTGATCCTTGCGATGGATGTCGGCGTGAGCCGAGGCAAGGTGACGGCGCCGACCTTCGACGTCGAGACCGATCTGACCTACGACGTGCTTCGCCGTATTCTGCCGACCGACGCTCTGGATATGCCGCAGCTCGATGCCGACCGCCTGGTGTTCGACAACTCGCAGCCGGGGGACTACGAGCTTATCTCGCTGGCGAACTTTACGTTTGGCGAGCAGGCGTTTGAGGCCAACGCTTCGTTGGATGCCGAGGGCAGGCTTGTCCGAGGTGGTGTGGAGGCGGAGGGTGCCGGTGCAGATGCTCGCGCTGCCGTTCCCGGTCCTGCCGACCCCGAGCCCGATGCATTTGAGCTTGTGTATCCCCAGGCGGTTGGTGTGCGTATGGGCACCTGCCCGTATCCGGCGCGCGATTCGTACAGCTATTCGTCGATTGCCGCGGCGCTGCATGCCGAGGCCGAGGACCGTGCCGCCGAGGCGCGCGTGCCCATGGACGAGGCCGGCGATGATGCGGAGTCGGATGGCTCGGAGATGACGGATGCGAATGTGGCCGCCGCTGAGCCCGCCGGCAATCCCATGGCCCTGGGCTCGGCTTTCCATGCCGCCTGTCAGTGGCTGATCGAGATGGGCGCCGACGAATTGCCCGTCGAGCGCGCCGAGGCACTGGCCCGTCTGTGGCATCTGACGCCGGAGCAGCGTGGGCGCTTCGGTGTTGCCCTGAATCGCTGGCTCAGGTCATCGGTTCGCGCCGAGCTGCTTGCCTGGCCGTGCGTCCGCGCCGAGGTTCCGTTCTTCTCGCTGGGCTGCGAGGACGAGGACATCGCCCGCTACGGTGCGTATGCCGAGGGCGCCATCGATGCTTTGGCGACCGATCCGGCAGACCCGTCGCGCGCGCTAGTCATCGACTACAAGACGGGCGGCACGCCGGACGAGACGCCAGACCAGTTGCTCGAGAAGCACGCTCTGCAGGCGCGCGTCTACGCCGATGTTCTGCACAAGGCGGGCTTTGAGACCGTGACGGTCAAGTTCGTCCGCGTGGAGCAGACAGCCCCGGCCGTATTAGTCGAGCTCGCCGAGCCCCAAGTAATCACCTACAACCTCTAGCCTCAATAACTTGCGGTGGAATACGGACTGTTTTGGCCAGAAAAAGCCGCCAATCAGTCCGTATTTCACCGCAACTCAAAAGGGTCGCTCAAGCCCCTTGGAAGTTGCGGTGGAATAGTTCCTGAATTACTGCTCAGGCGGGCCAAACAGGAACTACTTCACCGCAGCTGCAGTAGGAGCCGTGTGGGTTTGGCTAGGTTCGGGTGCCGTCCGCGCCGTGCGGTAAAATCGTTCAGTCAGAACACGAACCCGCATCGGAGCTCATCACATGGCATTCGTCCATCTGCACAACCACACTGTTTTCTCCATGCTCGACGGCGCAACCCGTATCCAGGATATGGTCAATCGCGCTGTTGAGCTGGGCATGCCCGCCGTGGCCATTACCGACCACGGCTACATGTACGGCGTGCCCGACCTGGCGTTGGCCTGCGACGCCGTCAACCACAACACGCCCGAGTACAAAACGTGGAGCCACGACAAGGCCTTCTTGGAAAAGGACCGCCGCGACGAGCTGGTAGAGCCCGACGCCGAGGCAAGCCCGCGCGAGCATGCCCAGTATGTGAAGGACATGGCCATGTGGGACGAGAAGGGCAACATCGACGAGCTCAAGCCGCCCCTGGTCATCAAGCCCATCTTTGGCTGCGAGGTCTACTTTACGCCGGACGAGACGCTCGCCCGCGACCATAAGCCCGAGCTCTACCACATGATTCTTCTGGCCAAGGACCAGGAGGGCTACGTCAACCTGATGCAGACGGTCTCCGAGGCTGCCGTGCAGGGCTTTTACTACAAGCCCCGCGTGACGCTCGACAACCTGCGCCGCCACGCCAAGGGCATGATCTGTACGAGCGCCTGTATCGCGGGCATCATCCCCAAATACATCGACCGCGGCGACATGGAAGGCGCCATCAAGTGGGCCGAGACATTCCGTGATACCTTCGAGCCCGGCGACTTCTATATCGAGATTCAGGAACACGGCATTACCACCGATAACGGCCTGACCGACGAGCAGATGGACCGCACGCTCATCGACATCGCCAAACAGGTGGGCGTTAAGGTCATCGCCACCAACGATTTCCACTACCTGCGCCGCGAGGACGCGCCTGTGCAGGACGTCATCATGTGTATTGGCATGAACGCCAAGGTCGATGACCCCAACCGCATGCGCATGACTGGTTCGGAGTTCTACATGAAGACCGAGGAGGAGATGCGGGCGATGTTCCCGTATTGCCCCGAGGCCTGCGACAACACGCTCGAGATCGCCGACAAGTGCTACGTCGAGCTCGACTGGGACTCCATCATCCTGCCGCGCTTCCCGCTGCTCGATCCCGGCGAGACGCACGAGAGCCAGTTCCGCCGCGAGTGCGAGAAGGGCCTGCGTCAGCACTACGGCGACGACTGGGCCACGCGCGAGATCGGCGGCGTCAACATCAAAGAGCGCTTTGAGTACGAATACAAGGTCATTTGCGACAAGGGCTTTGCCGCCTACTTCTTGATCGTTGCCGAGTACGTGCAATGGGCCAAGGACAACGGCATCGGCGTCGGCCCCGGCCGTGGCTCGGCCGCCGGCGCTATCGTCGCCTACGCCATGAACATCACCGCCTTCGACCCGCTCGAGAACGGCCTGATGTTCGAGAGGTTCCTGTCTCCTCAGCGTACCGAGATGCCCGATATCGATATGGACTTCGACGATGAGCGGCGCCTCGAGGTCGTGGAGCACGTTCGCCAGCTCTACGGCCCCGAGAAGGTCACCCACGTCATCACCTATTCGACCATCAAGGCCAAGCAGGCCATCAACGACGCCGCGCGCGTCCTAGACTACCCGGTCTACATGGGCCAGCGTCTGTCCAAGATGGTCTCGAGCGACCCCAAGGTCAAGCTCAAGCAGGTGCTCGACAAACAACCCGGCAAAGAGGATCTGTTTAACCCCGATTTTGCCGAGGCATATAAAAAGGACGACGACGCCCGCCGCATCATCGACACGGCGCTCTCGATCGAGGGCCTCACCCGTGGCGAGGGCGTGCACGCGTGCGCCGTTCTGATCTGTCGTGACCCCGTCAACGAGCACGTGCCGACCAAGCTCGATACCAAGGGCGGCGTCGAGATTACCCAGTACGAGGGCCATACCGTCGCCGACATGGGCCTGCTCAAGATGGACTTCCTGGGCCTGCGTACGCTGACGGTTATCTCCAAGGCCAAGGCCAACATCAAAAAGAACTTCGGCATCGACATCAAAGAGGAAGAGATTCCCTTTGACGACCCCGAGATCTTTAAGCTCATGGGCTCCGGCCACACCGCCGGCGTCTTCCAGGTCGAGTCCGCCGGCATGACGGCTACGATCAAGAACATGAAGCCCACCGAGTACAAGCACGTCGTGGCATTGATCGCCCTGTACCGCCCGGGCCCGCTGGGCGCAGGCATGGTTTCGTCCTACATCAACCGTATGAACGGCAAGGAGCCGGCGGTCTCCTACGACGACCGCCTGGACGACATCCTGGGCGAAACCTACGGCACCATGGTCTACCAGGAGCAGGTTATGCTCATCTCCGTCGAGATGTGCGGCTTCTCCAAGGGCGAATCGGACTCGCGTATCCGTAAACCCGTGGCTAAGAAAAAGATCAAGCTGCTCACGTCGACGGTGCTGCACTGGGAGGATGGCTCGGACGAGACCACCTACGACCACTGGATGAACGGCGCCATCAAGAACAACTACACGCGCGAGGTTGCCCAGAAGATTTGGGACGATGTTCTCGAGTTCGCATCCTACGCCTTCAACAAGTCGCACTCCGCCGGCTACGCCATTCTGGTTATGCAGACGGCATGGCTCAAGGCGCACTATCCGCACGAGTACATGGCGGCCGTTCTGACGTCCTACACGGGCAAGACCGACAAGATCGTGCACTACGTCTCGGCGTGCCGTCACGACGGCATCCCCGTGCTGTCGCCAGACGTCAACGAGTCCGGCACCGAGTTCACGGCTACCAAGGAAGGCGTGCGCTTTGGTCTGGCGGGCATCCGCGGCGTGGGCACCGGCGTGGCGCAGGCGATTATCGCCGAGCGCGAGGCGGGCGGTCCGTTTAAGACGCTGCACGACTTTGTGGAGCGCGTGGACTCGAGCCAGGCCAACCGCCGCGTGATCGAATCGCTGATCAAGGCAGGTGCCTTCGACTCCACGGGCTATCCGCGCCGTCAGATGATGCACTTTGTGGACAAGAACAATCCCGAGAACATCATCGATGCCGCGGTGAAGCGCCAAAAGGACCGCGCGAGCGGCCAGACCTCGTTCTTCGACATGTTTGGTGACGTTGAGGGCTCGGGCTTCGAGGTCAGCGTGCCCGATCCGGACGGCCAGGAATGGGACCGCCACCTCAAGCTGAGCCAGGAGAAGGAGGTTCTGGGCATCTATGTCTCGGACCATCCTCTGCGCCCGTTTGAGTATGCGCTCAGCAAAGCGCGCGATTTCTCGTTCTCGCAGATCGACACCGGCTACGAAGTGCAAAACCCCACGGGCGGCACTATCAACCAGGAGATCCCCGAGGGCAAGGCGCTGTGGTGGGCCGGCATGGTCTCGAGCGTGTCCAAGCGCGTGACCAAAAACGGCGACCCCATGGGTATTGTGCAGCTCGAGGACATGGAAGGCGAGGCCACCGTCGTGGTGTTCCCCAAGACCTACAAGGAGGCCGAGGGATATCTGTACGGCGAGGTCGATCCCGAGACCGGCGCGCAGCTGTCCGACGCGTTTGTGCGTATTAAGGGCAAGCTTGAGCGCTCGGACCGCGGCGACCAGATCATCGCGCAGGAGATCGTGCCGCTGGAGCTCAACGAGGAGAACAACAAGCCCAAGGTGTTTGAGGTCATGGTGCCCAACAGCCGCTTTAGCCAAGGCAATATGGCGCGCCTGGCCACGGTGCTCACCACCAACCCGGGCGGCGACCGCGTGGAGATCTTTATCGAGCAGGTAGACGGGCGTGTGCTGCGCGCCGAGGTGCCGGCCAAGGTCAACGCGCGCTCGATTCCGCTGCTGGCCGAGGCCAAGGCCATTGTGGGTAATCAGGGCAGAGTAACGGTGATCTAAAATGATTTTTCTGGGACGGGGATTAAAAAATCATTTTGGGTGATGCATAACGGGGCTGTCTTTCTGGGGCGGGGAATGATTTTTTCATCCCCGTCCCAGAAAAATCATTTGGCGGGTTGATTGGAGGAAGTGATGGCGCAGGGGACGTTTGTGCAGACGCTTCGTAAGGAGGCGGCGCTGAGCGGCACCTTTATGAAGGGACGTTCGCTCATGCTCAACGGCGCCGTTCTGTCGTTTGAGGACTCCGGCTCGCGCTTCTCCAAGAACGTGACGGTCGAGGGCACGGTGCGCGGTTCGCGCGGCGACCTGTACAAGACGCATGTGGAACTCGATGTGGACGAGCACGAGGTTATCGACTACGACTGCGATTGCCCCGCCGCCTACCGCTACCCTGGCATGTGCAAGCACGCCATCGCCACGGCGCTTGCGTATCTGGACGCAAGCGGCACCGAGTGCGTCGAGGGCCTGCGCACGCCGGTCCGCACGTTTACGGCGGCGCCCAAGCAACCCGTGCGCCCCGCGTCCGCCGCGCCGGCGGTCAACCCCAACTTTCCCTTCCCGGCACCAGTTCCCACGAGTCCGAGCCTTATGAAAGCACTCTCCGATCTTTCGGACGCGCGCATGGATGAGCTGGCGGGCATGCGCCGCAAGCTCGCCGCCACCGTCGACCCCGATGCCCCCAAGGCGGTATTGGAGCCCTCGCTGGTGCCGTACTACAATCCGCTGTTTGCCGACCGCTTTAGCTGGGCGCTCGAGTTTCGCATTCGCTGCGGCTCGGTGTCCTACGTGGTCAAGGACATCGACGGCATGGCCGATGCTTACGTGCGCGGCGGCACGTTCTCGTACGGCAAGAAGCTCACGTTCCTCCATACGCCCGAGGCCTTTGACGAGGTTTCGGTGCGCCTGCTCGACCTTATCGCGACGACGGTCGCCTATCTGAGTGACATCACGAGCTCGCGCTCGGCGTCGTATGACTTTGCCCGTAGCGGTTTTGTCGCCGAGCGCCAGCTGCCCTTGTCCGAGCATGACATCGTATACATGCTGGACCTGCTGCGCGGCCGGACCATTTCCTTTGAGCCTGCCTGGTCGCGGGGGACGACAACGCATCGTGCCTACGACGTGGCGGTTGAGGCGGCGCCGCAAGGGGAGGACGAACCGACCGCCAAGCGCCCGCCGCTTCTTGCCGCCAAGATTGCGCCGGCGGCCGGCGGCAGCTATGACCTGCGCCTGCCTGCCGACGCGTACTGCTTTGCCTCGGGCGACGTTGCCTATCTGGTCGACACGCATCGCGCGCGCCGTGCCGATGCGGCGTTTGCTCAGCATGCCGCGCCATTCCTTTCGCGTCTGCTGCCTTGCCGCACGCCGGTCCATATCGCCGCCGAACAGGTGGGCGAGTTCTGTCGCATGGCGCTGCCCGTGCTGCGCGAATACACCGACCTCACCGCTCCTGCCGTGCTCGACACCGTGGCGCCCGAGCCGAGTTTTGCCATGGCAATCGGCGTCAGTGACGGGCTTGTGACCTGCGAGATCTCGGTCGCCTACGGCGATTGGTCGGCAGATCTCTTTAGCCTGGGTGCTCCGGGAAGCCCCTTCGAGGACCAGCGCCCCGGCGTGCCGCCCCGCGACGTGGTAGCGGAGTTTCGCGTTATGGACACGGCTGCCATGTACTTCGATTTCCACGAGGGCGGCCTGGCGTTTGAGGAACGCGACGACGAGAGTCTGTTCTGCCTGCTCACCGAGGGTCTGTCTGCACTGTCCGAGCTGGGCGAGGTCATGCTCAGCGACCGCCTGCGCCAGATCTC
The DNA here is from genome assembly GCA_934655965.1 of uncultured Collinsella sp. Taxonomy (GTDB): domain Bacteria; phylum Actinomycetota; class Coriobacteriia; order Coriobacteriales; family Coriobacteriaceae; genus Collinsella. The sequence continues at coordinate 15,067 of CAKUHK010000057.1, forward strand.
GGTACGTCCCGCGCCCAAGCTCTCGGTGCGCGCGACCGTCAAGAGCAATCTGCTCGACGTCGAACTGGGCGCGAGTGGGCTTTCGGCGACGGACCTTGCCATCTATCTGGACTCGTATAAGCGCCATCAGACGTTTGCGCGCCTGACGTCCGGCGACATCGTGCGTCTGGACGAGGGCGCCCGCGCCGCATTTGGCCTTGCTGAGGACCTGGGCGTCGATGCCGTCGACCTGCTCGACGGCGTGTCGCTTCCCGCGTCGAGCACCTTGTTTGTCGATAGTATGCTCGCGCGCACGCCCGCGCTCGAGGCCGATCGCGATGCTGCATTCCGTCGCACCGTCGAGCGTCTGGATACGCTCGGCAAGATGGACTTTACGGTGTCCGCCTCGCTCAAGGCCACGCTGCGTGGCTACCAGGTCGATGGCTA